>NZ_JBFRCG010000019.1:0-168820 GCF_040965595.1 Paraburkholderia sp. EG287B
GGCAAGGCCGGCCCTCCTGCCTCCACCTCCTGATTGCCGGGTAGGCCCAGACAGAACCTGCCCACGCTCGCCGAGCATGCCTCATTTACGCACGTGACGTCGAGAGCGGCCCACGCGAGCCGCTTACGTAGAACATCTAATCTTTGAATATCCGGCCGAATCGATAAGATCCTGCGATGCTTCAAGGAGAATCGGCATGACATTCACGACTTCCGCGCTTCATCTCTCCAACGTCAGGCTGGCCGACGGCCAGCGCGTTGGCGTCGCGCTCGCCGATGGCCGCATCGAGGCAATCGGACCCCACGTCGCGGCACAGCCGGGCGTACCGGTCGTCGACGGCGGCGCCGGGCTGCTGCTGCCCGGTTTCGTCGAGGGCCACACGCACCTCGACAAGAGCAACTGGGGCCGCCCGTGGTATCGCAACGAGGTTGGGCCGCTGCTTACCGACCGCATCGCCAACGAGCGCGAATGGCGCAGGACCTCGGGTCACGATGCCGGCGCCCAGTCGCTCGCGCTGGCGCGCGCATTCGTGCAGGCCGGTACGACGCGCCTGCGGACCCATGTCGACATCGATACCGACGCGCGACTGCGTTACCTCGAAGGCGTGCTGGCCACGCGGCAGACGCTGCGCGATGTCCTCGACCTGCAGATCGTCGCGTTTCCGCAGTCGGGCATGCTGATCCGGCCGGGGACGGTCGAACTGCTCGACAGCGCGCTGGCGGCCGGCGCCGACGTGCTCGGTGCGCTCGACCCGGCGCTGATCGACGGCGATCCCGTGGCCTCGCTCGATGCCACGTTCGCACTGGCGGAGCGCCATCGCAAGCCGATCGATATTCATCTGCACGAACCCGGCGAGGTCGGGGCGTTCACGCTGAAACTGCTGCTCGATCGCGTGCAGGCGCTCGGCATGCAAGGTCAGGTTGTCGTGAGTCACGCGTTTTGTCTGGGCGCGTTGCCGGAGCGGGCGCGCGACGCGTTGATCGACCGGATTGCGCAACTGCGCGTGGCGCTGCTGACGAGCGCACCGCCTTCGTGCCCGGTTCCGCCGCTCAAGGTCTGCCGCGACAGGGGCGTGACGGTGTTTGGCGGCAACGACGGCATTCGCGACACGTGGTCGCCGTATGGCGTGCCCGACATGCTCGAGCGTGCCATGCTGATCGGCTTGCGCTACGACTTGCGGCGCGACGACGATATCGCAATCGCATTCGACTGCGTGAGCGATGCCGCCGCGCGAGGCTGCGGGTTCACCGACTATGGTCTGCAGGTTGGGGCGCGGGCGGAGCTTGTCGTCGTGGACGCGGAGAGCGTCGCGCAGGCCGTCGTCGCGCGGCCGAAGCGCAAGCTGGTTGTTGCGAACGGACGCGTTGTTGTGCGTGATGGGGAGTGGATCGTGTGAGCGATCGGCGGGACATGCAGCACGCCGGCGCGTTCGGTCCGCCAAAAAGCTTGACTGAGTGACTCAGGGCGTGAAGCGGTCGATCAACATACGCAACCAAATGTCCGCCGTCGCATCGACTTCGGCTCTTCAACGCGATGTCGTTGAACGCCGCTTCATAGCCACGCTGCCGATATTGACGGGCATGCAGGCCGGTCGGGGCAATCCGCCTGGCCGCGACCGGACGCATCATGTACCTTTTTGCGCAAAAGTGATTTCGACGTTCGGTGCTTCTGGCGCCAAGGCTCCACCCCTACAGTCAGGTCAGCCTTCGGACGCGGCGCTCTCCACCAGAATGGACCCCGCACGAAGCTTCTTGGCACTCGAAAGGAGCAAACATGCTGACCAGAACATCTCCCGCACTTCTCGCCGAACCCGACGTGGCGACCGAGGACGCGCAGTACTTCGAATACACGTCGTCCGCCAATCCGATCGGCGCAAAACTCATCTCGCGCGTGCCGTTCCGCAACTTCCCGCCTTCGCTCTATGCCGACGGCGCAACCCGGGTCGTGCCGCTCGACCTGTCCGCCGAACTGGAGTGTCCCGGTCCTGCGACCGGCCCGGGTTTGAGCGCAAGCTTCCTGCGTATCGAGGCGGGCGAAGTGTTGACGCTCGATCCGAACGCGACCTCGCAGGTCTGCTACGTGATCAGCGGAACGGGCAGCGTGAAGCAGGGCACAACGCGCTTTCCGTTTGCGCAAGGCGACTTCTTTACGCTTCCGGGCGGCGTCGCCGCTGTGCTCTCCTCGGATGCGACCGCCACGCTGTACTACGTCAATGATGCGCCGCTGCTGACCTATCTTGGCACAACCCAGGTACAGGCGCGCTTTGCGCCCACACGCTATCCGGCCGCCGACGCGCAGGCAGCGTTGCGCGAAGTCGCGGAACAAAGCAACGCGGGCCGCCGCAACCGCATCAGCGTGCTAATGGGCAACGTCAACTTTCCGCAGACGCGCACGGTCACGCACGTGCTGTGGGCAATGTTCGGCATCGTGCCGCCGCATTCGGTGCAGAAGCCGCATCGACACCAGTCGATTGCTCTCGACTTTATCGCCGGCGGCGGGCCTGGCGTCTATACGCTGGTCGGCACCGAACTCGACGCGGAGGGCAATATCGCGAATCCGACTCGCGTCGATTGGGAAGCGGGTATGGCGTTCGTTACGCCCCCAGGATACTGGCACGCGCATTTCAATGAAACGACCGACAACGCGTATGTGATTCCGATCCAGGACGCGGGCTTGCAGACGTATCTGCGCACGCTGGACATCCGCTTCGCGCGTTAAGGCGTACGTATCGGCGCGAGTCCGTCGTCCCAGTACGGCGGCTCGCCGAACGCTTCGGCGTAGAAGTCCACGAAGACGCGCACTTTCGACGAAACGACCTTCTTGGGCGGATAAGCCGCCCAGACCGCGGGGTCGGCTCGTCCGGTACGCGCCTCCCATTCCGGCAGCACCTGCTGCAAGCGTCTGGCGCGCAGGTCCGCGGCAGCGAGCCAGGTCGGCAGGAGCGCCACGCCGCAACCGGCCACGGCGAGCGCGAGCACGGCTTCCTGGTCGCTAGCACGCAGGCGTCCCTTCAGTTCGACCACCGTCAATTGCGGTGCCTCCTGCGCCGACTGCAAGTTCGCGGGGCTTCGTACGAAGGACCATTTGTCATCCGGTATAAGCGACAGGCGAAGTGCGTCGTGCGCGGACAGATCGTCAGGCGTGCGCGGTATACCACTACGCTCAAGATAGGCGGGGCTGCCGCAGACAATACGACGATGCGGCGCGAGGCGTCTCGCCATCAATGATGAATCGGGCATTACGCCGGTACGGATAGCCACGTCAATGCCTGCGTCGATCATGTTGAGCGTTTCGTCCGTCGAGACGATGTCGAGGTCGATGTCGGGATAGCGCGACATGAAGGCCGGCAGATGCGGAACTATGTGTAGCCGTCCGAATGCAGGCGGTATCGTCACGCGCAGCACGCCTTGCGGCGTGCGATTCAGCGATGAGGTGACTTCCCGTGCGTCGTCGAGGGCTCGCAACGCAAACGCGGCGTGTTCGCGAAAGAGGCGGCCGCCTTCTGTCAGGACTAGTCCGCGTGTCGATCGGTTGAATAGCGCGATGCCGAGGTCTTTTTCCAGCTCGCTTATGTAGCGCGAGACAGTCGAGGTTTTTACGGACAGTTCGTTGGCGGTCTTGCTAAAACTCTGTAGTTCCGCTGCGCGAACGAAAGCCCGTACTGCGGCGAAGTAGTCCATGGGGGCGAGTTTGATGGTCGGGCTTTTGGCTTCCCTGAGAGTGTACCGGGTCGGTGCAGTCGGCGTGGAGATGGGGTGATGGTAAGGTCGAACGTGGCCCGTTAGCAGCCGCTCAAATTTTATCTTTCAATGACGAATCATGGCCGACTACTGCGCGACACAGTGCGGACGGCGACCCGAACTGGCCACGTAGTTTAGCGACAGGGCACGCCGCGCTCAGAGGAAGTTCCTGATTAGCATCGTCACCCACCACCAGGCACCGCCGCAGCCGGCGGCCCGGCAGCGCGCATCGGGATCCGCCAGAAGGCGGCCATTGGCGTCGCTCACCGAACTTGAGTTGGTCAGGAAGTACGCCACGCTGTCTTGCAAGGGATCGAGCCCGTCCTCAGGGATCTCTATCCACAGGCCGTTTTCGGTATTCAAGCGGGCCGACAGCGAATCGAAATTGAAACTGCCAAGATAATATCGATGGCCGTCGATGAGGACCAGCTTGGCGTGCATCATGCGGTTCTCTCGGTCGGAGTATTCGCGCACCTCGATCCCGGCATTCACCAAGCCGGGCAGATCGTCGGCATAGGCGCGTCCGACTGCGGGGAATTCCTGCGTGATGCTCGCCAGCGAGGCGCTCACCAGGATCACGTGGACACCTTCGCGCCGCTTGCGCTCAAGCGCCTCGCGCAGCTCCGGCACCAGGATCAGGTAGGGGTTGATGATCAGGATTTCGTGCTGCGCCGTATCGAATGCTTCTAGCATGTCCTGCAACGTGCCTGGCGAGCGCTTGTCGGGCCAGTCGTGGACATAGTGCAGGCGCTCGCAGGCGATCGGCATCCAGGCGGGATCAAAAGACGCCCCGGGAGCGGGCGGAGTGGCGGGATCATTGGGCGTATCGGAGGCAGTGGGCGTATCGGTAGCGGCCGGGTCTGTCGCCTGGGTAGCGGCATCGAGCGGAGCCTGCAGCCATTCGCGCCAGTAGTGGATGCGCGCCGGGTCCAGCGTCGGATAACCCTGCGAGTCTCGATAAGGACTTTCGACTTTGAGGAATCTTTCCGGCTCGGGGCGAACCACTTCCGGGCTATTCCAGAACAAGGCGAAATGCTGGTACATGGCGTGCAGGGAGGAAGCCTCCTGG
The DNA here is from genome assembly GCF_040965595.1 of Paraburkholderia sp. EG287B. Taxonomy (NCBI): domain Bacteria; kingdom Pseudomonadati; phylum Pseudomonadota; class Betaproteobacteria; order Burkholderiales; family Burkholderiaceae; genus Paraburkholderia; species Paraburkholderia sp. EG287B. The sequence continues at coordinate 4,810 of NZ_JBFRCG010000019.1, forward strand.
CCGGCGTCGCCCGACACCATCAGATCGCGCTCGCTGAGCCAGTTGCGGAAGCTTTCATCCCAGATCGAGGTGCTGCCGATCACGGCCGTGTCGCCAACCAGGAACAGTTTGTCGTGCATGCGATGCGAAATCTCGACGAGATCGGATCGTGGATGGAAGATTCGGAGTTCAATGCCGGGCGCCACCTCGTGCAGGGCGACGATGAGCTCGTCCTCGAACGGGTAGTGCGGCTCGGGGCCGATGCCGTCGATCAGCAGCTTGACCGGCACGCCTCGGCGCGCAGCCTCGACCAGATGACGCAAAAGCAGGCCGCCGGTCTGATCGATTTCGAAGATGTAGGCGAGGATGCGGATCTGTTCGGTAGGCGTGGCACGGTCGACCAGCGCAATCCGCGACTGCATCAACTGACCGTCGTCAAGACTGGCGACCAGGTCGACACATTGCGCGTGACCTTGCTGAGAAGAGGCAAACACGCATGCCAGAACGAGCGCCAGGCTTCTTGTTGCGGTCATGATGTGGCGAACGGGTTCGATGTGTCTCCGGCCCTATGTCTTTGAAGGTCTGGAAGCTTTGTCGCGTAAGCGCGGTCAAGTCGCTCGCTGTTACTTCGGGAAGGTGAACAGAACGGCGAGCCCGATCCGGCGACTTCAACCATTTCGCATGCGTGCAACTAATGCGACCAAGCGAGCACTCATTTCCTTGGCCGGCAAGTGCGCGAGCCAGCCGTGACCAGGAAGCAGCCATTCGAAACGATACACGGCCAGCTTGCTGAGCGATTCGGTGAGCTCGGTCCATGAGTACCAGCACGCGTCCCTGAATGCCACGAGGTCCTGCTCGCGTGGGCTCCAGGCAAGCGAATCACCCGAGCAGAGAATGCGATCGTCGAGGAGATACACGACGCTACCCCGAGTGTGACCGGGCACGGGGACTGCCTGTAAGCCGGCCGCAATGGTCGGCGCCGACACGTCGTCGAGAAGATCCGTTGCATAGGGGGCAGCCGAGCGGTCCTCCCGGTGAATCCAGACGCGCGCGCCGAATCGACGCGCGTATTTGTCGGCGTCTGCGACGTCGTCACGATGCGACAAAAGAATGTGTGCGATGCCACCGGCGTCGTCGAACCATTTGACGAGCTCTGCCACATAGCGCGGTGAGTCGATCAGCAGATTGCCGTCCGCACGCGAGGCAAAATAAGAATGTGCGCCAAACGATGAGCGTGAGTTGAATCCGCAGCGCCACACGCCCGATGTGATCTGCTGTGGAAAGATCACCGCGTTCGGACGAAGCTGCTTCGTTTCGCTGCGTACCGATGCTGTCGGGCATACGAACACCGCACGCCAGGCAGCAAGCTGCTCTTCCGGCGTGCCGGGCTGCCGAACGAAGATGCTTTTGTCGTTTCGCTCGACGATCAGCCCGGGCGCGACATGACGCGATGCACCGCAATTGATGCACGCTGTGTCGATATACCACTCTCCAGGCGCGGAGTCGGTATTGCGTGGTGGCTTCATTCGATGCTCGGGTCCTGACAACGCATGGCAACCTCACAGTCCCATCATAGACCTTTCAACCACGAAGAGACGACCGGAGCAACGGGAGGAAGTCGGAGCCACCAGCTTCGTAGCGCTTCACCTCTTGACTAACCGTCATTGCACGGAATTTGGGCCGCCACATATCGGGTCTTTACCCATGCCCTTTGGAGTGGTTGCCGACTTCCTGTCGTATCCATTCGCGCAAGAATGACATGACCGTCGCCGACGGGGATACCGGGAAGTGCCATGCCCATCACTGATTCACGGCAAGACCGGGCCCCCACCATCGGGCTACTGTCCTATCGATATTCCGACTCACTGTCCGTTCGCTGAGGGATCACATCATGAACAAGCTCACTGCCACCATTCTCGCCAGCTGCTTCTCGTTCGCGACCGCGGGCGCCTTCGCTGATGATAGTGTACCAACCGACGCGACTGCCAACGACGCGCCGAGTCAGGAGATAACCGCAAAGAGCGCAACAGAATCAGACGCGATGAGCGCCGACAGCGCGGCCAAAGACGGGATGAAAGAAGATGCGATGAACCACGACGGCATGGCCGGAGATGAAACAAAGAGTGCCGAGGTGAAGGAGTAGTGTCGATGCGAAGTGATCCGCTGATGCCAGACCAGAAGACGCTCCCCGGAAGCGCTCCACGGATCACCCTCACCAAGCACCCGCGCAGTAGTCAGGCCCTTTAAAGCCTTGACGGTTTCGGAACGTCCGTTGCCTGCTGGAGAGCCGACGTATGAATGTCAGGGTGAGAACGGTGGCCAGCGTCGGCAATTGTCCGACTGCTAGCTGATGCGGGTGACAGTAGTCGACCCGTTGCCGACCTTCGAGCTTGCCGAAAGCAGTCATCGGGCGTGGTATTGTTGGTTCTCCACACTTCGAGACCACCTGCACCATGGCCAAGTCTGACCTCATAGGGGCTGCGATTGAGTTCGTGGATTGGGAAAAGCCATGGACGTTCTATTCGGCTGTGTTGAACCACCTCTCACTAGAATCCGATAACAGGGCCGCTTTAGAGCATGTCTGGGCCGAAGCGTGCCGCCCCGAATACTGGCGGGACGCCGACATTTCCAAGTGCTGCGATGCGTGCGATCACGGACTTAGGAACGGATTTTCATGGTTGCCTGACGATGCGCGCGCGCAGTTCGTGCGAGCAGCATCCTTCCAGTGGAAATGACGCCGGCGACAGCCGGGTAGCTCGACCTCCTTGTTGGCAATTCCAGTCTCGGGCTCGAATGCCCGTAGCAGGTCGTCCGACGGGTAAGCCGGACCGGGCCAACGAGAACCTTCGCCGAGAAGGCAAATCGTCAAAGGATCCCCCAAGCTTCCATCCCGTCGAACGCATACCCTTCCCGTTCGTTCGTCGCGTCTAGAATTGAGGGCCATTCGATGCGGGGATGATAGATGTATCGCGGCAAAACCAAGTATCTCGAATGTCTCACGTCGATAACTGTCGTCAGCCTTTCGAATTTCTTTTCCATCCAACTGAAGGCAATGAAGTTCGAGCATTCTGACATTGCAAACATGCAGCCCCATGCATACCCGGGAAACCGGTGCCCGGCAATATCAACGACGTGATATGAATCGCCGTGCGGAGGTTCACCTTCATATCGCAGTGTCATCTCATAGCTGCGATCGGGCGGAATCAGCACATAGTCGCCCATGCCCGCCCAATGGCAAAGGTTATCCACCGTAAATTGGATCTCGCAAGGTTCCATCCGGCTGCTTTCCGTCGCTAATGAAGGTTTTCACCGGATTGTCGACGATTGGCGCCGGTATGTCGAACAACCGGTTGTGGCCGGCGTACGTCGACCGTTTTCCTGGTACCCGAAGTCCAGCCGGCAAATCTTCGAACCGCCGACCCGGTGAGTGATCAGGTACGTTTAGCTAGATAGGCATCGACCAATTCGACTAGTCGTTCTCGCCCGAAGCTCCCATCATGTCCGGCGTGGACCACTTGCACGGGCAGTTCACGCAAACGTTTCATCGTTCGCACATAGGCCGGAATATCAGCGCCGTCTATCTCATCCAGTAGCGGGCCGTCGTAGATCGCATCGCCGGAGAACAGAGTGCCGGAAGCTGCTTCCCACAGGCCAATGCTGCCCGGTGAGTGGCCGGGAAGATGGAGGACTTCAAAATGCCGGTTACCGAGATCTACGACGTTCCCTTCTTTGACGATTTCCGTGACCGTCGCGGCCCGCACGCGATAGTCAGACATCGAGTAATCAGCGTCAGGAAGGGCCGTGATCAGATCACCGTCGAACGCATACCCTGCTTCGCGATACCGGCGAATTGCTTTGTCGCCCAATACCGACGCCAGAAGGGTGCCTGGCTTACGCGGAGAGCGCAGGTTCTCTGCCTCTAATTCGTGAACCAGTGTGTGTTCGAACTCATGATGTCCGCCGACATGATCCGAATGCGTATGCGTCGCCACGGCGGTTACGTCGTTCTGCAGCAGGTGCCTGGCCGCATCGCGCAGGCTGGCGATACCCATTCCGGTGTCGATCATCAGGTCTCGGTCGCGGCCGCGCACATGCCAGATATTGCAGCGCATTAGCGGCACGACATGGGGTTCCCAAAGCAGGGTGATGTCATCGCTGACGCGTTTGAGTTCAAACCATCGCTGGGCAATTGGTAACGTGATCATGTAGGGGCACTCACGAGTATGAGTTGTTACTTTGACACACTTCGAATCCCACCTCGAAATCGTTGTCATTGAAGCGCCGTAGGAGGTCGCAAAGTGTCGACGATTTAGGCATGCAGGTCGAGTGACCGGTTGTGGCCGGACAGCGCCCGAGTGCCGTCCGGCCGCCTGTCGTTCAAACCTCTGTCTGTTCCGCCATCTCGAGAGCGTCGTCGACCTCAATGCCAAGGTATCGAACGGTACTCTCGAGCTTTGCGTGACCGAGCAGCAACTGTATCGCGCGCAGGTTCTTTGTGCGCCGATAAATCAGCGACGCTTTCGTTCGACGCATTGAATGCGTTCCGTAAGCTGTGTCGTCAAGCCCGATCGACCGTATCCAGCGATGGACAAGGCGGGCGTACTGGCGCGTCGAAAGATGGGCGGAGCCGTGAATGCGGCTTGGGAAGAGATAGTCGCTCGACGACAGTCCCGCCTCTCGAATCCACGCAGCGGCGCTCTCCCGGGTCGGTTCAGTGATTTCAAACTGGACCGGCCGCTGGGTCTTCTGCTGCATTACAGTCGCCCTCGGTGCCACACGCGAGCCAAGACAGATATCCCTCACTCGCAATTTCGTTAGATCGCACGCTCTCAACTTGCTGTCGATCGCGAGGTTGAACAGCGCGAGCTCGCGCGCTCTTCCAGCAAGCTGCAGGCGGATACGGATTCCCCAAATCTCCCTCAGCTTCAGCGGCGGCTTCTGCCCCGTCAGCTTGTCCTTGTTCCACGGTACACGGCCGACGCCCGGGTTGATGGTGGCTTCCATGACGATTCTCCTTTCGAAGGACGGGAGAATCAGTTTGCACCCGGCGCCGCCGGGCAATACCCGACCCTAAGGGACAGTCGCTCCACCCGTAAGCGGACATTCAAAGCGTGTTCATCGGCGCAGTCGATCCCCGTTGCGCGGGAAACATTTCTATCACGCCCGCGATCATGCTTCGGAGGCGGCTTTAATCAGCAATTCGCCGAGGCGTATTGAAACAGGGTCTTCTGGCGAACGCCGTACTAGAAAGCGGTCCAGTTCTCGACGTGCGCCAACTGCGTCGCCTGTCCTCGCGAGCACAAACGCGAGCGCGATCGGATGCTGAACATAGTTGTAGAAACCCAGGCCTCCACTCGATAGATAGCCTCGCAGCCATTCGAACGCCGCGACGACGTCCTCTACCGAATTGACCCGTCGCCAAAATTCGTCTGCTCGCACGAGCGCGGCTTTCACAACCGGTGCCGATTTTTGAGCGACCATCTGCTCACCGCGAAGAAGGCTTAGATCTAAGTCCCTGTCGCGTGCATCGACAGTGAGATCAAACTTTGCAGATTTATTGGTTCGGTGCCATCGAACAGAACTGCCCGATACGTGCGGAACAAAGTCAAAGGACAGCCCCCAGCTAGGCGCTATTACACCGCCTTTCCATGCCGGAAATGCAAATATTTGCCGAATGGGCGACCCATCGAATCGTACCCACTTTAGCGGCGCTACTGTCTCGAATCCTCGCTCCTCCAATTCGGCATCGACATCAGGAGAGATAATGCGATGCGCAGCCTCCAAGGTCACCATGTCGAACGCTTCGTCCTTTTGAGTATGTTTCCGGATGTGCGTGATCCACTTACTGATGCTCATCTTCACAACACTATGTCAGGAGAGGAAAACCATCGCCATCGGCCTGAGTTGACAGGGCGTGGCCGTCGTTTGGTGGTTACAATTGTCGACGATCCAGACCGCGCTGTCGAACGGTCGCTTGTGGCCGACCAGAGCCCGACCACCGACCGCGGCGATCATCTCGAGCACGCTCGTTATGCAAAAGGCATCAATCTAGCCTTCTATGACGTTCTTTGCTCCGGACTGCGAGTGTTTATGGCGACTAGCTTCTGAACGCGTTTATGGCAAGCTATGTGCCAAACTTAACCGGGATTGAACCAGAAAGACCATGAGCTTACACACATATATGCTGTTCGTCGGCGCCAGTCTCCTTTTGTGCCTCGTTCCTGGTCCCGATATGCTGTTCTTGCTTGGGCGAACAATTGCACAGGGACGTGCGGCAGGTCTATGCGCCGCCTTCGGAATTAACCTCGGCGCTTACGTGCACTTGCTCGCTGCAGTAACCGGTCTTTCTGCACTTGTCCTGGCTTCGGCGACGGCGTTCACTGCGGTGAAGTGGGTAGGTGCAGCTTACCTGCTCTATCTCGGGTGGGGAGCATTGCGCTCGAAGGGAAGCGTTGCGTTTCCGGTCGGCGACGTCAGGACGAAAGCTTTGCGGCTCATCTTTTGGCAGGGTTTTCTCAGCGACGTGTTAAACCCAAAGGTCGCGCTGTTTTACCTCGCACTGCTGCCCCAGTTCATGAGCGCACACGACCCAAGTCCTGTGAAGCATCTCATCGCATTGGGCGTGTTGGGCAACATGGTTGGAATCGCAACGAGCATTACCTACGTGTTTCTCGCAGCGCGAATGACAATTGCGCTTCGACGCAACCATGCCATCTCCACCTTGTTGATCAAGGCGATGGGTGTTCTGTTTGTTGGACTAGGCCTGAAGTTGGCAACAGAGAAAATCTGATATGGCTCTCGCTGAGATTGACGACGACCTACGTCCGCCCGGCTTCGGTGCAATCAGGTTGCGCTACATTTGATGAATGCTCTGACGTGTAATCTCAATTCTAGTTGACTTCAGGGGGAAGGTGATGCAAAGACAGGTGATGACGGGCGGTTGCTTTTGCGGAAGGATTCGCTATGAGGTCACTGGCCAGCCATTTAACTCGACCATCTGTCACTGTGAAGATTGCCGACGGGCGGCTGCTGCGCCGCTTGTCGCGTGCTTCTCGGTGAGCAGGCGAGAATTTCGGCTCACGCGCGGCACGCCTAAAGGCTTTGCATCGAGCGCTTGGGGAACACGGAGTTTCTGTCCAGACTGCGGCACGCACCTCACATTCGTCCACTCCGAATTGCCTGACGAGATCGACGTGACTACCTGTAGCCTGGATAGTCCAGAATTGGTTCCTCCTACGGACCATGTGCGCACGGCGAAAAGTTTGCCGTGGATTCATATGGCCGATGACTTACCTAAGCACCCCGGCCGACGCCAACCGGTCTAAGTGATCTAGTCCACGGAGTCTTCTCGCGCTGACGAGGAGATTCAGATGAGGACTGACTCGATCAGCCACTGTCGTGCGAGTTCAGTGCAAAGCGCTGGCCGCTCCAAGGTTGGGAAATGGCCGCATCCTTCCAGTAACTCGAATCGAGCATGTGGCATGAGCGCGGCGATGCGAAGACCGACCTCGGCAGGAACGAAGCGATCTGCGTTGCCCCAAATGAGAAGCGTCGGAATCCTGCTCGTTGCAAGCGTCGACCAGCGATCCGAGCGGGTCAACGTCGCGTCGGATTGTCGTGCAAACACGTCAGCTCCGGTATCACGTGCCATTTGAACGAATGCCGCTCTCGAGTCGGCATCTTCAGCGGGAATAGCATTCTCGGCGAATTCCGCGATAACTCGCTCATGCTCGCCCGTCCGAATTCTCCGGCTGGTGGTGCGCACAGCATCCGGATAAGGGTGCGCACCCGGCTGACAATTCATCAACCAGAGTCCGCGGACACGTTCAGGGGCGCGCGCCAGCACCTCCATCGCAAGACAACCTCCGTAGGCTGTGCCTGCAAGGAGGAAGGCGCCGTCTACGGAGGCGAGCAGGTTCTCGGCACTTTCAGCGAAAGTTGCATGGGCTAGCACCCGAGAAGACGTTGCGACTAGATCATTTAACCCTTCAAGCTGGTCCGTATACATACGTCCGTCACACGGCATAGCGGGCAGAAAGATGAGCGGAAGCGGCATGGCGGCAAAGCGAGTGAAGGTTACATGACGACGGAAACGGGTTCGCGGTCGCGAGTGGCGATGCAGCAACCGAAGATTGTCGACGATTTAAAACGGATCGTCGACTGACCGTTTGTGGCCGCACTGCGTCCCACGACCGGGCACGCCGCTCGCCCCCGGCCCACGTCTCATGGAACAGGCATAACCGACCCGTTACGGACGCTCGGACTTGCTGGAAGCGGCCGTTCGGCCGCGCCCCGGGGGCCGCAAATCGTCGGCGATCTTCGAGCCAGGTCGAATCAGACAATTGGCGGGAGTCGCTCGTCTTGCACGAATGGTGCTGTAAACAGTGCAGAACGTCGGCGCGACTTCGATGGACGATATTTATTCTGTGCCGTCGTGGCCAAAGCCAACGAGTACCTCATTGGGGCCGGCCACGTATAGCCTCTTGCGTTTGCGCGGGTAATCGCAAACGTCGTGCTCCAACCTCTGACCGGCGATGATTAATACCAGAGGGATGCCGCCAGTGTTCGAAAGATTGTGGGCGGCGCCTTCCCGTGCGAACCCCAAGAAATCTCCCGCTCCGATTTCATACACCTGGCCGTCGATGGCTGCCTCCCCGGCCCCTGAAAGGACGTAGACACATTCCTCTTCATAGAGATGCCGATGATATTCGGCGGATTCGCGCCCGGGCATGAGTGTCACCAAATGAAAGCCGAATTGCGTGATCCCCGTGATGTCTCCGAGCGACTTCTTGAGGCGTACGGCCTTTTCGTTTAATGGATGGACAGAACGCTGCGGCGTCATCGCCTCGATATCGGCAGCCTTAAGCAACTCGCACGGTTGTTTCGACATAATTGCCTCAACTTTTACAGGTAAATCGGTGGGAGTAAGGATTTTGTGCGGAGTCGCACGAGAAGCGGGCGCGGGCGCTCACGGCGTTTTAGATTCCGCGCGCTGCTTGACCGCGGCATTCATTGCCTGAAAGTTTCGCCGAGTTTCCTCGATCACGTCCTTTGTCAACCATCCAACAAGCAATCCAGAGAAAGACTCCGTTTGCTCAAGATGGGTCCCATCGGCTACGGCTGTCAGGTGAATGCAATGTGTACCGTCGAAGACACCGCGAATCCATACACTGCCACGCCAGCAAAGGTCTTGTTCCGGACGAACGCGCACGACAGTCGGTTTGAATACCATCGAATCCGGTCCAGTGCCTAGCACAATGCGGATTGTTGCTCCTTCCCTGAACTCGCCGTCAACCCGAGTAATGAAGGGATTCCAATCGGGATACGCGGCGCTGTTTGATACGACTTTCCAGACATCGGCAGGCGGCCGATCGATAAGAACGTCAGCACGTGCGCGACTATCTTCGTGCAGGATGCAAAGGGCTCCAATTACGCCGACAACACTAACGACGATGCCTTTCAGCAGCAATCTCCGAAAGCCCATATGCGCCCCGTAATCCGTTTTAGTGCTCTGCTGCAGCCTTGAATTTACAGATTGTCGATGATCCAAACACCGATGTCGACCGGCCGAAAATGGCCGACCAGCGCCTCACGGCCCAACTCAATAACGTCTCGGCTGCGCACACGACCCTGCTCCGACCTTCGGCGTTCTAAAGAGCGACCGTTACATGGGCCGGTATGTGGGGGGCGACTGGGATGGGGATACCAGCGCTGGAGTGATGAGCTCAGTCACAGAACGTTCACCGTCGGCTACGCCAAGAAATCGTAGTGATTGCGGTAGGAATCCAAGGGCGCAATTGGCAGCCATTGTTGTGGCAGAAAAGGCGAGTCGATCATGACGTGATATCCGTGTCGCCATGCAATCTTTGCGTAAATCACCGCGGGAGTTGAAATCAGATCCTCAGTAAATCCGCTTTCATCTTTCGCACGAGCTAAGCGCGCCCTTGGCGTAATAATCTGCCGAATAGCATCCTCCATGGCAGGAGTATCTCCCTCTGCGAGCGCAAGATAGAATTGGTGATCAAGAAGATACTTCTTCTCACCACTTGCTGTTGGCGGATCTGCAAGAACACGCACACACCGACTCTTCAACCGCTGCCAGTCACCCTGAATTGCAATGATCGCCTGATAAGCCCAGAAGTCGTGAGTCTTGTGATTCTCAACTCGGCGGAGATCATAGGCCGATTTGCGATCGACAAACCAATTCACCAGCACATCGTTATCGGACAACAAAGGTGGGAGGAGCGCCAGCATTTTCCCACCGGGTGAAAACGTGTCGTTGACCATTCGATAGACCGCCCTAGTCAGGTTACCGCCTAAATAAAACCATTGTTTCATCGCAATCAGGTCCTGATGGACAAACCACGCGACCATTGCTTTGGCAGTTGCATGAGAGCTGAGCGACGTCATACACGCCCGAGAGTCACCGGTGCCGGTCTCGATGAAGTGAATCGTCTTGGGTAGATTCATGGCCATATCGTCTATGTGCCGCCCGATGTGCGTCAACCTTTTAGACCTTGCATCGAAATCACTTGCTGCCACTCCGCCCTCCATTTCAATGACACATGTTCCGCTACGATGAATTGTCGGCAATCCAGATACTGTTGTCGAACGGCCGCTGCTGGCCCGCACTGCGTCCCACGACTGGGCGCGCGGCTCGCCCCCGGCCCGCATGTCATGCAACTGGCATAACCGACCCTGAGCGGACGGACAGGTTTCCCTAAAGCGGTCCTACAAGCCGACAACTGCGCCACCACGCCGCAACTGCTCGAGCTTCCCCTTTTCATCCGCGCGCAACTGGTGTTATACGGATCTTGTTCATCTTCTACCGAATGCCGTGACGACGTCGATACGCTTCAACGTCCGCCTCGTCCTTCAGACTAAGGAGATTCATCAAGATAGACATGCCAGACACCAGCTTTGGAAAATTGGTCCACAAGTCCCACGGCCCCTCTGGCGAGAAATAATGCCAATAGCCGACAAGTGCATCACTTGGCGCGGTGATTCTCCTCATCTTTATTGCGGCGATAATGGGCATGAGATGATCCTCATACAGGTGGCGTAGGTCTTCGTTGCGACCGCTGGCTTCGTCGAAAAGAGTCTCGACATTTTCAGCACTCTCAACCAGTGCTTTCGCAAATTCGCTCATAGTTACTTTGCCGATGATGCCGCCGAATATCGGCGTGGGCGGTGTGAAACTTCCCACATCAGGAACGATGCACTTCACGAGCCCCCGCCAACGCTATATTGACCTTATGTTATCGGTGCAATCGTCCTCTGGTGTTGAACTGCTTCGCGGCATCCATATATGCACCACGACCTACGATTGTCGCCAATCGACACTGCCACGTCGAACATCTCTTTGTGGCCGCAGTGACCCGAACAGGAGATTGGTGGTCGCTACTTCGCCGGGTCTATCCATCCCGGGCGAAGTCCGCGAACGTGTTCTTCCTGGACCTGCTCGATAGATTCCGCATTGCCTAGATCGGCCTCAATCTCGCCGACGCAACCCCAGCAGTCACCGCCGCAGTTCATCGACAAGGGGTCGTCGGGTTGATCGAGTGCTCGCCTACATATCCGGCATTTCAATCGCTCGGCTTCCAGGGGTGTGAATTCGCCAAATTGTCAGCGATTTACGCCGGTATGTCGAACGGCCGGTTGTGGCCGCACTGCGCCCCACTACAAGGCACGCTGTTCGCCCACGGCCCACGCCCTCATGCAACAGGCATAACTGACCCGACGAGTCGTTTGGAGTTCTCGAAAGCGGTCATTTCAGTTAGGCCGACGACACGAGCGCCAGCAGGACGTGTTAACGAGTCAATTCCCTTGACTGGAATTGGTGAGTTTCCCACGCTTCATCTCCCTGTGACATCGGAACGATGCGCGGAATCTGCCCTGGAGATATCCGAACAGACTGAAATCTAACGGGATAGGCGCATGCCGCACGTACTGAGTTTGAGTCCGTGCGGCTGCTTTTGGACGCTCCTCCGTCCGCGCGAAACCGGCCAGGACGCGACGTTAGAGCCAAAAACATAGTCGGCTGCTTCTCAAGCCTTAACGGACGTTCACGCACTCCCACAATCGCGCTTTACTCGATCTTCGGTTCAGTTGAAGTCTTTGTAGATTTATCGACTCGCGCCTGATTTCCTGGACTCATCCACCGACACAGTTCGATGCCACGAATTGCGTGAGATACGACTTAGGGTCTCTCCACCAACGAGCGCCAACTACAGCGCGAAGTTGCCGACACCATCCCTCTGACGCGACAGGCGTCGCTTATCGTGGCTATGCGACAGACCATCTGCGGATAGCGAAGGGATTGAGCGGGCGAGTGCAGCACGGCGAGTTCGCCGGCTCGCCGTCCCGACTCTGCTACCAGCATTCCTGCGCTTGCTCAGGTAACTGGCACGAACTCTCCTTCGGCGAAGAACCACGCCGACATCGTCCGTGCCAGTTCGAGCACGACCTCCGCGTCGGTCCGGCCGGAGGACGCGCGCACGTGGAACGAATGATCTGCGTCGTCCACCACGTGCAGCGTGGCGCGTGGCCCCAGCGTCTCGACGACCGACCTCAGCAGGTGAAGCTCGGCCAGCTTGTCGCGCGTGCCCTGCAGGAAGAGAATCGGCACCGTGACGTCCGCCAGGTGCCGTGCCCGCTCCACGCCGGGCGCGCCCGCCGGGTGCAGCGGGAATGCGACGAAAGCGAGGCCACGCACGCCGTCGAGCGGGGAGATGGCTTGGGCCTGGGACGTCATGCGGCCGCCGAACGACCTGCCGCCCGCGAAGAGCGGCAGGGCTGGCAGCCGCCGGCGGGCCTCTGCGACTGCTGCCTGCACGGCAGCATGTGCCACGGCCGGCGAGTCCACCCGCCTGGAGCCCCGCTCCATGTACGGAAACTGGTAGCGCAATGTGGCGACATCAGCCGCCGCAAGCGCGTCGGCCAATGACGACATGCCGGCATGCTGCATGCCGGCCCCGGCACCGTGCGCGAAGACATACAGGGCTCGCGCGTCCTCCGGCACCTGGAGGAGCGCAGAGACCTTAGTGCCGTCGGGCAGTGCCAGGGAAAGCGATTCTGGGTCGTCCATCGCATTCAGGTCGTGTCGTTGTGGCCATTGCGCCGATTCTGCATCAATGAGGCATCGGGGAGCGTTTGTGGCGGCGTCCGGCAAGGCATTGCGCAGGCGGAGTTTGCCGGCCGATCCATGGAGCGTGCGCCCGTCGTGAACGGCGCCGCAGTCGCGATATGTCTGTTGACGACCGCAAGCCCGACGGCGTAATTGCACGCCTGCATCATTGTCAGCGAACTGTTACGACACTGCAATCAGCGTCAAAGGAAGTTCTCGAAGGGCAGTTCATTTAGCTGACTCTCTGGAAGACCATGTCCGGCTGCAGAAAGTTCTGAGTCGGCCATAAGCGGTCGGTCGCCGTAGTAATGGATATGGACAAGGCTGGCGTGACAAAGACTTCGCTGACGCACGGGAGCCGCCTCTCGGCGCGGTGTCGTATCACTGCCTAACAACAATCGGGGATGCCATGAACTTACGGCAAGTTGGATGCAGCGTTGTGCTGTGTCTATCAGCAGCCCTCGCATCTGGCCCATGCGTGGCAGCCGTAACGGAATTCCAGGCGCACATTGAGGCCCCGCAAAACAGGTTCATTGACAAGCCCGAAATCAACCCTTCTCCTCAGCACGTTCTCGTCATTCGCGGCCGAAAACCTGCCGACCTGGAGATAGGGTTTGGAGTCGCGTACGGGACGACAAATCGGAAGTGCGAGTCTCAAACAATGGTCGGTCGCATCTTTGGCGCACCAGAAGTCGCGCAGGACATTGTTGACTGGGTGCGAGTGCCGATGGAGGATCGAGCCTTTTCAGTCCGCTTCTAGCCCCCTCCTTATGCAAAGTTTGCATATGTCCATGCCGACACAGCATTAGACGAGCACGTCGGGCCACTTCATCATCGCGTCTCCGCAGCAATTGCGGTTGCCTCTACATCCCAGTGGTCACAAGGCATTACAACAAGGACATGCGTTTTCAGGGCCGGCCAGCCGTGTAGACAGGCTCGGTACGGTACATGGATGCCGTACTCCCGGTATGGCTCGCTCGCGCTGTCCATCACGTAGGAGACAATGTGAAGCAATCGATACAACGGAACATCGGCCCGTTCGCGCTGATGTTCACCGGCCTCGGGTCGATCATCGGTTCGGGCTGGCTGTTCGGCGCGTGGAAGGCGGCGAAAATTGCAGGTCCGGCGGCGGTTTGCGCCTGGATCATCGGCGCCGTGGTCATTCTGGCCATCGCGCTCACCTACGCCGAGCTCGGTGCGATGTTCCCGGAGTCGGGCGGTATGGTCCGCTACGCCCGCTACTCGCACGGCGCACTGGTGGGTTTCATCAGCGCGTGGGCAAACTGGATCGCCATTGTCTCGGTGATCCCGATCGAAGCCGAAGCCTCGATCCAGTACATGAGCACCTGGCCCTATGAGTGGGCGCACGCGCTCTTCGTCGACGGGTCATTGACGCATTCAGGGCTCGGACTCTCCGCGATTCTCGTGATCATCTACTTCATGCTCAACTATTGGGGCGTGAAGCTGTTCGCGCGTGCCAACAGCGCGATCACGATCTTCAAGTTCATCATCCCGGGTCTGACGATCATCGGCCTGATGGCGGGTAGCTTCCACCAGGAAAACTTCGGCCAGACGACCTCGTTCGCGCCCTATGGCTGGTCGGCGGTGTTCACGGCGGTTGCCACGAGCGGCATCGTGTTCGCGTTCAACGGCTTCCAGAGCCCGATCAACCTCGCGGGTGAAGCGCGCAATCCGGCCAAGAGCGTGCCGTTCGCAGTCATCGGCTCGATCCTCTGCGCACTCGTGATCTACGTGCTGCTGCAGGTCGCCTATATCGGCGCGGTCAATCCGGCCGACGTCGCGAAGGGCTGGAACACGTTCAACTTCAAGTCGCCGTTTGCGGAACTCGCGATCGCGCTGAACCTGAACTGGCTCGCGATCCTGCTGTACGTCGACGCATTCGTGAGCCCGAGCGGCACCGGTACGACCTACATGGCGACGACCTCGCGCATGATCTACGCGATGGAGCGCAACAACACGATGCCGAAGATGTTCGGCAACGTGCACCCGTTCTACGGCGTGCCGCGCAACGCGATGTGGTTCAACCTGCTCGTCTCGTTCATCTTCATGTTCTTCTTCCGCGGCTGGAGTTCGCTCGCGGCGGTGATCTCGGTGGCGACGGTGATTTCGTACCTCACGGGTCCGATCAGCCTGATGGCGCTCAAGCGCGCCGCCACGGACATCGAGCGCCCGCTTTCCGTGCCGTTCATGAAGGTGATCGCGCCGTTCGCATTCGTCTGCGCATCGATGATCCTGTACTGGGCGAAGTGGCCGCTGACCGGCGAAATCATTCTGCTGATGGTCGTCGCGCTGCCGGTGTACTTCTACTTCCAGAGCAAGCAGGGTTTTGAAGGCTGGGGCCAGGATCTGAAGGCCGCATGGTGGCTGTGCGCGTACCTGCCGATCATGGCGCTCCTCTCGCTCGTCGGCAGCAAGCAGTTCGGCGGCGCCGGTCTGCTTCCGTACGGCTGGGACATGCTGGTCGTCGCGCTGGTCTCGCTGGTGTTCTATTACTGGGGCGTGAATTCGGGCTATCGCTCGCCGTACCTCGCGGAACGCCAGGAGCACGACGAAGTCCTCGAAGGCATCGCAGTCCATTGAACGTCGATCGCCTGTCATGCGCGCCGTGGTCATCGCCAGCAGAGATATCTCTGCTGGCGCTCGGAAATGCATGACAGGTTGCGAAGACGCGGGAGCATTGCAGGGGGCGGCGTCCATTGCATGGTCGAACGCTTTGAGGGCACAGTTCGAAGGTCGGAGGAGGAAAAGGCGCGTCACGCCGGTGGGCATGACGCGCGAAGAACTTCCCTGGGGCGTGTGTCAAGCGCGAGGAAATACCGATCTCGACCAGGCACGTAAGTCCGCATTCCAGACCTGACGAGCACTCTCGCGGCGTCGCTCGGTAGTCTCTCAAGCAAGCGAAGGACGGTTTGAATGAGAACCATCGCGGAAGGTAGTCGTGGCGATGGGTGCTCTGATCGTTGGATCAGGCCTGAAGTTGGCAACAGAAAAGATGTCGCGAAGTACGGCGGCGCCTGGGCATCACTGGATGAAACGTCGTAGCTCTACCGTGGACGGGCGGCCGAAGATGTCCTCGGGCGGTCCGCTTTCCCATACGCGGCCTTCGTGCATGAACACCACGTTGTCACTGACCGCGCGCGCGAAGCGCATTTCGTGGGTAACCATGATGAGAGTCATGTTCTCGCGCGCGAGGCTTTCCACGACGCCCAACACCTCGCCCACCAGTTCGGGGTCGAGCGCGGATGTGATTTCGTCGCAGAGGAGTACGCTCGGCTTCATGGCGAGTGCGCGCGCAATGGCGACGCGCTGCTGCTGTCCACCCGAGAGTTGATTGGGATATGCGTCGAATTTGTCGCCCAGACCAACGCGCTCCAGCATTTGATGCGCGATGGCGCGCGCTTCCTTGCGCGGCGCCTTCTTGACAACCGTCTGTGCAAGCATCACGTTTTCGCTGGCCGTGAGATGCGGAAACAGGTTGTATTGCTGGAAGACCATGCCGACCTTCAGCCGCAGTGCCCGCAGGTCCGCGTGCCGTGCATCGACGTGTTCGCCGTCGATTTCGATCGATCCCGCGTCGATACTTTCGAGCCCGTTCAGCGCCCGCAGCAATGTGCTCTTGCCGGAGCCGCTACGCCCGATGATGCTGACGACCTGGCCGCGTTCGACCGTAAGGTCGATTCCCTTCAGTACATGATGGGCGCCGAACTGCTTTTCGACGCCCTCGGTCTTAACAAGCGGCATGCCATTTCCTTTGCAGGGCCCGCGCATACCGCGTAAGCGGGTAGCACAGGGCGAAATAGACCAGCGCAACGAGTCCGTAGACGAGAAACGGGCGAAACGTCGCGTTCGAAATTTGGGTGCCAGCCTTCGTGAGTTCGGCAAAGCCGATAATCGACACGAGCGCCGTATCCTTGATGGCCTGCACACCGAAACCCACGGTGGGACCGATGGCGATACGCGCGGCTTGCGGCAGGATCACGTGACGTAACTGCTCGAAATAGTTCATGGCGAGACTGGCGGATGCTTCCCATTGACCTTTGGGCACCGCCTCCACGCAGCCGCGCCAGATTTCTGCCAGATAAGCACTGGTGAAGAAGGTAAGGCCAAGCGTGGCCGCCATCCAGGCTGAGACGTCGACACCTAGCAGCGGCAGGCCGAAGTACACGATAAACAGTTGCAGCAGCAACGGCGTGCCCTGGAACACTTCGATATAGACACGCACGAGAGCGCGCAGCACGCGCGAGCTCGATACGCGCATCACGAGCAGCAGCAAACCGACCATGCCACCGGTAACGAACGAAACGAGTGAGAGCAGGACAGTCCATCGCGCGGCCAGGAGCAGTCCTGCGACGATCTGCGCGAATGTGAACTCGATCATCGCGCACCTCGCATGTTGCGCGTGAACAGTCGTCGGCCGGCGGCGGTGAGCGCGGCGCGCAGGAGTAGCGCCATCGCAAGATAGATCCCGGCGATGAGGAAATACGTTTCGAAAGCACGGAAATTGCGCGACTGCACGTAGCTAGCCGCATACGTGAGATCCGCGACCGAGATCTGCGAGACGACGGCCGAGCCAAGCATCGTGATGACGATCTGGCTCGCCAGCGCCGGGAACACCTTCGCGAATGCTTGTGGAAGCAGCACGTGCACAAACGTTTCGCGGCGCGACATCGCGAGTGCCGCAGCGGCCTCGTGATGTCCGCGCGGCACCGCTTCAATGCCTGCGCGCAGGATTTCCACGGCGTACGCACCGAGGTTCAGCGTCATGGCGAGCACGGCCGCGGTGTATTCGCCGATGTGCACGCCAAGGGCGGGCAGACCGAAGAACACGAAGAAAAGCTGGACGAGAAATGGCGTGTTGCGAATCGCCTCCACGTAGGCGTGAATGACTGCGCGCGGCGTCGCGCGGGGGCTCTGATAGGCGGCGGCGCCCGCAACGCCGAGGCTGATGCCCAGCAGCGTTGAACTCGCCGTGAGCGCAAGCGTGACTGCGGCGCCGCTCGCGAACATAGTGGCATAGGCGGCGAGGTCGCCGAACTGAAGCTGATAGCTCATGAGGAAATGAGGGTTGCGTAGCGGAAATTGCCAGCCGCGCGTGGCGGCAACGCGTGCGTCACAGATTGGCGGGCAACGGTTGACCGAACCACTTTTTCGACATCGCCTGAAGTGAACCGTCTTTCTTCGCTTGCTCGATGGTTGTGTTGACCCTGGTGAGCAGTTGCGGCTCGTTCTTGTTGAGGCCCACGAAACACGGCGAGTCCTTGATGACGAACTTCATCTGCGGTTCGCGCGGCGGGTGTTTTGCGAGGATCGCCGCGGCGACGATGTTGCCCGCCGCGATCAACTGCACCTGGCCCGAGAGAAAGGCCTGGATGGTCGCGTTGTTGTCGTCGAAGCGTCGGATGGTGGCGTTGGGCGCCATGTTGGTGAGCGCGACTTCTTCGAGTGCACCGCGCGTAGCGCCAACCGTTTTGCCAGTGAGGTCCGCCGCTGTGTTGACCTTGATGTCGGCTGGCCCGAAAACGCCCTGGAAGTACGGAGCATAGGCCTGCGAAAAATCGATGACCTTCTCGCGCTCCGGCGTTCTGCCGAGCGAGGAGATCACGAGGTCGACCTTGTCGGTCTGCAGGTAGGGAATCCGGTTCGCGCTGTTGACGGGCACGAGTTGAAGCTTGACCTTCATCGATTTTGCGAGCAGTGCCGCCATGTCGATGTCATAGCCTTGCGGCTGCATGTCGGGACCGATAGCGCCAAACGGAGGATAGTCCTCCGGGACGGCTACGCGCAGCGTGCCGCGCTTGGCGATGGCGTCGAGCGCATCGGCGTTGGCGGCCTGTACCGTAACGAGGGCCAAGGCTGGCACTGCCAGCAGCGCAGCGAGCCAGCAGCGACGGTGAAATGATTTGGACTTGTGTTCCATGCTGGATTTCCGAGGAGATTTGCCGCTCGCCATGGGTATCAAGCGCGAGCCTGCCATGCTCCAAGCAAGGACCGCGCCAATGCCGGCGCGCCAAGCCCGTGATCCTCCAGGCAGATGAAATGACTGCGCCAGTTTTGGCTCGATGTCGGGGATTTTCACCAGATCGGTGCGTGCTGGCTTCTGCGGGGAATGCATCACGAGCACGCAGGTGCGTTTCGCGCGACGCCGCGCGGGTAGTCCCGATTTTCCTACCTCTAATTCAGGAAAACCTGACAGCTGCCCCGTTTCAGTCATTGCGGCGAAACACCGTAAACATGGTGGTACCACCGGCTACGAAACGAGTCGCAACGGCGAACCACGTGAGCGCCGGCCGCGCAAACTATCAGGAAGTCAGCATGCACAGCTTCACACAAAGCATCAAATTCAAGATCGTTCTTGCATTCAGTGTATGTCTGGTACTCATCGCCGCAATGGGTGTCTTTGGTCAGTTTGGGCTTTCGCGGCTGAATTCGAATGTAAGCGATTCCTATGAGGGGAACCTGCTTCCGATTCTTGATCTCGAGGACATGCGAGCCGCACTGCTCGAAATGCGCCTTCAGGTTCGTCGCGCCCAGTCTCTTCACGATGTAGCACAGACGAAAGCCAGCATCGGCAGGATTCGCGCGGCTCAGGATCGCCTCAGCAAGGGCTGGAGCGACTACTACCCAAACCGCGTCTCCAGTGACAAGGAGCGCGAAATCGCCGACACCATCAAGAATTTGTTGCCGCAGTTCGAGGCAGGCATAGATGCGGAGGTCTCGGCGCTGGAAGCTGGCAACTACGACGCCGTATCGACACTCGTTGACAAGTATGGCGAAGTGGCCAATGCGGCCAGCAAATCGCTCGACGACGACGTTGCCGAAAATCGGCGCCAGGCAAAGCAGTCTGTCGACGACAGCGAAGGCACTTTTGGCACGATTCGCTGGGTATCCATTGCGCTGATTGGCCTCGGTCTCGTAGGTGCCACGGGAGCCATGTTCTATCTTTCCCGGGCTGTTACGAAGCCGCTCGGCGAAGCGGTGGGCATCGCGAACCGGATCGCCATCGGCGAACTCGAAAACCGCATCACGGTGCGCACACGCGACGAATTTGGCCAACTGCTCGAAGCGTTGAATAAAATGGACCAGCAGTTGAGCGACACCGTGCGGGGCATCAAGTCGGGCGCCGAGTCGGTCACCGTGGCAGCGCAGGAAATTGCCGCCGGCAACACCGACCTGTCGGCCCGCACCGAAGAGCAGGCGGCGTCGCTCGAAGAAACAGCATCAAGCATGACTGAGTTGACCGAAACCGTGAAGCAGAACGCCGAGAACGCCCGGCAAGCCAATGCGCTTGCAACCCGAGCCACCGATATGGCCGATTCAGGCAACGAAGCCGTACAGGGTATGGTCGGCACGATCGAGCGGATCAGCGGCAGTTCGACGAAGATTTCGGAGATCACCGGCGTGATCGAGGGCATCGCGTTTCAGACCAACATTCTCGCGCTCAATGCCGCAGTGGAGGCAGCGCGGGCGGGTGAACAGGGTCGGGGATTCGCGGTGGTCGCCAGTGAGGTTCGCAGCCTGGCACAGCGCTCCGCGGCGGCTGCAAAGGAGATCAAGGAACTGATCGGTTCGTCTGTGGCGATGATTCGGGACGGGGCACAGCAGGCGGGCGACGTGGGTGCGACGATGGGTGAGGTCAAGCAGGCGATCAAGCAGGTGTCCGACATCGTGGGGGAAATTGCGGCGGCATCTGAAGAGCAGAGCCGCGGCATCGAGCAAGTCAATCAGGCCGTCATGCAGATGGACGACGTGACCCAGCAAAACGCCGCGCTCGTTGAAGAGGCCGCGGCAGCGGCGCATTCGCTCGAAGAGCAGGCAATGAGTCTTACGGGTACGGTTGCGGTGTTCAGGCTTGCCGACGCAGGTGCACCGAATTCGCGCGTACGTATGCCACAGGGTCAGAGCCCTGCAACTGGAACGTGTTGACGACGTCGCGCAGCATCTGCGCCTGTTCCTGCATAGACTGCGCGGCAGCGGCCGCCTGTTCGACCAGCGAGAGCTACATGAAGCCATCGCCGCGCTCAACCTGCCCTGGTGAATGCGTTTGGAATAAATTTGGCCGGGTTCGCCGTTTGGCTCTACAGACTCGTGCGCAGATGCCGATAAGGAAGGGTCGGGTGAGAGCGGGCAACGGATTTCGGAGATTTGCCAGTGGTACTTTTTGTATCGACCAACCGCGGAAAGAGGAAGAAAGCAAGGAGAAGACAGGAATGGATCGGGCGATTTTATCGCGGCTGCGTCAAACTATTGACGACCTGGAACGCTTATCAGTGACTCTTCCCCAAAAGAATGAGGGAGCCATATTCCTCGCTCGGATCATTCATCAGTTGCAGATCCTTCAGGACACGGTCATCGCGGGGGATGCCCGCGAAACCGTATTTGTGTGCTCAGAGCAGATTGCGTCGATCGGGCGCTCGCGTGAGACGTTCGTGCGTGTTGCTGGCCTCGTCCTGTATGCCCAGGCCGTTGAGATTTTGACGGCGCTACAGAAGGAGGCGCACGTCTTCGCCGCCATTCAGCCGCAACATCACGGACCTGGCAGGATGATTCACGGGTAATGAACGCGCTTTCAACGGACAACGAGAAGAAAGATGAAGGCATCGGTTGTTGGTGCGGTTGTGCTCGCCTCAGTCTTGGCTGCAGTTCCCGCGCTGGCTGAGCAACCGGTAGAGTCAGGGCAGAAACGATCGCACGAGGCAGCTTGGTGGTCTCGTGACGTGGTCCTCGAACGAAGGGCGACTGACGGCAGTTGGTCTGTTCGATGGTTTGACGATCTTACAGTGCGCGGGGCATCGAAGGCCTACGCGGGAAATGAGAAGGATGAGCCGCTCGTCGAGATTGCTGCGTTTCGCTCCGAGGATGACGCTATTGCCTCGCGTTCGATCACCATCAGCTGCTTGGGCAATTACGAAAAGCGGGTCATCGTAGCAGCCGATGTGGTTGATGGGGACGAGCTAAAGCAGGTCTGGACGCAGCAGTTCAGATGCGGCGATAGTGAATGGCGAGTGAGAACCGCCAATGCGACGAGATTGCCGTCGACAGACCACTGATAACGGAAAACAACGCAGGAAAGCGGCAGTGCCATCGAGCGGCCGCGTTCGAAGAACGTGAGAAATGGATTGAAGAGCATCGCCGTAGTGGCACTCCTAATCATCAGCATATCGTCGCTTTTGGTTGCCTGCGGAAAAAGGACTGGGGACGAGTTCGTCGGATCGTGGAAAGTTAAGGACGATATCGACTCGACAATTATCGCTCGCAGCGGCTACGATTTTGTTGTTACGAACACCGGCGATACGTCGAGCAGGATGTTTTTTCGCTACGAGCACGGAATTCTCGTAATGAAGGGTTCTGCCGGAATGCTGGAGATACGCTACGACAGGATCCACGACGCGATCGTCGCATTCACCCCCGGTTTTCCGGTGGAAATCGTATTGCCCCGGGTCAAATAGGCGGGTGAGCGTCGTCATTGCGTGCGCGAAACAAGGGAAAAGGGAGAGGGCATGAGGACGCTGCTCGCAGTGGGTTGCAAAGAAACACAGTCCGCGCAGCAGTTCAAATTCCGGACATTCGACCTGTAATGTCAATAAAGTAGCGAGACTACATCGCTGGAGGTGTGCGGAATGCCTGCAGCGTCGTAGACCAACGAGCGCGCGGATGGGAGTTCCTCCGTTCGATGCAAAAGCGAATGGGTCAAAGCGTCCCACAACCGCCGTCCGAACTCGTGTCACAACGATGGCTGCTTTCGCATGAGGAGCGGTCACCACCGAGCTGTTCCCGAGCGGCCAGCGATAAACAGGTCAACCGGAAACCGCTGGCGACCTCGGGATACAGACGGTGAAGCTTGTCCCGTGCTCGGTCGATTCAACACCGATAGTTCCGTTATGCGCTGTGGCAATGCGCCTGCAGATGTAGAGGCCAAGGCCCATGCCTGCAGCAGTCCCCTCCCGATTGTGAAGGCTCGCCCTTGTCATCGGATCAAACAGCGTAGGCAGGGCGCTTTCCGGTATCGGATTGCCTTCGTTCGAGACAACGACAGTCACGTGTCCATCGTGACCGGCAGCTTCGACGGCCACGTCGCCCGATCCATAGCGCACGCCGTTCACCAGCAGGTTGACGACCAGTTGCCCGATACGGGTTCCATCCCACGTGCCTCGCAGGTCGCCCGCGAAACGCGGCCGAATGACTGCGTTGGGGTAGGAGGCGCGCACCTCATCCACCGCATCGCTGCAGATGCGCCCCATATCCTGTGGAGAGAAACTGACCGGCAACATGCCACCCAGCCTGCCGCGTGTGAAAACGAGAAGGTCGTCAATCATCTCTTTCATGCGCATTGAGCTGCGTTGTACGTTCGCCGCAGCTCTCAGACTGGTTGGAGACAATTCGTTGTCATGCAGCAGAAGTTGCGCTGAGTTCAGGATCGCGCCAAGGGGTGAGCGCAGGTCGTGTGCAAGCACGCCGGCAAAAAGGTCCCCAATGCGCCTCGTCTGTTGCGCGTACCGCCGTACCGATTCGCTGAGCATCTGATCAATGGCCTCATTGAACCGGATCATTTCCTGAAAAGCCTCGGCGCCGCCGGGCGAATTTATCTGCCAGCGGCGCAGCACTGTGGCGCGCAGCGCACGGAACTCCGCCACCACGTCGTTGATCCCGAATCCGTGTGCAAGGCGCTCTTCCGCGTGCAGATAAGCCACCTGATCGAACCCGGATTCCGAGCCGCCTTCACTCCGACGCGACTTGGCTTTCTGCTGTGCAGCACTTTGCGTGCTGCGCATGTCGGCCGCAATGCCTGCAAGGATTTGGGCGGCTGAATCACGCAACTGGGTCTCGGACAGCTGAGCGCCCTCACGGCTAATCGCACGGGCGTATTGGACCCAGTCGTCTATTAACCCCTGCAGATCGGTTTCAATGAAGTCCGCCAGGCTCATTTGATCTCCCTTGGGTACGCACGTTGCTCGTTCTCTTTGTGGCATTACAGGTGACGCGGCCAGCTCAATGGTCACGTTGTCGGCCCTATTGAGATCAATGCATCAACCATGCCCGCTTTGAATGCCGTCGCAACTTGAAACCGCGCGCTGGACAGTGCGTAACCTCCCCCCCCCCGACGACTGCGTGCGTCGCGTTCTGGTCGTGGATGATTACGGTCCCGGTGCCGAGGCCGTTTCCGCCTCACTCACGGAGGCAGGATACGAGGTTCGATTTGTGCTTGATGGTCTGGCCGCACTGGAAACCGTCAGGTCGTGGATCCCCCAAATCGCGTTGTTGGACATCAACATGCCTGAGATGGACGGGTACGCGGTTGCGCGACGCCTGCGCGCGGAAGATTTGACGCAGCAAACGGTCATTGTAGCTTTTACTGCCTTGGACGAACCTACCGCGCGTCGGTCGGGCGTCGGTGCGGGCTTCGATGCATACTGCCAGAAAGGCGCCGCGCCAGGCCCTCTGTTGCGCCTGCTTGAGACGCTCGCTCACTAGACCGGTGTCGTGCTCGACCTCGTAATCGTCGGCCCCCGGCTATGTCAGGGAGAACTTCTGACACCTTTGTATAAAACCACGTTGACACCCTGTCAGCGACGTCCCGGCTGCCGTATGCTTAGCCGCGAACAGGAGAGGGCCATGACTCAAAAGGCGCGGGAGCTTTATCGGAGCGCGAACGGTGACCGTTGGTCGCTCGTCCACGAATACGATTCTGGCCGGGTTTTCGTCCGACATGAGCCCAACCTCTCGTCAGGTGGCCGGCCGTCAGACATCTCAATTGGCGACTTCCTTGTTCGAGATGGCGAAGGGCCGGAGCATAGCGAACTTCTGCGCCTGATCGGGACACTGGTTGCGTAGCGACACTCCACATCAGTTGATTTTCACGCCGGGACCAAGCTAGGCGCGTATGCTGGGAATGCCAACTTGTCATGTAACGCACCAGGAGCAATACCATGGCCAAGAGTCAATTACGCAGCACTCGCGAAGCGAAAGAGCCCAAGCAGCCCAAGAAGCCGTCAGTGCCGGCACAGCCGTTCAGCACGGTTCATTCGTGGGCTGCGAACGAAGTTGTCGCCAAGAAAAGGACGTAAATCGCTGGGCCGCGGACGGGTGGCACAGCGGACACACGCGACTTGTAACGTTCAGCGCAGGGAATTGACATCAGCGCGTTGAAAGCGCAAACCGCTTCAGGAGGCGCATCATGATCCATCACAACGCAGACCCCACTTTTCGCGGGCTTCCGCTCACGGCCGAGCAAGATTCGGAAATCCGTCACTACGTGAACAGGAAGGCCAAGCTGGGCAAGCCATGGAATACTCCCGAACTGCGCGGGATGCTTGAGGACATGCTGCTGCCGCCAAGTACCGACGACGACAGCCAGAGCGATATCTCGGGCGACGCGTCGACCGCCGCAGAGCGCGCAGCCGCGTTCGTCGATCAGGACATGGAACCGATCGAGGCGTATGAGGAATTGCATGCCGCGATGGAAGCCGAAAGCATGAAAGGCGATCGGCACTAGAGGGAGCGCTCCGCGCAGGTTGAGCGGTTCAATCGGTCCATCAAAGGCGTTGAGCGAAGGACGACACATGGCACTCAGCTTTTCCAACCGTAGCCGCAGCAATGATGGGGGCCGGCATGGCGTGTGGTTCTCGGGATACGAGGATGTGCAACGGCAGATCTTGCGGCTGTGGCGGCCAGGACCTTTTCAATTGTTTCCATAACGCGCCCCGTTGAGCAGATCGGTTACGGGACTCAGAAGCTGTCCCGGCCCTCGCCATTGCCTGCCGTTCGTGTCCCGCCGAAGCAAGCTTTCATCCTCGCGGTCAATGGCAGTTGTCGGACGCGAAGCTGACATCCACATGTCCGCCTAACAATGGTTGCGCATGACGCCTACTGGCCGGCTAGCCCCCGACGACCGAGCGCGCGATCGTCGGGGGCGGGCGCGAGATGCAAAAGGCATAACCCCCCTTACGGCCGTTCTACCTGACCTTGAGTCAACGGCAGCTTTGTGGGGCGAAACGGCGGTTAGCCGAACCTCCAAGAGACTAGCCCAACCGGGTTCCATCGCAAACCTTACTCGCCAGCAAGTCTCGTCCAGCTGCCGAGGGCATGGATTTCCCTCTCTTTGACCGCCGGGCGGCAAGCGTAAAATTTACTCTTCCCCTACATACGCGCTTGCAGAGGGTTATGAATAATGGACGAGAACTTGGAAGCGCACGATTCGGCACGCGAAACGGAGGAGCAGTTCCGCATCCTCGTTCAGGGCGTGACCGACTATGCGATCTTCATGTTGTCGCCGACAGGAGTGGTGACCAGCTGGAACGTTGGTGCGGAGCGGATCAAAGGGTATCGGCGCTCTGAAATCGTCGGCGAACATTTCTCTCGCTTCTACACGGACGAGGAAAAGGCTGCCGACTTGCCGGCGCGGATACTGAGGATAGCCGCTAAAGAAGGCCGGGCCGAACACGAAGGATGGCGAGTGCGCAAAGACGGCAGCCGGTTCTGGGCGCACATCGTAGTCGATGCCATCCGGGACGAGGCGGGCGTGCTCGTCGGATTCGCAAAAATCACGCGCGACATCACAGAGCGCAAGCAGGCGGCGGCCGCTCTCGAGAAAGCCAACGCGGCGCTCTTTCAATACCAGAAGTTGGAGGCGATCGGGCGCCTGACCGGCGGTGTTGCGCACGACTTCAACAACCTGCTGGCAGTGCTGTCCAACGGTCTGGAAGTGCTGGCAACCCAGTCGCGCACGGAAATCGACAGGAGGATGATCGAAAGCATGCGACGGGCGATCGACCGCGGCGCCTCGCTTACGCAGCAACTGCTCTCGTTCGCGCGACAGCAGCCGTTGCAGCCGCAGGTTCACGAGCTTAACGGACTTATCCGCGAGTTCGCGCCGATGCTTTCGCGCGCGGGCAACCGTAGCACGCATGT
The DNA here is from genome assembly GCF_040965595.1 of Paraburkholderia sp. EG287B. NCBI lineage: Bacteria > Pseudomonadati > Pseudomonadota > Betaproteobacteria > Burkholderiales > Burkholderiaceae > Paraburkholderia > Paraburkholderia sp. EG287B. The sequence goes on from NZ_JBFRCG010000019.1 coordinate 31,841, forward strand.
GGAGTTTGCCCTGTGCCCGTCGGATGCATTTGCCTTGATCGACGCCCCGCGTCTTGAGGCCGCGCTGCTTAACCTCGTTGTCAACGGAGTCGACGCCATGCCGACGGGTGGCACCGTCACGATCGCCACGGATACGGTTCAGTTGGACGCGGATACGATGCTGGCTGTCCCGGCAGGCCGCTACGTGCGCATTTCGGTGTCGGATACCGGTGTGGGTATGACCGACGCGGTGCTAGCGCAGGCATTCGAGCCGTTTTTCACCACCAAGCAGCCGGGCAAGGGAACGGGGCTGGGGTTGAGCCAGGTCTATGGGTTCATCACCCAGTCGGGCGGCGACGTACGCCTATCCAGCCAGTTGGGCCAGGGTACAACGGTGAACATTTATCTGCCCGCCGCGGAACCCGCATCGTGTGCCGGCGCTCCTCCTGCCCCGACGATATAGATAGTCCCTCCCGTGGAGGGCGACTTCGACCTGGTGGGTGTGGCGTCGCCATTCCGACTTCCGAACCCGCTTAGACTGCCGACGCACTGGTCTGAAATTGACACTCCTCAATATCCTGCCTTCTGCGTCGTTCGGTGTTGTGGGGTGTCGTTACGCCGCCGCCAGTCTGTGCTCGGAAACTCCTCACTGAAGCGCGAAAAGGGACGACCGAAATCGGCTTTCGAGGACGAGGAAAGCTGCAAGGAATCCGATGACTGCTTGCCAGAGTCAAGCGGCCGCATGGTCGGCCGTGCGGCAGTCCGGGCCAATGTCCCTTCATGGCCAAACCCAAAAACTTTCTGCAGCCGGACATGCTCTTCCAGATCGCCAGCTAAATGAACGGCCCTTCGAGAACTTCCTTTGACGCTGAGCGTGAACCAGAGGAGATCTGGCGACGTTGACGCAGTTTGCGAGGATGCAGGATCGACGACGCTTGTATGCGGGATTCATGGCCGACTACTGCCTGGAGCGGTTGGCAGCAGCCGACCTGGAAGCGCGATCATTCTCATTCACAGTAAATAAGCATTCCGAATAAAACGACGACGCTTGAAAGGACTGAGGCGTCGAACAAGCGATCCTCTATGGCTCCCCTGGAGCTCAGTCATCATGCTTCTGCAAGCGCGTACATTATTTGACCGTGGTTCTGCAATCCTCGTACCAAGCCAATATTAGTGAGGGTGCCGCGTGATGAACTGGCATCCGTAATGTTTTTTTCACACAAATGCGACTACGGCGACCTAGTGTGTTTTGGTAGTTGCATCTTCGCTGCATGTCCAGGCGGACGGTAGCAAGCGTTGGTTTTGCGGTGGGGCAAGTCGTTTTCACATGTACCGGAAGATCACGGTGTGGAAGTCATGGCGCCGGTGATGGACAGCCGGCAGTGCACAGGCGTTTTCCCTTTTTCGCGAGGCTCAGAATGAAAATCAATATCAGGCGCTTATCCCGGTTTGCTTTCCAGGGCATGGCAGGTGGCGGTGTCATTGCGCTCGCGTGCTCGATCGGCCCAGGCGCGCACGCGCAAACGCTCGGATCGCTCGTCCAGGTAGCCGCGGGTGACCCGTTCAGCGGATGCACCGCCGACCAGGTGCATGCGCAGGAATCGGCATTCGGCAGCGTCCTGTATTCTTCGACCTCGATCGAACCATGGATTGCAGTCGATCCGACCGACCCGTCTCGCCTCCTCGCCGGCCACCAGCAGGATCGCTGGAACGACGGCGGTTCACGCGGGCTTGTCGGCGTCGCTTCGAGCGATGCGGGTACAACCTGGTCCAATTCGATTCCGACCGGCGTGACTGCGTGCACCGGAGGCAAATTCCGGCGGGCTTCCGATCCCTGGGTAGATTTTGCGCAAGACGGAACGGCCTTCTTCTTCTCTCTGGTACTGGACCCCGCGCAGCCGACGACTCCTTTCGGCGCCCGAAATAGCGGCATGCTAGTCAGCCGCTCCGCTGACCACGGCACGACGTGGCAGCCTCCCGTTACGCTGATCCGTACCAACTCGCCGCACGTGCTCAATGACAAGAACTCGCTCACTGCGGATCCGACAGCGAACAAATACGTCTATGCGGTCTGGGATCAGTTGAGCGTGTTCCCGCCAACGAAGGAGGGCGCCCAACTGCTCGCGCAAAATGACGGTGTTGAGATCGCGCGCCAATTGGCGGGCCTTTCTTCGACATGTGGGACGCCGCCGTGCGCGGGTGGTGCCCCCTTCTCCAAATTTAGTTTTACCGGCCCGAGCTTCTTCTCACGTTCCACCGACAATGGCGTGACGTGGAGCACAGCCGCACCAATCTACCAGCCGGGCACGAACGCGCAGACAATCGACAACATGGTGCGCGTGCTGCCTGATGGAACCCTGCTCGACTTCTTCACCGCGATCAACGTCACGCCATCGCCCCTGAGCATCGGCTATATCAAGTCGACGGACAAAGGCGCGAACTGGTCGGGGCCGACGTTCACCAACGATATTCATACGGTCGACGGCGTGGTCACCGACGTGGTCACACCTGACAGCGGTCAGCCGATACGCGACGCCGCCATTCTTTACAGTGTCGCAGTGAACCCAGTCTCGGGGGCTATCTATCTTGCCTGGCAGGACGATCGCTTTTCGTCCGGGACCTGCACCACCCCCGGCGGATCGATTCCGATTGTCGGGATCGTCTTCAGCGAGTCGGATGACGGCGGGGCGACCTGGTCAGCACCCGTGATGATCAACAAGACGCCGCCGAACGGTACGAACCCCTGCCGTCAGCAGGCTTACATTCCGGCGATAGTGCCGTCGGGCGACGGCAATACGGTCGTGGTGACCTACTACGACTTTCGTAATGATACGAACACACCTGTGGGCTTCGAGGGCAGCGACTATTTCGCGGTGTTCTGCTCGACCGCAACTGCGTGCACGAACTCTGCCAATTGGGGTAACGAACGGAAACTGACTGATGCCTCGTTCAACATCCTCAACGCACCCGTAGCGGGTGGACATTTTCTCGGCGACTACATGGGTCTGGCCGCTAGCGGACCCAAAACTATTTACCCCTTGTTCGGCGTCGCCACGAGTGCCAACGTGACGGCCGAATACACCCGCAAGATCACCTTGCCGTGAGCGCTAGCGGCGGCGACTGGAGGAGGTCGCCGCCCATTAACCGGAAGCATTTGTAGGCGACCGATTCGGCCGACGCGGAAGTTGGGCATGCGCGCTGCACTCCTCGCCAGGACGGCGGGGAGAGTGCCTCATTGAACTGGGTGGAAACTGTCATGAGGCAGACGGTGACAGGCGTATTCGACAGCTACTCGCATTCGTCACAACTGGCACTGGGTGGAGCGGGCGTAGCCAAGACGCGCGCCCCCCGAGGGGCGCTCAAACGCAAACACCGGAAAAGCGGCGAATCAAGACCGCTTGCCGCGCTGCTCCACCGGCGTGAAATCGAAGCTGGCGAAACTACCGCCCTGATACCGCTGCGCCGTCGCGTCGAGCGGGTTCTGCTGCGCCAGAATTTCAGCGGCCCAGTCTTCCGAGTTCTGCTTCGGCTCATAGCCAAGGCGTTTCGCGTCGTCGTGCGCGCCTTCCTGAATCCAGTAGCTGCGTGTGTTGTTCGACACGCCCCACACCACGGCAAAGCCGATCTCATCGACATTGATCACACGATCGACGAGATGGAACAGATCCTCGTGGCCGAACCACGTGCTCAATTGACGGAACTCGGTGGGCCTCGGCAAGCAGCTGCCGATGCGCACGTTCACGGTTTCGATGCCGTGCTTGTCCCAGTACAGGCGCGCGAGCGATTCGCCCCATGCCTTCGAAAGCCCGTAGAAGCCGTCCGGGCGGAACGCGCAGTCGAGCGTGAGCTTCTCTTCCACGGGGTACATGCCGATCGCGTGATTCGAGCTCGCGAACAGCATGCGTTTCGTACCGTGGCGACGCATGCCTTCGTAGACTTCGACGAGACCGCGCAGGTTGTTCTCGATGATCTCGGGCAGGGGGCGCTCGACGCTCGTGCCGGCCATGTGGATCAGCACATCCACGCCGTCGAGCAGGCGGTCGACCACGGCGGGGTCGCGCAGGTCGCCGTGCATCACGTCTTCGCCCGCGACGAGCGGTTCGAGCGGCTTCGAGCCGGCCGCGGAACGCAGGTTCACGCCACGTTCGAGCAGGCCCTTGCGCAACACGGTGCCGAGCTGGCCGCCCGCACCGGTCAATGCAACTTTCTTCACTGTGATTGTCCTCACGTAGAAATGCCGAAAGCCGGCACCCTCGCGGGCGCCGGCCGGTGAACAGGGCGATCAGGCCTTCACTTTGTGCGAGGACTGAAGCGCGAGGTTGTCCGCATTGTCCTTCTGCTCGTTCGAGATCAGTCGCCATGCCACGCAGGCGCCGATGATGTCGAACAGCATGAGGCACACGAACAACGGGTTATAACCGATCGTGCTGGCCACTGCGCCGACGATGAGCGAGAACACCGTCGCGCCGAGGTAGCCGAACATGCCCGAGAGACCCGTGGCCGTGGCGACTTCGTGCTGGCCGAACACGTCCGACGCCAGCGTGAACAGCGCGCCCGAGATCGTCTGGTGTGCGAACGTGCCGACACAGAAGAGGGCGATGGCGGCGTAGGGGCTCGCAACGAGGCCTACGCAGGCCGGACCGACCATCAGCAGCGCGCCGGTCGTGATGACGAGCTTGCGCGAGGTGATGAGCGAGCAGCCGAACCAGCGGATGAAGAGCGGCGCGAGGTAGCCGCCCACGAGGCAGCCGAGGTCGGCGGCGAGGAATGGCATCCACGCGAACAGCGCGATTTCCTTCAGGTTCATGTGACGCACGGTGACCATGTACAGCGGAATCCACGCGCCGAAGGTCTGCCATGCCGGTTCCGCGAGCATGCGCGGAATGCCAATGCCCCAGAAGCGGCGCGTCTTGAGCACTTCCTTGAACGAGGCGCGGCGGCCGCGGGTCGACTTCTGTGCTTCGGTCTGCCCTTCGCGGATGTAGTCGGCCTCTTCCTGCGAGAGCCTTGGGTGTTCCGCGGGCATTTTGAAGAACACGAGCCACAGCGCCACCCAGATCAGCGCGCCGCCGCCGGTGACCACGAACGCGAACTGCCAGTTGAACTTGAGAATGCACCACACGACGAGCGGCGGAGCGAGCATCGCGCCAATCGAGGTGCCGGTGTTGAGCCAGCCGGTCGCGACCGAGCGCTCCTTCGCCGGGAACCATGCGCTGATGGCCTTCATCCCGGCCGGGAAGATCGCGGCTTCGGTCATGCCGAGCATGCCGCGGAAAGCCGCGAGCGCGGGCCAGCTGCCGGCGAGGCCGTGCAGCATGTTGGCGACGGCCCAGCCGAACGCGAAGATCGCGAAGCCGATCTTGATGCCCACGGAGTCGAGCACGAAACCGGCGACCGGTTGCGCGAGGGCATAGCAGGCCTGGAAGGCCGTGACCACGTACGAGTACTGCTGCGTGGTCATGTGAAGCGTTTCAGTCAGCGTGGGTGCGGCCACCGCGAGCGAGCTGCGCGCGAGGTAGTTGAAGATGGTGCCGATCATGATGAGGCCGATGATCCACCACCGCACCCCCTTGATTGTCTTGCGTTGCACTGCGCGTCTCCTGCTGTTGGCGGGCTCCGGCACGAAGCGGTGCCGGAAGGTGAGCCCGAATGGCTGTGTTTCTATGCGTGGCGCCCCGTGCTGGCCTGGGTCGCTTCAGGCGGCAGCGGTGCTGGTCTCCCGCTGGCCGGGATGAAGGGCCGCGCCGATGCGCATCGTCCCCTTCATGTAAGACATCATTCTATTTTGACCAAAGTTGTAAAGCAAATCGTGAGGCGCTGGGGATTTCCCTGGTGCGGGATCGGGGTCGGACGCCCGGCGCGGCCGCTGGACGGGCATTTATTGACTTGAGTCACGTTTTCACCGGCGGCATCGGCCGGATCTTCCGAGCGATTTCACGCCTGTCCGAAGACGAGTCGTCATACATGCTGGGGCGGCCCGCAGCGCAATGGCGGGTTGACAATTTTCGTGTTGTATTACAACAATGCGACCCATCCGCTCGACAGTTTTTCGAGCCGCCGCCCGCGCCACGCGCACCACGACACACGACAACGGACGAGACACGATGACTTCCCCCGCCATCCCCGTGAGCGATGCCGCGCTCGAACAGCTGCGCCACGTTTCCAACGCCACGCTCACCACGCAACTTTTCAAGCGCGGCCTGCGCAACGTCTTCCTGCAGGGCGTGAAGCCGCTCGCCGCACCGGCGCCGGGCGCTCCCAATCTGGTCGGTCCGGCCTTCACGATGCGCAACATCCCGGCGCGCGAGGACCTCGACCAGCTGAGCGCGTTCCAGAACCCCGAGCATCCGCAGCGCAAGGGCGTCGAGACCGTGCCCGCGGGCGCGGTGCTCGTGCAGGACTGCCGCGGCGTGACCGATGCCGCCTCGATGGGCTCGATCCTCGCCACGCGCATGAAGGTGCGCGGCGTGGCCGGCATGGTCTCGGACGGCCCGGTGCGCGACAGCGCGACCATCGCGGCGCTCGGCATTCCGGTGTTCTGCGCGGGCGCCTCGGCGCCGCTCAATCTCTGCAAGCACCATACGGTCGACCTGAACGTGCCGATCGGCTGCGGCGGCGTGGCCGTGTTTCCGGGCGACATCATCGTCGGCGATGCGGACGGCGTGGTCGTGATTCCGCGTCATCTGGCCGAGGAAGTCGCGCGCGACGCCACGGAGCAGGAGACGCTCGAGCGCTTCATCACCGAACGTATCGAGGCGGGCGCGGCGCTGCCGGGCACCTATCCGCCGAACGAGGCGACGCTCGCCGCGTACGAAGCGTGGAAGAAGGAGCAGCGTTGAGCACGCAGCACGACGTGACGCTCGATGCGGTGTCGACGCCGCCGGTGCGTCCACTCGAGGCGCACGACGCGCGGCGCTCGTCGGTAGGCGAGTGCCCCGTGTGGCGCGCCGAGGAAAGCGCGCTCTACTGGGTCGATATTCCCGCGCAAACGCTCGTGCGCTATGCGGTCGACACGGCGCGCCGCACCGAGTGGACGCTGCCGGAGCGCATCGGCTGCTTCGCGTTCGCGCGCGATGGCGGCGTGCTCGCGGCGCTGGAGACGGGCCTTTTCGCCGTGACGCTGCACGAACCGGCCGCGCACGTGCGGGCAGGCGAGGCGAGCGTGCGGCCGCTCGCGGGCGTGGCGCACGAGGCCGCGCGTATGCGTTTCAACGACGGCCGCTGCGATCGTCAGGGCCGTTTCTGGTCCGGCACGATGGTGCAGGACGCGGCGGCGCCCGACCCGGCGGGCAAGCTCTATCGCTACACGGCGCAAGACGGCTTGTCGGCGCCCGTGGTCGAGGGGTTGTGCACGCAGAACGGCCTCGCATGGTCGCCGGACGGCCGCACGATGTATCTGTCCGATTCGCATGCATCGAGCCGCCTGATCTGGGCCTTCGACTACGACATCGACGACGGCGTGCCCACGAATCGCCGCGTGTTCGCCGATCTGCACGACTACGCGGGGCGCCCCGACGGCGCGGCCGTGGACGCCGACGGCTGCTACTGGATCTGCGCGAACGACGCGGGCCGCCTGCTGCGCTTCACGCCCGCAGGGCGGCTCGAGCGCAGCGTGGCGGTGCCGGTGGCGAAGCCTTCGATGTGCGAGTTCGGCGGGGCCAACCTCGACGTGCTTTACGTCACGACGATCTGCCCGCCGCAAACCGGCGAGCTGGACGGCCTGGTATTCGCCATCGACGCCGGGGTGCGCGGCCTGCCCGAGCCCGCTTTCGCGGGTTCGCTGCGCGCGACCGACTGACCTTTGCCCTTTACGCGTTGCGCGGGCCATCACTTCTATTTCGCGCTGCCGCACGCGCAGCGCGGCGAGGCGACGATCGCGCTGCCGCGCAATCTCCAGCGCCGTCAGTTGCCGGACGGCACGACGACCGGGGCCGCGCCGGGCGCGACGCACTATCGCTTCGACGACGCGCAGATCATCGACCGCTTTCATTGCCTCGACGGCGAACCGGATCAGTCCGTGCGCATCGAGATGCCGTCGCAGCAGCGCGCGATCGAAATCGATCTGCGCCGGCCCGGTTCGGCGTCGTGGTATGCGGTCACGACCTGGACGCTCGCGCCCGATTCGGACTTTTACCGCGTCGAGCCGTGGCTCGGCCTGCCCGACGCGATCCACACCGGCCTCGGCCTGCGCTGGCTGGAGCCGGGAGAGACGCAGAAAGCGGCACTGCGCATCCGCGTAAGTGCGCTGCGGTAGGGCGCGGCAGCGCAAAAGTGCAAGCGGCCGTAAATTGGCCGCAAATTGGTAAAGCGGGACGGAAAGGGCGGAAACACCCGCAAAATAGGGGCTGGCCGGGGGCAGGCGGACGCTATCGGCCCGCCATATGACTTACAATTGACGACACTCCTGACAACCCAAAGTGCACCGTCCGATCATGTCTGAGCAGAAAGCGCCGAATATGCCGGCGCGGATTTACAGCGACATCCTCAACCGCATCATCGAGGGCGAATACAAGGAAGGGGAGCGCCTGCCGACCGAGCACATGCTCGCGGAGCGCTTCGCGACCTCGCGCCCCACGGTGCGCGAGGCGCTTGCCCAGCTGCGCGCGGACGGCATCATCGCCACGCGCCACGGCTCGGGCACGACGGTCATGCGGCGTCCCGATCCGGACGTGCGCCGCTTCGCACCGCTCGAAACGCTGTCGGACATTCGCCGCTGCTACGAATACCGCGTGGTGGTCGAAGCCGGGGCGGCCTCGCTCGCCGCGCAAAAGGCCGAAGACGAAGACATCGCCGCGATCCAGCGCGAGTGGAACAACCTGCAGACCATCATCGAGACCTCGGGCATCGGCGCGAAAGACGACTTCGCGTTCCATATGGCCGTGGCGCGCGCCTCGAAGAACCAGTTCTTCATCACGGCGCTCTCGGGCATCCAGGAGCAGATGGTGTTCAGCATGAACCTGTCGCGCAACCTCTCGCTCGTGAAGTCGATCGAGCGGCAGCGCCTCGTGCAGCAGGAACACCTCGAAGTGCTCGAAGCGATCCAGGCGCGCGACCCCGAGCGCGCATCGACTGCCATGCGCGCGCATCTCGAGCGCGCGGTGAACCGCATGTTCGGCTCCTGAGCCCGCCTGCGCGGCGCGTGCCTTCATGGGTTCAAACGCTCTGCGCCGGCTGGCTGTTGCGAGCGGCCGCGTAACGCCGATATCTGCTTTCGCGTTGCGCCGGACCGGCCAATAGCAAACGGGCGTGGAACTCGCATTGCACGAGATCCACGCCCGTCTTCAGTCCGGCTGGCGGCAGCGGTCGCCCCCGCCAGCGGAAAGTCAAGCGTAACGCTTAGGCAGCCTGCTTGGCGGCGCGCGTCGACGCTTGCGCGACGGCCTTCGTCGCGGCCTTGCCGGCGGCGTCGAAGTTGCTTTCTGCGAATTCCACAGCCTGCTTCGCAGCCTTGTTCACCGACGCGTACGCGTTGTTGGCGGCGTTCAGCGCCGACTTGATCGCGGCGACAGCGGCTTCCGAGCCGGCCGGGGCGTTCTTCACGGCGTTGTCGACGAGCGTTTCGAGCGCGCGCTGCTGCGTTTCGTACTGCGACTGGGCGGCGGTGGCGAATTCGGCTTGCGTGGCCGAAACGATGCCGTAGACGCTGCGGCCATAGGCCAGCGCCTTTTCAGCGGCGGGCTGGGCGAAGCCGGCCTGCACGGCGAAGAAGCCTTGCGGGTCCTTGGCCGAGAGTGCGCGCTGGGCTTGTTCCTGACCTTCGGCGAACGCCGAGCGGGCCGTTTCGATGTTGAGTTCGGCGAGCTTGACCGCGCCTTCGAATGCCTTGTTCGTCAGGCCGAAGAGGGCCTCGAGACCGGCTTTCTGGTTGGCGGCGAACTGTTCGGGGGTCGGCAGGTTCATGTCTCTTTCCTTTTGGGGGACGCTACGCGTCGGTTTCGGTTACCAATACAAACTTTCGGTTCGATCACCGGTTCGCGCAGAGAAGGTTTTGTGCGATGCAGCAATCGAGTTTATGGTAACTGATCCATAAAACGTGTCAAGAACTTTTTGTGCGTCGCAACAATTATGTAAACGCCTGATTTTGGGTGGAAATTTCCAACACGGCGACAGATGCCCCGCCGGGCTGCGCGGCGCGTGAACTGCTTGAGCGCAGCGCTTCGCGTCTGCGCGCAAAATGGCCATTCCCTCGGGCGAGCGCGGGTGTCGAAGGTCGGCACCGCGCGCAGCCCGGGTTGGTCCCCCAATCTAGCGGTGGCGGCTCCGACTGCGGCTCGAACGCCCTGCAGCAGTCGAACGGGCGCGGTGCGCGCAGCCGCCATGCGCGAATCCATCAGGAGAGCGGTAATGGGTGCATCGAACGACAAGTCTCGCGGTCATTCCACGACGAGCACGGGCGCGCCGGCTGTCAGCGACCGCAACTCGCTCACGATCGGCCCCGACGGCCCGATCGTGCTGCACGACGTGCATTTCCTCGAGCAGATGGCGCATTTCAACCGCGAGAAGGTGCCCGAGCGCCAGCCGCACGCGAAGGGCGCCGGCGCGTTCGGCGAACTCAAGACTACCGAGGATGTGTCGCGCTACACGAAGGCTGCCTTGTTCCAGAAGGGCGCGAGCACGGAAATGCTGGCGCGCTTTTCGACCGTCGCGGGCGAAATGGGCAGCCCCGACACCTGGCGCGACGTGCGCGGCTTTTCGCTGAAGTTCTACACGACCGAGGGCAACTACGACCTCGTCGGCAACAACACGCCGGTTTTTTTCGTGCGCGACCCGATGAAGTTCCCGCACTTCATCCGCAGCCAGAAACGTCTGCCCGACTCGGGCCTGCGCAATGGCGAGATGCAATGGGACTTCTGGACCAACAATCCCGAGTCGGCGCACCAGGTCGCCTATCTGATGGGCGAGCGCGGCCTGCCGAAAACGTGGCGCCACATGAACGGCTACGGCTCGCACACCTATATGTGGGTGAACGCGAAGGGCGAGAAGTTCTGGGTCAAGTACCACTTCCACACCAACCAGGGCATGCAGTTCTTTACCAACGCCGAAGCCGCGGCGATGGCGGGCGAGGACGCCGACTTCCACCGGCGCGATCTGTTCGATGCGATCAAGCGCGGCGAATATCCGTCGTGGACGCTCTCCGTGCAGGTCATGCCGTACGCGGAGGCGAAGAAGTACCGCTTCAATCCGTTCGATCTCACGAAGACGTGGTCGCACAAGGACTATCCGCTCATCAAGGTCGGCACGATGACGCTCAACCGCAACCCGGAGAACTTCTTCGCGCAGATCGAGCAGGCCGCGTTCTCGCCGGGCAACACGGTGCCGGGCATCGGCCTCTCGCCGGACAAGATGCTGCTGGGCCGCGCGTTCGCCTATAACGACGCGCAGCGCGCGCGGATCGGCACGAACTTCAACCAGCTGCCGGTGAATCGTCCGAAGGTGCCCGTGCAGACCTACATGTTCGACGGCAACATGACCTACGAACATAGCGGCAACGCACCGACTTACGTGCCGAACAGCTTCGGCCGTCCGTGGGCGGATTCGACGGGCGCGGCGGACGACGGCTGGGAAGCCGACGGCGACATGGTGCGCAGCGCCTACTCGCTGCACGCGGAAGACGACGATTTCGGCCAGGCGCACGATCTCGTGCGCAACGTCTACAACGACAAGCAGCGCGAGGCGCTGATCCAGCAGGTGGTGGCGAGCCTGAGCGGTGTGGGCAGCCCTGTGCGCGAGCGCGTGTTCGACTACTGGAAGAAGATCGACGCCGAAGTGGGCTCGCAGATCGAAAAGCAGGCGGCCAACGCGAAATAAGCCGCCGAAGCCGCGAAAGAACCGGAACGGGTTGCATAGCCCGTTCCGGTTTTTCTTTTGTGCGCGGACGTTGCGGGGGCAGCGCATGACGGCCGGCCGCCGCCAAACTGGCAGAACCGTCATCTGGCGGATTCTGCAGCGTCAGGGACGAGGGGGCATAATGCGCGAGTCGCCGTGTGGGCCGCATCGCGCCATCCCGCCGGCGGACCGCGCGCGGCGGGAATAAATTTGCCGCACCGGGCGTTATCCCTACTGATCCGCAACGGCCAAGCCCACGTGAAGACTCCCCTTTCCGCCGAATCCCCGTTTGTAGGTGCCGACGCTGGCGCGCAAAAGTACACGCGCGTTGCCGTGCTATTGCACTGGTTGATCGCGCTACTGATCCTCACGAACGTCGCCCTGGGCCTGACTGCCGCGCTGCTGCCCGACGGCGCGCTTTCGGACACCGCCATCCGCTTCGTGATCGATACGCACAAGTCGATCGGCATTACCGTACTCGGGCTCGCGATCCTGCGCGTGCTGTGGCGTCTCACGCATCGCCCGCCGGCGCTGCCCGCCGAATTCCCGGGCTGGGAGCGCGCGTCGGCCCACGCCGCGCACGTCGCGCTCTACGTGCTGATCTTCGCGATGCCGCTTTCCGGCTGGCTGCACGACTCCGCATGGGTCGCCGCCGCCTCGCATCCCATGTATCTCTTCGGCCTCGTGCAATGGCCGCGCATCGGCTTCATCATGAACCTCGATGCGGCCACGAAGGAGCAGTTGCACAACCAGTTCGGCGCGCTGCATACCGCGTGCAGCTATGCGCTCTATGGCGTGCTCGCGTTGCATATTGCGGGCGCACTCAAGCATCAATGGATCGACCGTCATTCGGTGCTGCGCCGGATGATGCCGTGAGCAACACGAGAAGGGTACGACTTGAAAAACATGCTTGAAGAGGCGCTCGCCCGCACGTCGCCGCGCCTCGTGCCGCCTCCCACGCCATTCGCGAGCATCGCGATCCACCTGGGCGTCATGGCGCTCTGGTTCGTGCTGTTTGCGCGTGCGTTCTTCCTGCAGGGCGTGGTCGCGTGGTCCACGGGCATTGCCTATGTCGTCTACGACACGGTGTTGCTGCTGTTCGTCGCCTGGAAGGCGCGCGTGCTGCTTGCGCCTGCGGCAGCGCCCGCGGCCGCCGGCGCGGCGAAGCTGCCGACGCTCGGCGTGATCGTCGCCGCGCACAACGAAGCGGCCGTGCTGCCGATCACCCTCGACGCGCTGTTCGCGCAGACCCGCGCGCCGCAGCAGATCGTGATTGCCGACGACGGCTCGACCGACGGCACGGCTGCCTTGCTCGCGCAGCGTTATGGTCTGGCCGACCCGGGCGAAGGCCAGTTGAGCGCGCCTTCGCCGCAGTATCCGAATCTGCGCTGGCTGAAGCTCGCGCACGGCGGCAAGGCGCGCGCGCTCAACGCGGCGCTGCTTGCGATCGCAACGGAAACGGTCATGACCGTGGACGCCGATACGCTGCTCGAACCCGACGCATGCGCCGCGATGGCGAGCGCGTTTGGCCGCGAGCCGGCGCTGGTCGCGGCGGCGGGCCTGCTCACGCCGGTTTGCGACCATACGTTGAGCGGGCGCTTTTTCCAGTGGTTCCAGACCTACGAGTACATCCGCAATTTCATCTCGCGCTTCGCGTGGATGCGCGCCGACAGCCTGCTGCTGATCTCGGGCGCGTTTGCGGGCTTTCGCCGCGATGCCGTGATGGCCGTGGGCGGCTTCGATGCGGATTGCCTCGTCGAGGACTACGAACTGATTCACCGCTTGCGCCGTCATTCGGCGCGCAAGGGCCTGGGCTGGGACGTGCGCGTGCTCGGCACCGCCCGCGCGCGCACCGACGCGCCCGGTACGCTCACGACCTTCCTGCGTCAGCGCCGCCGCTGGTTCGCGGGCTTCCTGCAAACCCAGTACTGGTATCGCGACATGACCGGCAACCGCAAGTACGGCAAGCTCGGCCTCATGATGCTGCCCGTGAAGGCATTCGACACCGTGCAGCCCATTTATGGACTGACGGCGTTCGCGCTGTTGATCGGCTTCCTGTTCGACGGCCGCTTCACGATCGTGCTGCCGGTGCTGGGCGTGATCGTCGGCAAGATCGCGATCGACCTCGCGTTTCATCTGTACTCCGTACATCTCTACCGGCGCTGGAGCGGCGACCGCACGCACTCGAGTTTCGGCATGGCGTTTCTCGCCGCCATCTTCGAGCCGTTCTCGTTCCAGTTGATGCGCCACAGCGGCGCGGCGCTCGGCTGGCTGCATTTCCTGCTCGGGCGGCGCAAGTGGGGCGTGCAAAGCCGCACCGGGCTGGCGGCGGCGCGCAGCCGCGAGAGCGCGGCGTCTCAATGATCTGATTTCCGTGGCATTCGACTTGCTCCCAGCTTAAAAGGGCCGCGCAAAGCGCGCGGTGCCGGCCTTTAAACCGGTCAGGGAGAGTCAAATGTATCGATTCAGCGTCCTCGCTTTACTATTGCCGCTCGCACTAGCAGGCTGCCTGTCGTTCAGCAGCAGCGATCCCAACCCGCCGCCGCCGCGGACCGTCGTCGTCCCGCAGCAGCCGGCCACCGAGGCGCCGCCACCCCCGCCGGGTGCGGCTTGTGTTGCGCCGTGCTGATCGATTCACCGACTTGCGGCAGCGTTGGGCATCGCGCCGTCCGGCGCTTTCGTGGCCAGCGCGTGCCGCACTTCGCGCATCAGGCTGCGCGCGAACAGCACGTCCGGTACATCGTCGAGACCCGCCGAGCGCAAGGCTCGCGCGGTCCACGTGTTGCAGGTATGCAAGGCGTCGTAAGTCCCTGACGCCGCGAAATACACGCTGCCCGTGTAGGGTCCGTCGGCGAGGCGGCGCGGTGCGCCATCCGCATCGGTTTCCAGCGAAGTGCGCAGATAGCGCTGAACGCTGGCAAGCCCGGCGTCGTCCACTGGCACCTCCACGACGTTCTGCGAGCCGAAGGCCGCCTCCGGGGCCGCGCGCAGTACCGTCATCAGCACGGTGGCCTGGCTCGGCATGAGCGCGCCGATCATCGTCAGCGGATCGTGGCGGCGTTCCACCACGAACTGTCTCTCCCCAAAGCCGAAACACAGAACGGTTGCGTCGTCGAAGCCGCGCGCAAGTGCATCGACCCAGACGTCGGCGTCGTGCACACGCAGGCAGATGTCGGTGTGCCAGTCGCGCTGCACGACGGCAACGGACGTGCGCGGTGGGCCATCATCGGCCACTGGTTCGATCGCGGCCGGCAAGGGGCCGGCCATGTTCGTGCATGCGCCGAGTGCGAGCGCGAGCACGATCGCGCAAAGCGCTTGCCAGGCAGCAATTCTCGTTGGATGCTCGTTCACGCAGGTCGCTTCGGTCATTGGAACTCAAGGTCCTCCAGTTGCGTGCTGCGCCTGCATATAGCATGCCGCGCGAGCGTTGCACCAGCTTGAAGCGCAAATGCAGCGCTGCATTGGCATGCCCCGTTTCGACACAGCCGATCCCGCCCGCGTTGCACCAATCGAGCGCATGAAACCAGGCTCAGTCGATGGCATACGCCTTGCTTTTTAGCCTGTACTGCAGCGCGCAGCGCATCTCGCCTCATTCATGAGACGAAACGCGGCGGCGCCGCTGACGCAGTTGCACTCACGCGCGAGAACGAACCGATGCAAGTCCATGACGAAATGCGCGACGAGGGCGCGGTGCGCCCGCACTACGAACGCTTCCAGCGGTGGCTCGAGAGGCAGACTGGCGAGACGATGGCGCGCAAGCGCGCCGAGGCGGACCTGTTGTTCAGGCGGGTCGGCATCACGTTCGCGGTGAACGGCGACCTCTCCGGCACCGAACGGCTCATTCCTTTCGACCTCATTCCACGCATCATTCCCGCAGACGAATGGGTTCTGCTCGAGCGCGGACTGCGCCAGCGCGTGCAGGCGCTAAATCTGTTCCTGCACGACGTCTATCACGAGCGCAACATCGTGCGCGCCGGCGTGATACCGGCCGAGCAGGTCTACACCAATGCGCAGTACCGGCCGGAGATGCAGGGCATCGACCTGCCGCTCGGCGTGTATGCGCATATCGCGGGCATCGACATCGTGCGCGATGGGCGCGACGGCGCGTTCTACGTACTCGAAGACAATTTGCGCGTGCCCTCCGGCGTCTCGTACATGCTCGAAAACCGCAAGATGATGATGCGGCTCTTTCCCGAGTTGTTCGTTCAGCACAAGGTGGCGCCGGTCGCGCATTATCCCGATCTGCTGCTCGATACGCTGCGCTCGGTGGCGCCCGAAGGCGTGGACGATCCGACCGTCGTGCTGCTCACGCCCGGCATGTACAACTCCGCGTATTTCGAGCATACGTTCCTCGCTCAGCAAATGGGCGTCGAGCTGGTGGAGGGCAAGGACCTCTTCGTAGAGGATAACTACGTATTCATGCGCACGACGCAGGGGCCGCGTCGCGTGGACGTGATCTACCGGCGCGTGGACGACGATTTTCTCGACCCCCTGGCGTTTCGCCCCGACTCCGCGCTCGGCGTGCCGGGGCTGCTCACCGCGTACCGCGCGGGCCGCGTCGTACTCGCCAATGCGATGGGCACGGGCGTGGCCGACGACAAGTCGATCTATCCGTATGTGCCCGACATGATCGAGTTCTATCTCGGCGAAAAGCCTATTTTGAAGAACGTGCCGACGTGGCAATGCCGCCGGCCCGACGATCTCGCCTGGACGCTCGAACATTTGCCGGACCTCGTCGTGAAAGAAGTGCACGGCGCGGGCGGCTACGGCATGCTGGTCGGTCCCGCATCCACTCGCGAGGAAATCGAGGCGTTTCGCACCCGGCTGCTCGCGCGGCCAGGCAATTACATCGCGCAGCCCACGCTGTCGCTGTCGGCTTGCCCGACCTTCGTCGAGGCGGGCATCGCGCCGCGCCATATCGATCTGCGGCCCTTCGTGCTCTCCGGCAAGACGATCCAGATGGCGGCCGGCGGCCTCACGCGCGTGGCGCTCAAGGAAGGCTCGCTCGTCGTCAATTCGTCGCAGGGCGGCGGGACCAAGGACACGTGGGTGCTCGAATGATTTCACTGGCCATACCACACCAAGAGGTTCGACCATGCTGAGCCGCACTGCCGATCATCTGTTCTGGATGGCCCGCTACATGGAGCGCGCGGAGAATACCGCGCGCATGCTGGACATCAATCTGAAGGCGCTCCTGCTGCCCGGCAGCGCGGACGCCGAGGCGCGCACGCATCGCGCGATGCTGCGGATCTCCGAACTGGAGCCCGCCTTCGATGCGCGCCACGAGGAAACGACCAGCAGCAACGTGCTCCAGTTTCTCGTGGCGGATCCGACGAACCCGTCGAGCATCTACTCGTGTCTGCAGGCGACCCGCGAGAACGCGCGCGCGGTGCGCGGCACGCTCACCACGGAATGGTGGGAAACGATCAACGACACGTGGCTGCAATTCGTCGAGCTGTTGCGCGGCAGCGAGCTGGAAGCGCGTCCCGATGCGCTGTTCGAGTGGGTGAAGTTCCGCTCGCATCTGTCGCGCGGCGTGCGCCTCGGCACGGCGTTGCAGGACGATGCACTGTTCTTCACGCAGCTCGGCACGTTCCTCGAACGCGCGGACAACACGGCGCGCATTCTCGACGTGCGTTTCGTCGACGTGGAAAATGCCGACTCGCGTTCGGCCGCGCGTCAGCTCGAGGACTTCTATTACTGGACCTCGATTCTCAGCTCGGTTTCCGCGCTCGAAATCTATCGCAAGGTTTACCGCGACGTGGTGACGCCCGCGCGCGTGGTGGAGCTGCTCATCCTCAACCAGCAAATGCCGCGCTCGCTGCTGGCGTCGCTGGACGGCGTCTGCACGAATCTCGCGATGCTGCGCACCGATAGCTCGCGCGAAGTCGAGCGCACCGCGGGCAAGTTGCGCGCCGAGCTGCTTTATGCGGACCTGCGGCAGATCTTCTCCTTGGGCGTGCATACGTTTCTCACGCAGTTTCTCGCGCGCGTGTACGAGCTGGGCAATCAGGTGGCGCGCACCTATCTGATGTTGCCGGTCGGTTAGTGCGATCCCGCGCTCATCGAACTCCCAATCGTCTCGATGGAGGATTGACGTCATGCAACTCGCGGTCCGGCACGACACGGTGTACCGCTACGAAGCGCCCGTGCATTATTCGATCCAGCAGTTGCGGCTGTCGCCGCTCACCACGCCCACGCAGATCGTCAAGCAATGGCAGGTCGAGGCGCCGGGCAAGCTCGACGCAAGCCGCGACGCCTACGGCAACGCGCTGATGACGCTGGTGCTCACGCGTCCGCACACGGAAATTCGCCTGCGCGTGCGCGGCGAAGTCGAGACCGTGGCGCTGCCCGACGGCCGGCTGCCCGAAGGCGAGGGCATGGTGCCGACGCACCATTTCACTTCGCCGACGCGCCTCACCGAAGCCGACGAGGCACTCACGGAATTCGCGTTCGGCCTGGCGCCGCTGGACGATACCGCCGCCATACTCGACGCGGCCTCGCGCATCACGGAGCGCGTGCGCTACGAGCCCGGTGTCACGGATGTGACACACACCGCGGCGGACGCGCTGGCGCTAGGCCGTGGCGTGTGTCAGGATCACGCGCATGTGATGCTGGCGGTGTGCCGCGCGCGCGGCGTGCCGGCGCGCTACGTGAGCGGCTATCTCGACCCCGGCGACGTGCCCGAAATGGCGAGCCACGCATGGGTCGACGTGTGGCTCGACAATGGCTGGGTGACGGTGGACGTCACGCACGCGTGTTTCGCGAGCGAAAAGTATTGCCGGATCGCCGTGGGGCGCGACTACGACGCGGCCGCGCCGGTTCGCGGCCGCCGCGTGGGCGGGGCCGGAGAAACGCTCGATGTCAGCGTGCACGTGAGCGCGCAGCAGTCGCAGCAATAGTTTTGCCGCTATAACAAACCGAGCGGCGAAGTCAGGGACGGGCAGGGAGGCGCATGACGTACTGTGTGGCAATGGCAGTGGATGAGGGGCTCGTGTTTCTTGCGGACACGCGCACGAATGCGGGTGTCGATCACATCAGCACGTCGCGCAAGATGGCCGTGTTCGAGGAGCCCGGCGAGCGCGTGCTCGTGCTGCTCGTCGCGGGCAATCTGGCCATCACGCAAGCCACGCTGCAGGTGCTGACCGAGCCGCAGGAAGCGGGGCGCGCCACGCTCTGGAACGCGCCGACCATGGTCGAGGCCGCGCGCGTGGTGGGCGAAGCCGTGCGCGAAGTGCACCGGCGCGACGCGGAAGCGCTCAAGACCTTCAACGTCGACTTCAACTGCAGTTTCATTCTCGGCGGCCAGATCGGCGGCCATGCCATGCGGCTGTTCCAGATCTACGCGGCCGGCAATTTCATCGAGACGTCGAGCGTCAATCCGTATTTCCAGATCGGCGAGTCGAAGTATGGCAAGCCGATCATCGACCGTGTGCTGACGCCGGGCACGCCGCTCGACGAGGCCGCGAAGTGCGCGCTCATCTCCATGGACTCGACGCTGCGCTCGAACCTCTCGGTCGGCCTGCCGCTCGACCTGCTCGTGTACGAGCGCGACGCGCTGCGTGTCACGCGATACGCGTCGCTCGACCAGACGAATGCGTATTTCCAGATGATCCATTCGACGTGGGGCGAGCGGCTGCGCCAGGTCTTCGGTGAGATTCCCGATCCGCTCTGGACCGACGAGGGCGATGTGCCGCGCCGCGAGCGCACGACGTTGCCCAGCGCCCCGCGCGCCGCGCATGAGGGGCACGCGAGCGAACCGCGTCCCGCGCAAACGCTCGCGCAAGCCCAGCCGCACGGCGCCGCAAGCGCGCCGCGTATGCCGCGCGACGGCTAAAAGGGCGGCTTCAGTGCAGCGCTTGTGCGCTGCCTTTTTGCCTCGTCAACTGCGGAACCGGTATCCTGCTGCGTAATATTCGCGGTACGCCGCGCGCAATGCGCGTCCCCTCGACAAAGGAGGCAGGCTGATGAAGCAGAACGACGAACCCAGGAACGGGCGCCCAGACGAACCTTCCATTCCCGCCGGTCCGGACGACCCCGCGCGCCGCCGTGTGCTCGGCGGGCTGGCGGCGGTCGGCGTGGGCCTCGCGCTCGGCGGCTGCGAGACGCCGGCGCAGAGCGCGGCGGGCGCGCCGCGCAGCGCCGCCGACGCGCGCGTCGATGCCGCGTTGCGCGACCAGGTGCGCCAGATCGTGGTGATCTACGCGGAGAATCGCAGCTTCGTCAATCTGTACGGCAACTATCCCGGCGTGCAAACGCCGCTCGCGAATGTGGGCGCCGAGCGCTACGCGCAACTCGATCGCGACGGCAAGACGCCCTTGCCGCAGTTGCCGAAGATCTGGGGCGGCCTCGTGCCCCAGGCGCAGGAGCTGGACGGCACGCGCTACATGATCGCGGAGCACCAGATCACCGGGCTGTCCAACCGTCCTTTCCGTATCGTGGATGCGCACGGCAATCCGCTGCCGAACGGCATCATCACGCGGGACCTGATCCATCGCTTCTATCAGATCCAGATGCAGATCAACGCGGGCCGCAACGACCAGTTCGCCGCGTGGGGCGACTCGGGCGGCCTCGTCATGGGCTTCTACGAGAACTCCGCGCAGACGTTGCGGCTCTGGAATATCGCGCAGCAGTACACGCTCTGCGATAACTTCTTCATGGCCGCGTTTGGCGGCTCGTGGCTCAACCACATCTTCCTGATCTCGGCGCAGGTGCCGCAATACGCCGATATCCAGACGAGCGCCGCGAAACATCTCGCCTCCGTCGTGGAGGGCGACGATCCCACCGGCACGCGCCTGAAGGTCGCGCCGAACTCGCCGGCCTCGGCGCTCGACGGGCCGCCGAAGTTCGTGAACGACGGCCTCTTCACGCCTGATGGCTATGCCGTCAACACGATGGCGCCGCCGTATCAGCCGAGCAACGTGCGCCCTTCGGTAGACGGCAACCCGGCGCTTGCCGATCCGTCCAATCCGCGCGTGCTGCGCCCGCAGACCTATGCGACGATCGGCGACCGGCTCTCGGCGAAGGGCGTCGACTGGGCCTGGTATAGCGGCGCCTGGCAGTTTGCGCTGGACCATCAGGACACCGGCGCGGTGCCCGACTTCCAGTATCACCATCAGCCGTTCAACTACTTTGCCAACTTCGCGCCGGGCACGGCCGCACGCGCGCGTCACCTGCGCGATGCGGGCCTCGGCGACGATCCGTCGACCAATCGTCTGCTCGCGGACATCGACGCAGGGCGCTTGCCTGCCGTGACGTTCTACAAGCCGCAGGGCAACCTGAACATGCACGCAGGCTATGCGGACGTCGAGTCGGGCGACCGCCACATCGCGGCCGTGATCGAGCACATTCAGCGCGGGCCGCAATGGGCGAACACGATGATTGTCGTGACGCACGACGAGAACGGCGGCTGGTGGGACCCGGTCGCGCCGCCCGTGGGCGACCGCTGGGGTCCGGGCTCGCGCATCCCTGCGCTCGTGATCGCGCCGTTCGCGAAGAAGGGCTACGTCGATCACACGTTCTACGACACGGTCTCGATCCTGCGCTTCATCAGCCGCGTGCATGGCCTCGCGCCGCTCGACGGCGTGGCCGCGCGCGATCAGACGTTCCTCTCGCGGGAGCAGACGCCGCCCGGCGATCTCACGGCGGCACTCGATCTGGCTTGAGCGCCGCGCGTCTTGATGCATCGAGGGAGAGCGGGCGGCGGCTGTCGCGAAACGTTTGCGCCGCCGCTCGGGGTTGCCCATCCGGAACGCAATTTGATGCATCCGCGACACAAGCGACGAACTCTCTATCCGATCAAGGAGTTGGCGCGCTCGCCAGGCGGTTATCAACAGGTTTGTCACCAAAAACTGTGGACAACTTTGCTGCGCAAAAAACATGCATTTTTCATGTCGTTTGCGAGCTTCCCGTTTCCATTCAAGGACTTGATGCGGATGTCCAGAAGTTGCTAACAGGGCTCTCAACAGAAACTGTGGGTAACTCTCGCCCGCAATGCACGAGGTCTTCGCTATACCGATCGTGGCTCGTTGATTGAGCCAGAGCGCTTCGGCGATCGGGCCCGAGGGCACCGAAGCATCACATCAGTCATCCCCTGTGATTTTTTCAGACGCGTCCGAGTGCGGGTTTCACCTGTTCAGGTGAAACTTGGCTCGCGACTCGCATTGGCCACCGCGGCTCATGCGTGATGATGCTCCGGCGGTGTGTGCCGATGGTGCGCCATCTGGTCAGGACTACAGAACAGGGAATCCCCATGGCGGAATCGGACAAACCGGTGAGACTGGTCACGGGACGCCAGTCTGCGCATCTGGACATCATCCTCAAGGCTCGCAGGTACGAGCGCGATGAGCGCAACGAGCGGCGCGCGCCCGGGTTGTCGGTGGTCGAGTGGGACGTTCGCGAGGAGAGCTGCCAGCCGTACCGGATCAGGGCGCTGGTCTCGACTGCCGGGCCGGTGGCGCGCCGGGATATCCTGGGCCAGCTGGCCAGGTTCAGGTTTCAGGTTGACGAGGGGGCGGTAGTGCGGAAGTTCGCGGGATTCGTCTCGCGTTTCGAGTCGGTGTCGAACTCGCGTGATGGCTGCACCTATCGTGTCGAAATCCTCCAGCATCTTGCGGTGCTGGACGGCCCCAGCAACTGCGTGACATACCAGGGCAAGACGTCCGCCGACATTATCCAGGAAGTCATCGAGCGCAATGCCGTGCGCCCCTGGATTCGCGTGGTGCAGCGTCTGCGCCGGCGGCATTCCGAACACCCGTTCCGCTTCCAGTACAACATGGGCGACTGGGCGTATTGCCGGCTGGAGATGGAGCAGGCCGGGCTGTTCACGTTTACCGAGGAGGACCGGCACGGCGAGGTGGTGGTCATTGCCGACGACATCGACGGTTACACGCGTCCGGCCCTCTCGCTGAAGGACCGCC
Organism: Paraburkholderia sp. EG287B; assembly: GCF_040965595.1. Lineage (NCBI taxonomy): Bacteria > Pseudomonadati > Pseudomonadota > Betaproteobacteria > Burkholderiales > Burkholderiaceae > Paraburkholderia > Paraburkholderia sp. EG287B. The sequence continues at coordinate 54,565 of NZ_JBFRCG010000019.1, forward strand.
CGCCGTCGGGGCTGCATACGTTCGAGGAGTCGATCTATTCGCTGAAGGTGCGCACTCGCACCATTCCCGCGTCGTTCATCGTCGCGGACTATGACGCCGACAACCACGCGATGATCTTCCGCGAGGAGGGGCATGCGCGCGACGAGTTCGGCACGGAACAGCATGACGACACGACCATGGGCACGCCCCTGGTGTGGGGCACGCATCACGGCGACGAGGCAGGGGCGAAGCGCGAGGCGACGCTGCGGCACGAGGCGGCGCGTGCGCAGCAGGTCACCTGCAGGGGGAAGTCCACGATGCCCTCGATCCGGCCGGGCTGCATCGTGCAGCCCGATACGCTGGCCGGTGCCGCGGACGGCACGCTTGACGCGAAGGAGGGCCTGTTCGTCTCGAAGGTCGTGCATCGAGGGGCGCGCAACGAGAATTACCGCAATACCTTCCAGGCGATTCCTGCCAGCCGGCCCTACCGGCTGCCGATAGACGAATCGAAGTGGCCGCGCGTGCATACGCTGGGGTTCACGGTGACGTCACCGAATCACTACAGGTACCCCTACCTGGACGCGGAAGGACGCATTGTCGTGCGCTTTCACTGTGACTTCGGCAACTGGCCGAAGGGCGGCGAAAGTATCCCGCTGCGCATGGCCAGGCCCTTTGCGAGCCGCGACCACTCGGGCATGAACCTGCCGCCGGTGGATGGCGACTTCGGTATCGCGGGATTTCTTGAAGGCAATCCCAACAAGCCGGTCGCCGTGGCCTTCATTCCGAATGCCCAAAACCCGGACCTCATCAACAGCTCACGCCGACGCATGTCGCGCAGCGAGATACGCACGCGCTCGGGCAACAAGCTTTGGCTTGACGACTGGGAGCAGCAGCAGGGCATCGAGTTGAGTACGGAGCATTCGGGCCGCTCGCAGCTCAACCTGGGCTTCATTCCCGACCGCGACCTGAACGAGCGGGGCACCGAGGCGGAGCTTCGCACGGGCGCGCATCTGGTCAATCGTGGTGGCGCTGGCGTGATGGTGACGGCGTACAACCAGCCAGGCGGTGGCGGCAAGGTGCTCGCCATGGATGAGACCAACGCGCTGTTCAAGGACCACCAGGCATTCGCCGGCACGCTCGCGCAGTCCGCTGAAGCGTCGAAGGCCACGCCCGCTGACCTCGACGCACAGAAGGGCATCAACGCAGGTCTGCATGAACTGAAGAAACCCGGTGTGCTCATGACAGGGCCTGGTCCGGTCGCCGTGGCGTCGGGCGATGGCGTGCAGTTCGCCGCCGATGGCTCGATCATCGGCACGGCGAAGAAGGGGATTCACTTCAGCACGCTCAGGCGGTTCACGGTGGCGGCAGGTGACTTGCTGTCGTTGTTCACGCAGAAGGGCCTGAGCCTCATCACGGCGACGGGTGACTTGGTGGCGCAGGCCCAGCGTGGCAGGATGCAGCTCGCCTCGCAGGAAGGCCTGACGATCGAGTCAGTCAACGGCGCGGTTCACATGAAGGCGGCGAAGGAGATCATCCTGAACGTGAACGGCACCTACGTGAAGTGACCGGCGAAGGTGTCGAGATCGGCTCGCGCGGCGGGGTGCTGTTCCGGACAACCAGCATGAAGGGCACCGGTCCCGCGCAGATGGACCTGGGTGGCACGGCGTTCGCGCCGAAGTTCGTGCCGTACACGACCGACTGCGAGGTGTGGCGGACCCATCCGAAGTTCGTGGTGCCACCGCCGGCTCCTGCGCCACTCCCGGCGCAGTGGGAGGCGCTGGCGAATACGGGAGCGGTGGCGCCTGCGCCTGAGTCCCGGCTAAACGACTTCTCGCCCTTCGATGGCAAACCGTCGAACGTGGACTCAGGAGTGCGTAAGGCAAAGGTCACCTTGAACCGCCCTGACGATCAGCAGCAGTCGTTTGTTGCGCCTGATCCCATCAAGTTGGTGAGCGCAGTTCCATGCGACTGGAAAATCTCGGACCTGAAGGCTGACGTAACGCAGCATGTTGAAGCGAGGTCGTATTGGGGTAGGTTGAATAACCGGACACCCTGGAAAAGTACGGACGGCACAGTGTGGTATCGGGGCGGTGGTTCGAGGAATTCGCATTTTGAATTTTCGTACAGCGAGAAAGACAAGGCGATTACCTGCACGGTTCGCGTGATGCTGGTTCCGATGGTGGGGGGAGAAGCATAAATGGAAGGATAAGAATCAGAATTTACGTGATTACCCGGACGCAAACGTCGAAGCGCATGAGTGTGGACATTATTTCAACTTTCCAGACGAATATTACGATCGGGGCGGCTGGCTTCACGAATCTTATATTGATGATAAGGAGTAGATCGATTTTTCATTGGTGGATGCGAAAGCAGGCGCGATGGTGTGGCAAGGACATTCGCAAACCGATGCAACATTCGTTGGTGCCAATGTGATGGGGGACGGCGCCAATGCGGCGTTGCAGGATGGCCGGGTTACGGCAGCTATCAAACCGTATTATCTGGAATATGTGCGGCGGCAGTTCTCGCTTGCAACGAACAGGTTGTGGAGGGTTGGCTATGACTCGTGATTCATGGATTAAACGGTTGAGACTTGTAGCCATCTGCTTGTCTCTGGTTGGAAGTTATGCACATGCAGAAACTGCAAGGGACACGGTGGACCAAGCGATGCATTTTGCCTATACGACAAATGGCGCTGCCGATGGCAGCATCAATAGATATGGAAACAATGAAATCTCGGTTTCCGGGGATGTGCTGACGGTCCAAATTGGTGATTCTGACAACAACAGGAACATTAGTGGGGTTGGTATATTTCAGTTAAAACTCTCAAATAAGAATCTGGAAGATGCCAGGCAGCTCGCGAAGTTGCTGTGTTCTCAAAAAGATCCGCATAGCGACGTGACGCTTCCTACTCTCTATGGCGCGAAATGCGACGGGGAGATGCGGAGTAGCTACATTAATGATTTCAGTCGTCCCGTGGTTAACCAGATAGTTCAGTTGGTGGACTCACTCACGAATGCAGGGGTTCAGAACGGGAGAAAACTTGTGAAACTCGACCTTTCAGTGGTTTCGATTGATCGCGAAAAGGATGGGTTTCTGGTGTCCGCAAGGTTTAGCAATAGCGGCGAGCATCCTATCAAGTTCAAGACACCCGACAGGTGGAATACCAGAATGGGTCGTGATATGGATATCCTGGGTGTGAACGGCTATCGCGTGGGCAGCGCAGGAAATGATGACGATCAACTTGGGCTGGCATTGGCTGGCAAGCTTCTTGTCGATCCGGAACAGTTTCCAGATGGGGAAGTCAATCTTGCGCCACATAGTTCCGTCGTAGTCAAAATGAAAATTGACTCCATCAGCAAATTCTCTGCTGGCGCATACGACTTGAACATTGGCGCATTCATGAACATCAAGGTCATCGGATTCCAGTCCAGCCTGTTGCAGGTCGATTTCCATTCGGACTACAAGAACCCCACCCGTATCACGTTCGACCGCGACTACCCCTCGACACCCCAGGAGCGCGAGCAGTGGGAAGCGATGCACAAGGCAGAGATGTCGTGGCAGCCGGTCAAGCCGGGGCAAACCTTCGCCGAAGACGGCTTGTACCGCGCCGTGCGTACTGGCAACGGCCATCGCGGTCTGTTGCTCAAGCCGTTCAAGGCCGGGGAGGTGGCGCCCACCGGGCGCGTGACGATGCCGATGCAGGAACTGCCCGATGTCAACATCGACGGGCGGGTGCAGTGGGTGTGGGAAGCGATCGCGCCAACGCCCGTCAAGCCATGGTCATTCGACATGATCGCGGACACCGTGCAGTTCTGCGAGCCCGGCGCTGAGTGTCCACGCAGCGGACGCTGGGTCAGACGCATCCAGTCGGATGACCTGTACGGGAGGGCTCCCACCCGGTACGACATCGCCAGCCTCGTGACGCGACGCCGGGGCGAGCGCATGCCCAAGCGCGACGAAGGCACGGGCAGGACCGATTGGGAATGGGTGGGAGCCTGACATGAGCGAACGCGCCCACATCTATGAAGGCGACCATACGACCACAGGCGGGACGGTGATCGATGGCATCGATGGCACCGGCTACAACGGACGCAGGATGGCCTACCTCGGCGCAGCGGTACGCTGCCCCGCGTGCGGCACCACCGGCAGGATCGAGCGCAACGGCGCGCGCTTCGAGCAGGAGTTCTACGGCAAGGTGCCCGCGCTGGAGAACGACTATTGCGCATGTGCCTGCAACCCGAAACCCCTGCTGCGTGCATCGCGAAGCGGTTGGGTTGTTGAAGCTTGACGGAGGCCGGATGAGTTTTCGCTGGGATCAGCGCATGCCGGAAGAATGGCCTGCTGTGAAGCCGCCGCCCGTATGGCTCTATATCTGCCTATTCATCGTCGTTCATGGCGCCGCCCTGGTCATCGTGTTGGCGGACTGGCCGAAAGGCGCGCCCATTTGGTCGGAAAAGCTTTTTCACGGGGCGTTTGCGGTTCCGTTGACGCTTTCGATGGCAATCTGTTTCATGCTGCACATGGTCCTGTATGACGGGCCGGCAATGCAGGCAGCAGCTCACAACACGAAACGCTGGCACCAGATAGCTAACTGGCAGCGGCAGGTCCGCTCGGGTGTCGCCGTGCTCGATAGCGTGGTACTCGCTCCGGAACCGGACCTCGCCGTGCGCATGCTGGGGCTCGAGGGAAAGCCACCGGAGAATCCGGGCAAGGTCAAGGCGCTGGATCTCGGCGCTGGCGAGGAAGGCACACCGCGCCTTCACAGTGTGCTTACGCAACTTTTGGCGCCGCTGTTGCCACGCCTCGCGACGGCGATGCGCAGCGACTCCTTCGAAATCGTGATGCAGTGCGACCAGCCGGAACTCTCGCTTGACGTCCAGCAGGTCTGGAAGCAGATGGAACTGCCTGGGGTGCCCCGCGTCAGGTCGCTGGACAACAGCATGGACGTCGGGTTTGCGGATCACTGGTTCAAGGACTATGTGCAGCCTGCCTACCCCTATGTCTCATACAACGTTGACCGCACGCCGAAATACCGTCTGCTGCTCGCGTGGCATCTGAACAAGGAGGGGCCGGACGCTGCGCCGGCCCATTCAGAGGCGGCGGTGGCGCTCTTGCTGGGTTCGCCCGCGCTCATGCGGGAGAAGAAGGATCTGAGACAGCAAGCGTGGCTGTTCCGCCAGATGACCAGCGACGCCGACCAGGTGGACAGGTCGCTCTCCCTGCTGCTCGACGCGGGGCAGGTGCCACGCGAGCGCATTCATCACTTCTGGCATAGCCGCCTCAAGGGCATTGCCCAGCACGGGACGATGGGCGCGGTACGCGAAAGCGGTCAGACACTCGAAGAACACGCGCTGGAGCAGGCGGTCGGACCGCAGGCACCCGTGGCGCGGTGGCTGCTCCAGGCGCTCGCCGCGAAGATGGCGCACTTCGGGCAGGGGCCGCAACTCATCGCACTGCCTCATGAGCAGGGCGTTGCACTCAATCTGGTCGCAAAGGAACCCGCTCCGGTGAACGTGCCGTGGCAAGAGGAGTACGAGTACTGCCCGGTGTTCGGCCCCGCTCTCGGCATGATCATTTCACTCTGGACGTTTGCGATGCTGGTCTCTCCGAACAAGCTGTGGGGCACCTTCGAGACGGTTGTCACCTGCGGGGCCGTTTTCCTGCTGATTGCGGTTTTCGTCGTCCGCCATCCCCGGCTCGTCGCATCGATGGCGAGATCGACCGGGGAATATGTGGCGGGCGCTATCGGGTTCTGAAAAAGGGGCAACGTTGTTTGCGGGCACGCGAGAAAACAAGCCATTCCCCATGCGCCGCCGAAAAACCTTTGTACGACAAGGACTTGACGCGGATGTCCAGGAGTTGCTCACAGGGCTCTCAACAAAATCTGTGGAAAACCCCCCGCGCCTTTCCCCCCAAAACGCCGCCGCTGCAACAAACGGCAACGCTGCGCACAATCCGATTCGCATCAAGCACTTGGTGCAGTCGTCCCAGGGTTACGCACAAAGCTGTCCACCAAAGTTGTGGATAGCGCACCCAGATGTTGATCGCGGCTGCTTCAACCTTGCACAGTGTGGGAGTTCGGCCCGATAATCGCCGTCGATATGGCCGTCGCGTGACCGCGCGTGCACGGGCAACTCTCTTCTCGCCACTACCCGCCGCGCCGTGCTCAAAAACTCGCGCTTTGCCGGTCTTCTGCGTATTCCTGGTTTCCTGCCACTCGCCGGCGCCACCCTGATGCTCGGCGTGGCAATGTCCTTCACCGCGCCTTACCTCTCGCTGTTCGGCGTCGAACGCGCCGGCATGACGCCGTTCCGGCTCGGCGTGTTCATGACCGCCATCGCCACGAGCGGCGTGATCGCAAGCACGGCAGCGGGCCGCTGGAGCGACGCCACCGGCAAGCACCGAACCCTGCTGCTCGTCTCGCTGTGCGCGGCCACGCTCGGCTATCTCTGCCTGTGCGTCGTCCGCGACTACCGGCTGCTGCTGCTCGTAGGCGTTGCGTTCATCGGCGCGGGCGGTTGCGCGCTCTCGCTCGTGTTCTCGTTCAGCCGCGCGGCGCTGCCCGCGCGCGACGACGCCGAGCGAACCCTCGCGAGCGCGACGCTGCGCACGATCCTCTCCGCCGCGTGGGTGTTCGGGCCCGCGGTCGGCGCGCTCGTGCTGGCCGCCACGAACTTCTACGGGCTCTTCCTGTTTGCGGCGGCGAGCTTCGCGGCTTGCGGCACGATCGTCTGGCGCATGCGCGAGCCGCACCACGACGAACACGCCACGCAACATCTGATGGCGCGTCCCACCGCCGGCGAAGTCGCGCAGGAGATCGATGCGGAAAGCGCGGCCCGGTACGAGGGCCAGCCGCTCACGCAAGCCGAAGTGCAGCCGGGTGCGCCACGCGACCCCGCGACGCTGCCGGCGGCGAAGGCAACGGCAAAAGCGAAGACGAGGGCCGCGCGTGCGCCGGTGGCCGCCGCGGAGGGTTCGCAGAAAGACATCATGCGCGCGATCGTTGCGCTCACACTCATCGGCCTGGCCGCCAACGCGACGATGATCGTGCTGCCGCTCTACATCGTCCATGGCCTGCAGGGCACGCGCATCGACGTGTCGATCATGCTCGGCCTCGGCGCGCTCATGGAGATCCCGATGATGCTCGCGCTCGGCGCGCGCGCCTCGGTGCTGGACAAGTCATGGTGGCTGGCCGCCTGCGCCGTGGTGCATGCCGTCTACTTCGTCGCGATGTCGCTGGCGCCGGGCGTGCACGCGTTGATCCCGATGCAGATCCTCAACGCCTTCGTGGTGGCCGTTACGTCGTGTCTCGGCATGACCTTCGTGCAGGATCTGATGCCGTCGTCGCCGGGCCGGGCAACGGCGCTGTTCTTCAACGCGTCGCGGCTCGGCTCGATACTGTCGGGCGTGCTTTCCGGCATGCTCGTGCAGGCGTTCGGCTATCGCGGCACGTTTCTGTTTTGCGGTGCGCTCGCGCTGTGCGCGCTCGTGTTGTTCGCCGTGCCTGGCGAGCAGTATCCGAAGATGGCGCGTGCCGTGCGGCGTTATCTGCGTGAGCGTTCAGGCAAGCGGGATTGATGCCTGGCATGACTTCGGATGACCAGGCGATTTCATTCGAAGCAAAGGGCGCAGCTGCAAACGCACCGCTCTTCATCGACATTTACTGCACCGTTTCGGCGTCCTGCCCGGCGAGCACTCGTGCGGGCGTTACGGCGTCGAAGTCTTCCGCATCGACGTCATAGCCCGAAGGCTCCCAGCGAATCGAGAGCAGCGCGGTGAGCCCCACGAGCGGCGCGACCGCGATGATCCAGAACACGCGCGCGCCGAAGCGCGGCACGATACGCACGGCGATCAACCCGCTCACGAAGGCGAAGCCGAGGTTGAGCACGAGCGAGGCGAGGATCGTCGTGAGCATGGACTGCGCGAGGAAGCTCGAGATGATCACGGGCAGGCCGAACGCGACCGCGTTGTACGCGAACGAAGAAGCCACGCCGATGACCGTGGCGAGCACCGTGCGCCGCGTGTAGACGCCGCGCAGCAGCGCGCCGTAGCTCATGCCGTGCGGGCCAGTCAGCGCCTGTGTCAGTGCGTGTATCAGTGCATGTAGGTGACGCGGCGCGAGCGGTCGCTCAGCCGCACGCCCGCGTCGACCAGCGCGATGGCGAACCAGCGCGCGGTCTTGAGCATGCCGCTCACGCTCGGCGTCGGCAGCCAGTCGTTGAGCAGTTGCACGGCGGCCTCGCTGCGTGTGGACTGCAGCAGCGCGATCACCTGCAGCAGCGAGCCTTCGTCCTTCGCGAGTTCGGAGGCGCAGCGGCAGCGCGTGTCGAGCGGGCGGCACGAGGCGCGGCACAGGGTGCCCATCAGCAGATCGAAGTAGCCGAAGCCTTCCGCGCCGAGTCCCGCGTCGGCGAGCACGCCGCGCCAGCTTTCGGCCTTGGCGTAGGCGTCGCAATGCGGTCGCAGCCAGGTGCGCACCGCGCGCAGAACGGTCTGCTCGGCGGTGTCGGGGTGATGGACGAAGGTATCGTCGATCAGCGTGTCATTTCTCGCGAAAGGGGCGGTGTAGTTCATGGAGCCTCCGGTCCCGCACAAATCATTCGGGTAGCGCCGGGTCGTCCGGCATGGGGCTCCATTCTGGGGCAAATTTCGTCTAAATGCAAATGATTCTCATTTGTGAAAAGAGGAGCGGCTGCGGAAAGGCGGCCTCGCATAACCGGGAAGGGACTGTTCCAGCCAGCGCCCTTAATTAGGGGGACACAAGTCGCTAAAGTGCCGGCCATGCGTGTTCCAGTGTTCTGGCGCAACGTGAGAGTTGGCCCCGGCCCCATGAAGGCCGGGGCTTTTTTTTGCACCGCGCAAGGGCGCGCGGGGCGGGCCTGGCACGCGGCTTGGAGGCCGCCGGGGGCCATACCCGGATGCATAAGTCATTGAACCGAAAGAAACAAGTAAGGTATTATTTCGGCCGCGCAGCGTGACAGCCTGCCGCGCGTCATGGCGCCCCGGAGGTCGAAAGCGTTGCTTTCGCGATCAAAAAATGGGCTGTAACAGCCCGTTTGTTGTTTTTTCTCTTAGTACGTTATTGAATAAAAACAATGACTTGCGTCAATCTTCGATCCGGCCCGTGTTGTTGCGCTGCAAAACTTCCGTATTCCGTTTACCCTCGTTAACCCTTGAACGTGTGTTGCATTTCGCCTCGTCGCTGACAAATACATTACAGCCAGCCTGGTTCGATTTTCACCCCGCGTCAATCTTTCAAGTTGCTTGCGCACCTGAACGTGCGCCGTGGAAGCTATTTGCTCCGCATTTTTGAGGTCCTGTTGAAATGCAATCCGTTCCATTCCTGAGTCTGGCGATCTGGATTCCCATCCTGTTCGGCGTGGCCGTGCTGCGCCTCGGGTCGGATCGTCATCCGCAGCGTGCCCGTTGGCTGTCGCTGGTTGGCGCCGTCGTCGGTCTGCTGCTGACCCTCCCGCTCATCTCCGGCTTCGACAACCACGCGGCCGGCATGCAGTTCGTCGAATTCCGCGACTGGCTGCCCGAGTTCGGCGTGGCGTGGCGACTCGGGATCGATGGCATTTCGATGTGGCTCGTGGTGCTCACCGCGTTCACGACGCTCGTGATCGTGATCGCCTCGTGGGAATCGATCACGGTGCGCGTCGCCCAGTACTTCGGCGCGTTCCTGATTCTCTCGGGCCTGATGGTCGGCACCTTCGCCGCGACCGACGGCATGCTGTTCTTCGTGTTCTTCGAAGCCACGCTGATCCCGCTGTACCTGCTGATCGGCACGTGGGGCAATGCCCGCCGTACCTACGCCGCGGTCAAGTTCTTCTTTTTCTCGCTCGCCGGCTCGCTCTTGATGCTGGTGTCGATGCTGTACCTCTACAGCCAGTCGCACACCTTCGACATGTCGGTGTGGCACAACCTCACGCTCGGCTTCATCCCGCAGATCCTCGTGTTCATCGGCTTCTTCGCGGCCTTTGCGGTGAAGGTCCCGATGTGGCCGTTCCACACGTGGCTGCCCGACGTCCACCTCGAAGCGCCGACCGGCGCGACCGTGATGCTGGCCATGCTCAAGCTGGGCGGCTACGGCTTCCTGCGCTTCACGCTGCCGATCACGCCTGACGCCGCGCACTTCTTCGCGCCGGCGATCATCACGCTCTCGCTCGTGGCCGTGGTCTACTCGAGCCTGCTCGCGCTCGCGCAGACCGACATGACCAAGCTGCTCGCGTACTCGACGGTCGCCCACATGGGCCTCGTGACGCTGGGCCTGTTCCTCTTCAACCAGATCGGCACCGAAGGCGCGATCGTGCAGATGATCTCGTACGGCTTCGTCTCGGGCGCGATGCTGCTCTCGATCGGCGTGCTGTTCGACCGCACCAAGACGCGCACGATCTCGGCTTACGGCGGCGTCGTCAACGTGATGCCGCGCTACGCCACCTTCATGATGCTGTTCTGCATGGCCAACCTCGGCCTGCCGGGCACGTCGGGCTTCGTGGGCGAGTTCATGGTCATCATGGGCGCGATCCGCGTGAACTTCTGGGTCGGCGCGATCGCCGCGACGACCGTCATTCTGAGCGCTGCGTACACCCTGTGGATGTACAAGCGCGTGATCTTCGGCGCTGTGGCAAACAAGGGCGTTGCGAAGCTGGCTGACATCGGCCGCCGCGAAACGCTGATCTTCGCTTCGCTCGCAGCGTTCGTGCTGGCAATCGGCCTCTACCCGAAGCCGATGACCGACGCGATCGAACTCTCGGCGGCGAACCTCGTCACCCAGGCCGGTCGCAACAAGCAACCCGTCGACGAGGCAGCGCCTGCTGACGCAGTGCGCGCTGGCACGGACGTTCGTGCTCAGCACTCGCCGACGTGATCACTGAAGATTGACGGCGCAACCAACGCGCCGCATCGCCTACGGGCGCTGCGGCGCGTTGTTGCGTCCAAGGGTTTTCGAATTTTGAGATTCGAGAAGTAGCCGCGGCGGGCCGCTGTCAAGGGCAGAGCAGGGCGCGAAGTGCGTGTGTTTCCGAGGCGCGACAAACCTCGCGAACACATGCGACAAAGTGTCTCAATCTTCTTTTGACAAAGGTCATTTTCCACATTCATTGATTGCGAAATATCAAAGCGGCTGTATGATGCGGGCGCGCTTCCTTTGTCGGATGTCAGGGGACGCGTCCGGAACTATTCAATGAATGAATTTCAGGCAAACGTGATGAAAAGAACGACCTTTCAAAGGTTACTGCTTCCCATCAGCGCCGGATTGGCCTTGTGTCTTTCCGGATGCAACATGGAGCTCCTTGACCCCAAGGGAAGTGTGGGCGTGGCGGAAAAGCAGCTGATTGCGACCTCCACCTGGGCCATGCTGATTGTTGTGATCCCCGTGATCGTCCTGACGCTGTGGTTTGCGTACCGCTACCGCGCGTCGAACCGTAGCGCCACGTACGACCCGAAGTGGTCGCACTCGACGGCGATCGAAGTTGTCGTCTGGACCATTCCGACGCTGATCATTCTGTTCCTCGCCGTGCTCACGTGGAAAACCACGCACGAGCTCGACCCCTACAAGCCGCTCGAATCGAACGTCAAGCCGATCAACGTCGAAGTTGTCGCGCTCGACTGGAAGTGGCTGTTCATCTACCCGGATCTGGGCATCGCGACGGTGAACCAGCTGGCAGTCCCGGTCGGTACGCCGGTGAACTTCAGCATCACGTCGGATTCGGTGATGAACTCGTTCTTCATCCCGCAGCTTGGCACCCAGGTTTATGCGATGGCTGGCATGCAGACGCGTCTGCACCTGATTGCCGACCACGCTGGCGACTACGCCGGCCTCTCGGCGAACTTCAGCGGCAAGGGCTTCTCGGACATGAAGTTCCGCACCCTCGCCACCAGCCAGCAAGACTTCGACGCGTGGGTCCAGAAGGTGAAGGCGTCGCAGACGCAGCTTTCCATGGATCAATACGCGACGGTCGCACAGCCGAGCGAGAAGGCTCCGGTTGAGTACTTCTCGACGGTCGACCCGAAGCTCTTCAACAACATCATCGCGAAGTACAACAACGGCCACGTCACGAATTTCAGTGACCCGTCGTGCGTGACCAAGGGGTAAACCAGGCATGTTCGGAAAACTTACACTGGACGCCATTCCGTACCACGAGCCGATTATTCTCGGCACGATGATCGGTATGGCCGTCATCGGCGCATTCGTGCTCGGTGGCATCACTTACCTCGGTAAGTGGAAATATCTGTGGACGGAGTGGCTGACGAGCGTCGACCACAAGCGTCTGGGCGTGATGTACATCGTGCTCGCCCTCATCATGCTGCTGCGCGGCTTCGCCGACGCGATCATGATGCGTACCCAGCTCGCGCTCGCGTACAACGCGCCGGGCTACCTCCCGCCGCACCACTACGACCAGATCTTCACGGCGCACGGCGTGATCATGATCTTCTTCATGGCCATGGCTTTCATGGTTGGCCTGATGAACATCATCGTGCCGCTGCAGATCGGCGCACGCGACGTCGCGTTCCCGTTCCTGAACTCGCTGTCGTTCTGGATGACCGCAGTCGGCGCCATCCTGCTGATGATCTCGCTCGTCGTGGGTGAGTTCGCAATGACGGGTTGGCTCGCGTATCCGCCGCTTTCGGAGCTTGCGTACAGTCCAGGGGTAGGGGTGGACTACTACCTGTGGGCGCTGCAGATCTCGGGTGTCGGCACGCTGCTGACCGGCGTGAACTTCTTCGTCACCATCATCAAGATGCGTGCCCCCGGCATGACGATGATGAAGATGCCGGTGTTCACGTGGACGGCGCTGTGCACGAACGTGCTGATCATGGCCGCGTTCCCGATCCTGACCGTGACGCTCGCGCTGCTCGGCCTCGACCGCTACATCGGCACGCACTTCTTCACGAATGACGGCGGCGGCAACGCCATGCTGTACCTGAACCTGATCTGGGCCTGGGGTCACCCTGAGGTGTACATCCTGATCCTGCCGGCGTTCGGTATCTTCTCGGAAGTTGTCGCGACCTACGCCAGGAAGCCGCTGTTCGGCTACAAGGCAATGGTCTACGCGACCTGCGCGATCATGGTTCTGGCGTTCGTCGTGTGGCTGCACCACTTCTTCACGATGGGTTCGGGCGCCGATGTGAACGCGTTCTTCGGTATCGCCACGATGATCATTTCGATCCCGACGGGCGTGAAGATCTTCAACTGGTTGTTCACGATCTACCGCGGCCGCCTCGAGTTCAACTCGGCGGTGCTGTGGACGATCGGCTTCATGGTCACCTTCACCATCGGCGGCATGACCGGCGTGATGATGGCGATCCCGGGTGCGGACTTCGTGCTCCACAACTCGCTGTTCCTGATCGCGCACTTCCACAACGTGATCATCGGCGGTGTGGTGTTCGGCTATCTCGCCGGCATGAACTACTGGTTCCCGAAGGCGTTCGGCTTCAAGCTCAACGAAAAGCTCGGCAAGCGCGCGTTCTGGTTCTGGCTCTCGGGCTTCTATGTCGCCTTCACGCCGCTGTACGTGCTGGGCTTCATGGGCGCAACCCGCCGTCTGAACCACTACGACAATCCGGCATGGCATCCGTGGATGATCATCGCGTGGTTTGGCGCCGTGCTCGTGGCAATCGGTATCGCGCATCAACTGGCGCAGCTGTACGTGTCGATCCGCGACCGCAACCTGCCGGAAAACCGCGACCTGACGGGCGATCCGTGGGGTGGCCGTACGCTGGAGTGGGCGATTTCGTCGCCGCCGCCGTCGTATAACTTCGCGATCATTCCGCACGTGAGCGAACTCGACGAGTTCCAGCACCTGAAGGACACCGGCCGCGAGACCGTGGACGTCGCGAACACGAAGTACACCGACATCCACATGCCCTCGAACACGAGCGCGGGTCTGTTCATCGGTCTCTTCAGCCTGGTGCTCGGCTTTGCTGGCATCTGGCACATCTGGTGGCTCATGATCGCTGGCTTCGTCGGCATTCTCGCGACGGCGATCGGCTACAGCTTCCAGAAGAACGAAGGCTATTACATCCCGGCCGCCAAGGTTCGGGCAGACGAAGAAGCGCGCGAGCGCGCACTGGTCAAGGCGTTCGCCGACAAGCAACGCAATGGCAAGGTTGAAGCAGCACTGGAGGCCAACTGATGTCGACGCATACTAGTGCGGCCGCACACGCGGAGCACGATCACCACGATCACCCGCCGTCACACTCGGTGTTCGGCTTCTGGCTGTACCTGATGACGGACTGTATTCTGTTCGGCTCGCTGTTCGCAGTGTTCGCCGTCATGCAGAACCAGTTCGCAGGCGGCCCGACGGGCAAGGACCTGTTCGACATCAATGGCGTCGCGATGGAAACGGCAGTGCTGCTGCTGTCGTCCATTACGTACGGCTTCGCGATGATCGGCGCGCACAAGCAGCGCAAGGGTCAAGTGTTCTTCTGGCTGGCGATCACCTTCCTGCTCGGCGCAACGTTCCTGTATTTCGAACTGCACGAATTCGCGAACATGATCGCGGAGGGCAACGGTCCGCAACGCAGCGCGTTCCTCTCGTCGTTCTTCACGCTGGTTGCCACCCACGGTATCCACGTGACGATGGGCATGATCTGGATGGTCGTCCTGATGGTTCAGGCCTTGAAGGCGCCGGTTCTGGGCGAGCGTGAAATCCGCCGCCTGACGTGCCTTAGCCTTTTCTGGCACTTCTTGGACATCGTCTGGATTTGCGTGTTCTCCTTTGTTTATCTTGCGAGCGTGATCTAAATGAGTGCTCATCCTATCCATGAAGAAGAAAGCCACGGCAGCGTAGGCAGCTACCTGGTTGGTTTCGTCCTGGCGGTGGTGCTCACGGCCGCTTCGTTCTGGCTCGTGCTGCATGGCGGCTTTCCGCGCGAAACCGCGCTGCTCGGCCTCGCCGTGCTGGCAGTCGTGCAGATCGTGGTTCACCTCGTGTTCTTCCTGCACATGAACACGTCGTCGGGCCAGCGCTGGAACGTGACGGCATTTGGCTTCACGGTGTTGACGGTCCTGATCGTGGTCGTCGGCACGCTGTGGGTCATGCACAACGTCAGCATGAACATGATGTCGCGTTAAGCGTTCATCGTTGCTGGACTTGCGCTTCGCTCGCATCGGGTGAAGCGCAAATGGAAACGCCGCCAGGCCTTCGGGCCCGGCGGCGTTTTTCTTTTTGCGGCTCTTTCGCTCGCGGATTCGTTTATGCGCCGAAGCGCTGACGCACGACTTCCGCGACGGCCTTGCCGAGCCGGTGGTGTTGCGAGGCTTCGTAGTGAATGCCATCGGTGGGGCTGACGGTGGCGAACTCGCCGGCGTCGAGAAACGCCGAGCCGTACTTCACGGCCACGCGCTCGTAGAGCGGCGCAAGCAGGCGCGATTTCGTGGCGCCGCCCGTGAAGATGTCGCCGAGAAAGCCAATCTCTTCGATCGGCGCCGGCGACATGAGCAGCACATGCGGCGTCGAGCCGCCCGGACCCGCGCGGCACGCGACGAGCGTTTCGAGCAGCACATCGACCGAGTTCGCGATGTCGGTGGGCGTGACGGAAAAGCGGGTCTTGAGGTCGTTGGTGCCGAGCATCAACGCGACCACGTCGACCGGCAACTGGCTTTCGAGGCACGGGCGCAGATAGGCGTGCCCGTTCTTGTGCCGGCCTTCGATGGGATCGTCGTGAACCGTGGTGCGCGCGGGCAGGCCTTCCTCGATGATCGCCCAGCCCGGCCCGAGCGCCTCGCGCAGCACGCCGGGCCAGCGGTCGGCGGGGCCGAATCGCTCGGACACGCCGGGCACGGTCAGCGGCTTCGTGCCGTGCGTATTGGAATCGCCGTAACAGAGCAGGGTGCGTGACGTCATGGGTTGCCTCTTCCTGATTAGCTGGTTGTCTGGTTGCGGGGTGCGATGCAATGCCACTACTCATCATGGGAGATTACTAGACGACTGGTCTAATCGCTCTGTACCATGTCACCTCATGAATGCAGCGGCAGCCGTCGAAGTGCGGCAACACATCCTCGATACCGCCATGCCCATTCTGCTGGGCAAGGGCTTTTCCGCAGTCGGTCTCAATGAGATCCTCGCGGCCGCCGGCGTGCCTAAAGGGTCGTTCTATCACTATTTCGGCTCGAAGGAAGCGTTCGGCGAGGCGTTGCTCACGTCGTATTTCGCCGAGTATGCGGAGCGTCTCGACGATCTGCTCTTGCGCGCGCCGGGTACGGCGGCCGAGAAGCTGATGCGCTACTGGGACGACTGGCGCCTGATCCAGTGCGCCGACGATCCCGTAGGCAAATGTCTCGCGGTGAAGCTGGGCGCGGAGGTGAGCGACCTTTCCGAGGCGATGCGCGAGGCGCTGCGTCTTGGCACCGATGCGACGATCTCGCGCATTGCCGCGTGTCTCGAGGCAGGGCGCGCGGATGGCTCGCTCGCGGGCGTGAACGACGCCGCGAGCATGGCGGTGACGCTCTACGAACTGTGGCTCGGCGCGACGCTGCTCGAAAAGATTCACCGCGACCGCAAGCCGCTCGACGCGGCCATGGCGACCACGCGCATCCTGTTGAACCTGCCTCCGGGCAACTAATCGAACGCGAAGCTGCGGCAGCGCGTGAAGTGCGCGCGCTTGTCGCGCATTGTGCGGGAAAACTAGACGACCGGTCTAATAGCGCGTGAAGAGCCCGGTTTCCAAAGGGTGCGCGAGCGCCCGAACCCAACCCAAAAAGGAACGCCGATGAAGGCACTGATCGTTTTGACCTCGCATGAGGACCTCGGCAACACGGGCAAGAAGACGGGCTTCTGGCTCGAAGAGTTCGCCGCGCCTTACTACGCGCTGCGCGACGCGGGCGCCGAGCTCACGCTCGCGTCGCCCAAGGGCGGCCAGCCGCCGCTCGATCCGAAGAGCAGCGATCCCTCCGCGCAGACCGATGCGACGCGGCGTTTCGCATCCGATACCGCGGCGCAAACGGCGCTTGCCAATACGAAACGCCTCGCCGATATCGACGCGAGCGCGTTCGACGCCGTGTTCTACCCGGGCGGCCACGGCCCGCTCTGGGACCTGGCCGAAGATCCGGTTTCGATCGCGCTGATCGAAACGACGATCGCCGCGGGCAAGCCTGTCGCTGCCGTCTGCCATGCGCCGGGCGTGCTGCGTCACGTGAAGGGGGCGGACGGCCAGCCGCTCGTGGCCGGCAAGTCGGTCACCGGTTTTTCGAATGACGAAGAAGCCGCCGTGCAGTTGACCGACGTCGTGCCGTTCCTCGTCGAGGACATGCTGAAGGCCAACGGCGGCCAGTACTCGAAGGCCGCCGACTGGCAGCCGCACGTCGCAATCGATGGTCTGCTCATCACGGGCCAGAATCCGGCTTCGTCGGAGCCGGTTGCCGAAGCCCTGCTCGCGGCGCTGCGCCGCGCTTGATGTTGCGCGAACGCGCGCGTCTTTGGCGGGTGCGTTCGCTTCCCCGACTTCCTTTCGGCAACGCTGCGAGGCGCGCTCGCAGCGCGTGTGCGGCTGCGCGTCGCCGCAAGGAAATCCCGTTTTTGCCAACCGGCGCAGATGCCGCGCGAGGCGCGACCTGTGCCAAGAAAGGAGCTGTAGATGTCCGCATTGTTCGAACCGTTCAAGCTCAAGGGCGTGTCCCTGCGCAACCGCATCGCCGTGCCGCCGATGTGCCAGTACATGGCCGTCGATGGCGTAATCAACGACTGGCATCACGTCCACTACGCGCAGATCGCGCGCGGCGGCGCGGGCCTCGTGATCGTCGAGGCGACGGCGGTTTCGCCCGAAGGCCGCATCACGCCGGACTGCACGGGCCTGTGGAACGACGCGCAGTTGGAGGCGTTCAAGCCCACCGTCGCCGCGATCAAGGCAGCGGGCGCGGTACCCGGCATCCAGATTGCGCACGCGGGCCGCAAGGCGAGCGCGAACCGCCCGTGGGAAGGCGACGACCACATCGCCGAAGGCGACGCGCGTGGCTGGCAGACCATCGCGCCCTCGGCAACGGCGTTCGGCGCGCATCTGCCGAAGGTGCCGAAGGCGATGACGCTCGACGACATCGCACGCGTGCGCGAGGACTTCGTGGCCGCGGCGAAGCGCGCGCTCGAAGCCGGCTTCGAATGGCTCGAACTGCACTTTGCGCACGGCTACCTCGGCCAGAGCTTTTTCTCGACGCATTCGAACCAGCGCGACGATCGTTATGGCGGCAGCCTCGAGAACCGCAGCCGTTTCCTGCTGGAAACGCTGGCCGCGGTGCGTAAGGTCTGGCCGGAGCATCTGCCGCTGACGGCGCGCTTCGGTGTGATCGAGTACGATGGCCGCGACGAGGAAACGCTGGCCGAATCGATCGAATTGGCCAAGGGCTTCAAGCGCGAAGGCCTCGACATGCTGGGCGTGAGCGTCGGTTTCTCGACGCCCGCCGCGCAGATTCCGTGGGCGCCCGCGTTCCTCGCGCCGATCGCACAAAAGGTGCGTCGCGCAAGCGGTCTGCCGGTGTCGTCGGCCTGGGGTATCGGCACGCCGGAGCTGGCCGAGCGCTCGGTGGCGAAGGAGCAACTCGACGTCGTGATGGTGGGGCGCGCGCATCTCGCGAATCCGCACTGGCCGTATTTCGCGGCTCAGGAACTGGGCGTCGAACGCGCCGCGTGGACCTTGCCCGCGCCGTACGCGCACTGGCTCGAGCGCTACAAGGTCGGCTGAAATTGGCCGACCGGTTCAACCGTTGACGATGAGGGAATGCCAATGACCGTCTATCTATTCGCGAGCATCACGCCGAAGTCCGAGCACGTCGCCGACGTGGAGGCGCTCATGCGCGAGATGGTTTCGCACACGCGCAAGGAGCCGGGCAACTTGCGTTACGACCTGCTGCGCCGCGCCGATGGCGCACCGGGCTTTTATCTTTACGAAACCTATGTCGACGAAGCCGCGGTGCAGGCGCATCGCGATAGCGCGCATTTCGTGGCGTACCGCGCGAAGATCGGTGCGTGGGTGACGGAGCCGCCCGAAGTGAAGCTGCTGAAGGGTGTGGACGTCGCGGACTGAAGCCGCACCATGTGCCGCAATCGTTGCGGCGATCCATTGACGCGCCGGACATCGCTTTGCAGCGGTGTCCGGCGCGTTGTTCATTGAGCGGTCGCGCGCCGCCTAGCCCGCCATATCGAGCACCACGCGGCCTTCGATCGCGCCGCGCTCCATGCGAGCGAACACGTCGTTGATGTTCTCCAGTTTTTCCGTGGAGACGGTCGCCTTGACCTTGCCTTCCTGCGCGAACATCAGCGACTCTTCGAGATCGAGGCGTGTGCCGACGATCGAACCGCGCACCGTCACGCCGCCCAGCACCATGTCGAAGATCGGCAGCGGAAAGTCGCCGGGCGGCAGGCCGTTCAGCGACACCGTGCCGCCCCGGCGCACCATGCCGAGCGCCTGCGAAAACGCAATGGGCGAGACCGCGGTTACGAGCACGCCGTGCGCGCCGCCAATTTCCTTCTTCAGATACGCAGCGGGATCGGTCGTTTTCGCGTTGACCGTCACGGTCGCGCCGAGGCGTTTCGCCAGTTCGAGTTTCGTATCGTCGACATCGACGGCGGCGACGTTGAGTCCCATCGCACGCGCGTATTGCACGGCCATGTGGCCGAGGCCGCCCACGCCGGAAATCACGACCCAGTTGCCAGGCCGCGTGTCGGTGACTTTCAGGCCCTTGTAGACCGTCACGCCGGCGCAGAGCACGGGTGCGATTTCGATGAAGTCGATATTTTTCGGCAGCAGGCCGACGTAATTCGCGTCGGCTTTCGCGTATTGAGCGAAGCCGCCATTGACCGAATAGCCGGTGTTCTGCTGCTGTTCGCAAAGCGTTTCCCAGCCGCCGAGGCAATGTTCGCAATGGCCGCATGCCGAGTAAAGCCACGGAATGCCCACGCGATCGCCTTCCTTCACATGCGTGACGCCCGCGCCCACACCCACGACATAGCCCACGCCCTCGTGACCGGGAATGAACGGCGGTTGCGGCTTGACGGGCCAGTCGCCGTGCGCGGCATGCAGGTCCGTGTGGCACACGCCGCACGCTTCGATCTTCACGAGTAGTTCGCCTGGCCCCGGAGTGGGGACGGCCACTTCCTCCAGCACAAGGGGTTTGCCAAATGCGCGGACTACCGCGGCTTGCATCGTCTTGCTCATCGTCGGGCTCCTGTCGAAGCTGAGTGGCGGCGCGCGGCCGGATGCGTTGCGCATCGCGGTGTCGCCGCACGTCCGCCTGCCTTTCGAGTTTGAAGGAAAGAATTGTCGTGTGCGATGAACTTGCTCAATAGTTGGTAATAAAACGGGTGAGAAGTTTTTGAAAGAAACTGCCGTTAATATTGAATAAGGTTTGGTAACGACTCCGTTGCACGAATTCATTGAGCCCGATGCAGAACGACTCCCTTTACGAGCGCGCCAGTGAGAGCCATTTCGCCGGCGACCTGGCGCGCGCGCGTCAGTTGTACATGCAACTGCTCGAAGCCGAAACAGCGCACGCGGGTGCGTTGTTTCGGCTCGGCGTAATCGGTTTGCAGGAAGGTACGCCGGCTGATGCGATCGGCTGGTTGCAGCGCGCACTCGCCGTCGAGCCCGGTCAGCGACGCTATCGCGAAGCGTTGGGGCAGGCGTATGCCATGGCCGCACGCCATGCCGAAGCGGCGCAGGTCTATCGCGCTCTGCTGGCGGACG
The DNA here is from genome assembly GCF_040965595.1 of Paraburkholderia sp. EG287B. Classification (NCBI taxonomy): domain Bacteria; kingdom Pseudomonadati; phylum Pseudomonadota; class Betaproteobacteria; order Burkholderiales; family Burkholderiaceae; genus Paraburkholderia; species Paraburkholderia sp. EG287B. The sequence goes on from NZ_JBFRCG010000019.1 coordinate 75,223, forward strand.
ACGCGTCGTCCGCCGATCTCTGGTGCGGGCTCGGCTCGGCGCTGCAGGCGCAGGGTGCGCTGGCGGAAGCGGTGGAGGCGTGGCGCGCGGCGCTGGAGAGCGAAGCGAACCGGGCCGGCGCCTGGAACAACCTCGGTAATTGTCTGCGTCTGCTGGGCGATTCCGGCGAGGCTCAGGCCGCGTATCGCCGCGCGCTCGCCTTGCAGCCGGGCGATGCCAGCGCATTGACGAACCTCGGCACGCTGCTGCAGGAAGCAGGTCGGGACGAGGAAGCGCTCGATAGCTTGCGCGCCGCATTGGCGGCCGCGCCGGGCACGGCAGTCGCGATGATCAACCTCGGCGTGCTGCTGACCCGCCTGGAGCGTCTGGACGAGGCGTTGCCCCTGCTCGAACGCGCGGTGGCCAGCGAACCGCATATGGCGCATGCGGCCTACAACTACGGCGTCGCGCTGCAGGCGCGCGGCCGTCTGCGCGAAGCCGAAGCGCAATATCGCCGCGCGCTCGCGCTCGAGCCGTCGCATGCGGAAGCGGCCAACAACCTGGGGAATGTTTGCCGCGATCTCGGCGATTACCCCGCTGCACGCGTGGCGTACGAAACGGCCATCCGCATCCGGCCGGATTTCGTCGACGCGTTCAACAACGCCGCCAACCTGATGCGCACGCTCGGCAGCTTCGACGAGGCGCAAGCGCTGTTGCGCCAGGCCCTCAGCTTCGATCCATCGCGCTCGGCCACGCTCAACAATCTTGGCAACGTGCTCAAGGACTGCGGAGACCTGGACGAAGGCATCGAATGCCTTCGCCGCGCCGTGGCGAGCGAGCCCGGCAACCTCATCGCGCACAGCAACCTTCTGTACGCGTTGTCGTTCCAGGCCGAAGATCCACAGGCGATTCTCGACGAGGCGAGACGCTGGTCCGCGCAGCACGAAGCGCCGCTCGGCGTGCATCGCACGCAGGCGCCTGTCGAACCGGCCGTGCGAAGGCGCTTGCGCATCGGTTACGTATCGGGCGATTTTCGTGAGCATTGCCAGGCATTGTTCATGACGCCGCTACTCGCCCATCACGACCGCACGCGCTTCGAGATTCATGCGTATTCGAGCGTGGTCAGGCCCGATGCGACGACCGCGCGACTTGCCGCGCACGTCGACGAGTGGCACGACGTGCGCACGTCGAGCGACGCGGCGCTGGCGGACCAGATCCGCGCGGACGGCATCGATATCCTCGTCGATCTCACGATGCACATGGCCGATGGCCGGCCGCTGCTGTTTGCGCGCAAGCCGGCGCCGGTGCAGGTCGCGTGGCTTGCCTATCCTGGCACGACCGGAATTGGCGCGATGGACTGGCGGCTCACCGATCCCTGGCTCGATCCGCCTGCGCACGATGGCCACTACAGCGAAAAGTCGTGGCGTTTGCCGCACACGTTCTGGTGCTATGACCCGCTTGCTTCGGAACCCGAAGTGAATACGCTGCCGGCATCGAGCGCCGGCCACGTCACGTTCGGCAGCCTGAACAACCCGTGCAAGCTCACCGATACGACGCTGAACCTGTGGGCCCGTGTATTCGCCCGTTTGCCTGCGGCGCGCCTCGTGCTCATGGCCGCCGAGGGTGAAGCGAGGCGCCGCCTCGCGCTTCGGATCGCGCGGGCCGGCATCGACCCGGCGCGCGTGCGCTTCCTGCCGTTCCGGCCGCGTGCCGATTATCTGCGCAGCTATCACGAGGTCGATCTCGGGCTCGACACGTTGCCGTACAACGGCCATACCACCTCGCTCGACGCGCTGTGGATGGGGGTGCCCGTCGTCACGCGCATCGGGGCGACCGTGGCGGGGCGCGCGGGCTTGAGCCAGCTCGCGAACCTGGGTCTTGCCGAACTGGCCGCCGATTCGGACGACGCCTTCGTGGAGACGGCGGTGAATCTCGCGAGCGACTTGCCACGCCTCGCGAACCTGCGCGCGACGCTGCGCGAACGCATGGTGCACTCGCCGCTCATGGACGGCGAACGCTTCGCGCGCGGCGTCGAGGCGGCGTACGAAGGTATGTGGCGCGCTGCAGCGCAATAGGGCCATCTGGCGCGTAAATACGGGGCAACCGGCGGCCGGGACTCAGCCGAACGGCCATCCAGCGTGCTGTATAAATATACAGTAGAATCCTAGCCTGACAGCCAGGGCCGCGCGCCGATTTCCCGCGCGCGCTGCGCTGCAAGTTGCCGGGCCGCGCCGCGTATTTGCCCCATTTCGCGCGCCGTCCGGCCCCACGCGTGTGATCCAGCCGGAATGCCAGCGCAAGTGAGCGATAACCGATCCATCCGAATCCGTGGTGCCCGCCAGCACAACCTCAAGAACCTCGACCTCGACCTGCACACCGGCGAAATGACGGTCGTCACCGGGCCTTCAGGCTCGGGCAAGTCGAGCCTCGTTTTCGACACGCTTTACGCGGAAGGCCAGCGCCGTTACGTCGAAACGTTCAGCGCCTACGCGCGCCAGTTCCTCGACCGCATGGACCGGCCGCAGGTCGATCGCGTGGACGGCGTGCCGCCCGCCATCGCCATCGACCAGACCAACCCCGTGCGCAGTTCGCGCTCCACGGTCGGCACGATGACGGAGCTGAACGACCACCTCAAGCTGCTCTACGCGCGCGCCGCGAATCTGTTCGACCGCGTCACGGCGCAGCCCGTGCGGCACGACACGCCTGAGACGATCTACGCCGAGCTGATGGCGCGCACGGCCACGGGCGACCCGCGTCTCGTGGTCACGTTTCCGGTCGAGCTGCCCGATACGACCACCGAGGAAGAAGTCGCGCAGTGGCTCTCCGCGAGCGGCTATACGCGCGTGCAGGCACAGCGCGAGGTGAAGACCGCCGAAGGCACGCGCAAGCTGCTCGACGTGGTCGCCGACCGTTTCCGCATGCAGAACGTGGAGAAAAGCCGCGCGATCGAGGCGATCGAAGCCTCGCTCAAGCGCGGCAGCGGGCGCGTCAACATTTACGTGCTCGAGAGCGGCGACGCCGAAGCCGCGGCCGAGCCGCAGATCTGGCGCTTCTCGACCGGGCTGCACTGCCCGGACAGCGATTTGCGCTACGCCGATCCGCAGCCCGCGCTGTTCTCGTTCAACTCGGCCTACGGCGCCTGCGACGCGTGCCGCGGCTTTGGTCGCGTGATCGGCGTGGATTGGGGCCTCGTGATACCCGACGAGCGCAAGACGCTGCGCGGCGGCGCGATCAAGCCGCTGCAAACGCCGGCGTGGAAGGAATGCCAGGACGACCTGATGCGCTATGCCGCGAAGGCCGGCATTCCGCGCGATACGGCATGGTCGGAACTGACGCAGGCGCAGCGCGACTGGGTCATCGACGGGGCGCCGGACTGGAAGGGCAGCTGGCAGACGCAGTGGTACGGCGTGAAGCGCTTCTTCCAGTATCTGGAATCGAAAGCCTACAAGATGCACATCCGCGTGCTGCTGTCGAAGTACCGCAGCTACACGCCGTGCGAAACCTGCGGCGGCGCACGCCTGAAAACCGAGGCCCTGCAATGGCGCCTCGGCACGCAGCAGAACGCGGACGACGTGCTCGCGCCATCGGGGCGCTTCCTGCCGCACGGCGTGGACTGGACACGCGCGCAGCTCGAAGCGTTGCCGGGCCTTACCGTGCACGACGTGATGCTGCTGCCGATCGAGCGCATTCGCCGCTTCTTCGACAATCTTTCGCTTTCCTCAGCACTGCTCGATGATGCGCTGAAGCTGCTGCTCGAAGAAGTGCGCACGCGCCTGAAGTATCTCTGCGACGTGGGCCTCGGCTATCTGACGCTCGATCGCCAGAGCCGCACGCTGTCGGGCGGCGAAGTGCAGCGTATCAACCTGACCACGGCGCTCGGCACGTCGCTCACGAAAACGCTGTTCGTGCTCGACGAACCGAGTATCGGCCTGCATCCGCGCGACCTCAACCGCATCGTCGAAGCGATGCAACGTCTGCGCGACGCGGGGAACACGCTCGTCGTGGTCGAGCACGATCCGTCCGTGATGCTCGCGGCCGACCGCCTCATCGACATGGGTCCCGGTCCAGGCGAACGCGGCGGCTCGATCGTCTACGACGGCACGCCGAACGATATCCGCTCGTCGGGCACCCTGACGGGCGAGTACCTGGGCGGCCACCGCGCCGTCGCCGACGCTTCGCACTGGGAGCGACGCCCGGTTGACGCGTCCACGCCGAATCTTCTGCTCGAAGGCGCGAGCGAGCACAACCTGCGCGACGTGACCGTGCAGATTCCGCTGCAACGCCTCGTGTGCGTGACCGGCGTCTCGGGCTCGGGAAAATCGACGTTGGTGCAGGACGTGCTCTATCCCGCGCTCGCGCGGCATCTGGGCAAGGCGACCGAAGCGCCGGGCACGTTCCGCAAGCTGAGCGGCGCGGAGCAGATCAGCGACGCCGTGTTCGTCGACCAGTCGCCGATCGGCAAGACGGCGCGTTCGAATCCGGCCAGCTATGTCGGCGCGTTCGACGAGATCCGCAAGCTGTTCGCCAAGGCGACGCTCGCGAAGCAGCGCGGCTACACGGCGGGCATGTTCAGCTTCAACTCGGGCGAAGGCCGCTGCCCGACTTGTGGCGGCTCCGGTTTCGAGCACATCGAAATGCAGTTCCTGAGCGATGTGTACCTGCGTTGCCCCGATTGCGACGGCAGCCGTTATCGCGCGGAAGTGCTCGAAGTGAAGATCGAGCGCGCGGGCCGTACGCTTTCGGTCGCGGACGTCCTCGACCTCACCGTGAGCGAAGCGGTGCAATGCTTCGCTGAGGATGCCGAAGTATTGCGCGTGCTGCAGCCTATCGTGGACGTGGGCCTCGAATACGTGAAGCTCGGCCAGCCGGTGCCGACGCTCTCGGGCGGCGAGGCGCAGCGCCTGAAGCTCGCGGGGTATCTCGCGGAAACCGCGCAGTCGCGCGGCAAGGAGGCGGGCGGCCGCCTCTTCATGTTCGACGAACCGACCACGGGCCTGCATTTCGACGACATCGCCAAACTGATGCGCGCCTTCGGCAAGCTGCTCGTGGGCGGTCATTCGCTGCTCGTGATCGAGCATAACCTCGACGTGATCCGCGCCGCCGACTGGCTGATCGATCTCGGCCCCGAAGGCGGCGATGCAGGCGGCGAAGTGGTGTGCGTCGGCACGCCCGAGGACGTGATCGCGTGCCCGCGTTCGCATACCGGCGCGGCGCTCGAGCGCTACGAAGCCGCGCTTGGCAGCGGTGTCGAACTGCTGGCGGAAGAAGAGGGCGTGGCGCTGCAAACCGCGTTGCGTGCCGCGCAGGCGCGCCGCGAGGTGCAGGGCGAGGACGTGGTGCGCATCGTGAATGCGCGCGAGCACAACCTCAAGGCGCTCGATGTCGATATTCCGCACGGCCGCTTCAACGTCATCACGGGCGTGTCGGGCTCGGGCAAGTCCACGCTCGCGTTCGACATCCTCTTTCACGAAGGCCAGCGGCGCTACCTCGAATCGCTCAACGCGTATGCGCGTTCGATCGTGCAGCCCGCGGGCCGTCCCGAAGTCGATGCCGTGTACGGCATTCCGCCGACCGTCGCGATCGAGCAGCGCCTTTCGCGCGGCGGCCGCAAGAGCACGGTCGCCACGACCTCCGAGGTGTGGCACTTCCTGCGTCTGCTTTACGTGAAGCTCGGCGTGCAGCACTGCGTGCATGACGGCACGCCCGTCACGTCGCAGAGCGTCGATGCGATCGTCGCGCAGCTGCTGCGCGAACATCGCGGCCAGCATGTCGGTTTGCTCGCGCCGCTCGTCGTCAATCGCAAGGGCGTCTACACCGATCTCGCGAAGTGGGCGAAGGCGCGCGGCAACACGCATCTGCGCGTGGATGGCGAATTCGTGCCCGTCGCGCCGTGGCCCAAGCTCGACCGCTTCCGCGAGCATACGATCGAGTTGCCCGTGGGCGACCTCGTGATCGAGCCTGAAAACGAGGCGCAATTGCGCACGCTGCTCGCCACGACGCTCGAAGCGGGCAAGGGCATCGTGCACCTGCTCGCGCCGCTCGACGGCCTCGATCACGTGATTGGCAATGGCGGTTCGACGGCGAGCATCGGCGAGGTGAAGGTGCTGTCGACGCGGCGCGCCTGCCCGGTGTGCGGCACGAGCTATCCCGAACTCGATCCGCGTATGTTCTCGTACAACAGCAAGCACGGCTGGTGCACGACCTGCGTGGGTACGGGCCTCGCGCTCACGCGCGAGCAGCGCGCCGCCTACGACGACACGATCGTCGCCGAAGACGGCCGTGGCCGCGAGCAAACCTTGCCTTCGGAGGAGCAGGAACCCGACGGCATGGTCGACGAGCCGTGCCACGATTGCGGCGGCACGCGCCTGAATCCGGTGGCGCGCGCCGTGACGTTCGACGCGCATGCCATCGTCGACGTCGCGCAGTGGACCGTGGCGGATACGCGCCGCTGGATCGATACGCTGAAGCTTGGCGGCCGCGACGCGCAGATCGCGCGCGACGTGGTGAGCGAGATCCGCAGCCGGCTGCAGTTTCTGGAAGAAGTGGGGCTCGGCTATCTGAGCCTCGATCGCGCCGCGCCGAGCCTTTCGGGTGGCGAGGCGCAGCGCATTCGTCTCGCGGCGCAACTGGGCAGTAACTTGCAGGGCGTCTGCTACGTGCTCGACGAACCGACCATCGGCCTGCATCCGCGCGACAACCAGATCCTGCTCGACGCGCTGCGCAGCCTCGGCGAGAAGGGCAACACGCTCGTCGTGGTCGAGCACGACGAGGACACCATCCGGCGCGCCGATCACATCATCGACATCGGTCCGAGCGCGGGCAAGCGCGGCGGCCGCGTGGTCGCGCAGGGCAGTGTGGCCGATCTCGCGGCGCAGGCCGATTCGCTCACGGGCCGCTATCTCGCACAGCCTATCCGGCACCCGCTGCAGCCGCGCCGCGAAGTGCGTCCGGCGCGCGCGGGACGCGAGGCGGTGCCGGGCCAATGGCTCACCGTGCACGGCGGCAAACTGCACAACCTGCGCAACGTCACCGCGCAGATTCCGCTCGGACGCCTCGTGGCGATTACGGGCGTGAGCGGCTCCGGCAAGTCCACGCTCGCGCGCGACGTGCTGCTTTCCAATCTGCTCGACGCCGTGGGGCGTTCGGTGCTGTCTTCGCCTGCCGAGCGCCGCGCACGCAAGGCGGTGAAGGAGAAAGCGCCGAGCGCGGCGGAACGCCGGTCGAGCGTGCTCGCGCGCACGAGCGCGAAGCCGAAGCTCGAGGTTTCGCATACGTGGCAGGGCTGCGATTCGATTAGCGGATGGGAAAGCATCGACCGCGTGCTCGAAGTCGACCAGACGCCGATCGGCAAAACGCCGCGTTCGTGCCCCGCGACCTATATCGGCGTGTGGGACGCGATCCGCCGCCTTTTCGCCGATACGCTCGAGGCGCGCGCCCGCGGCTATAGCGCGTCGCGCTTCTCGTTCAATACCGGCGACGGACGCTGTCCCGCGTGCGAAGGCCAGGGCGTGCGCACCATCGGCATGAGCTTCCTGCCCGACGTGAAGGTGCCGTGCGACGTGTGCCACGGCCAGCGCTTCAATCCGGAAACGCTGGCGGTGACGTGGCGCGGCCGGAACATCGGCGAAGTGCTGACGATGGAAATCGACGAGGCCGTGGAGTTCTTCGGCTCGATCACGAGTATTTCGCACCCGCTGCAACTCATGAAGGACGTGGGTCTCGGCTACCTCACGCTCGGCCAGCCTTCGCCCACGCTCTCGGGCGGCGAGGCGCAGCGCATCAAGCTCGTGACCGAGCTCTCGAAGGTGCGCGACGACATCACGCGCCGCGGCCAGAAGGCGCCGCACACCCTCTACGTGCTCGACGAGCCCACGGTGGGCCTGCACATGGCCGACGTGGCGCGCCTCATCAGCGTGCTGCACCGGCTCGCGGACGCGGGGCATAGCGTCGTCGTGATCGAGCACGACCTCGACGTGATCGCCGAAGCCGACTGGATCATCGATCTCGGGCCCGAAGGCGGCGTGGGCGGCGGCACGATCGTCGCCGCAGCCGATCCCGAAGCGCTCGCGAAGGTGCGGGCGAGCCATACCGGCGCGGCGCTCGCGCCCGTGCTGGCGCGTGGCCAGGGCGACGTGAACGCCGCCGAAAGCAAACCTGCACCAGAGCGGCGCGCAACGGGCGCAGCGGCTTCAAGCTAAAGGAACGGAGCGGGCCGCAGAGGCCCGCTCTGCCTTGAAACCGCTTGATCTGTGCCGCGCGCGCAAGGTATCATGGGTTCCGCTTGCAGCAAACGTTCGCTCACCTGTAGCGGCGTCACCTGAGAGCGGGGCAGCGGACTGCAGATCCCCTCCGCACCGGTCGCGGGCTCCACACCCAGGCTACCTCATCAGTGCAGCAAGGCTTCGCAGTTCGTGCGCGAAGCCTTTGTCTTTTCAGGGAAGACCATTCTTTGCCGATCGTTGTATCGGTGCCTTGCCCTTGACGAAGCGAGAGGAATTAATCGATGTTCGACCTCGATGGAGAGGCGCGCGAACGGCTCATCGTGTGGATTCGACGCCGCATGGAAGAGTACGGCATTACGTTCGAAGAGCTTGAAGCGTCTATTGCCGAAAGCGAAAAAATACCCAAGTACCGCGACGCATACGGGAATACGTGGAATGGCGAGGGCGATATGCCGGCCTGGCTGTTGCGCTATAAGCACGCGGGACAGGATATCGAGCATTTTCGCTGCTAGCCATGACGGTGCGTGAGTGCGCGCCGGTGTTGCCCTTCGACTGCCAGACCGTTCGCGGCGCATGCCGCAAAGCCCGCGCATTGGCGCGGCGCCCGGTATTATTCAGCATAGTTTTAAAATGCCTTTCGGCGCGAGCCGGGATTTAATTGCGCCTCCTAATGTGCCGTGCCGGTTTAGGCGCGCAATGATTTATGCATTCTTTTTTGCCGGCATTTGCGCGCGTAATTAGTCAGCTTTTTTGAAAACTCCGGTTGGCTGCGCGATCAAGCTGCGCGACAATCTCGCCCATTGCGTTCTTGCTACGGCAGGGAGGTAGTCATGGCGATACTCGTGCTGGGCCTCGTTATTTTCATTGGTGTCCATTCGATCCGCATCGTGGCAGGGCCCTGGCGTGCCGCGCAGATCGAGCGCCTGGGGCCGCGTGCCTGGCGAGGCGCGTTTGCGTTGCTCTCCATTCTGGGCTTCGTGCTGATCGTCTATGGCTACGGTCTGTCACGCCGCTATCCCGTGCCGATCTGGCTGCCGCCGTTCTGGATGGCGCATGTCACGGCACTTCTCACCGCCATTGCCTTCATCCTGATCGTCGCGGCCTATGTGCCGGGCAATCACTTCAAGCGCGCGGTCGGCCAGCCATTCGTGAGCGGCGTCGCGCTTTGGGCGTTCGCGCATCTGCTCGCCAACGGCACGCTCAACGACATCATTCTCTTCGGGGTGTTCCTCGTCTGGGCGTTGTTCGAGCTGCGGGGCGAGAACCGGCGCGATCGCGAAGCGGGGGTGGTCTATCCGCCGGGAGAAGTATCGCGCGATGCGATCGTCGTCGTGGTCGGGCTCGTGGTCTGGGCCGTGTTCGCCTTCTGGCTGCATGGCGTGCTGATCGGCGTGCGCCCGCTCGGCTGAGCGTGCGGCGGGCCGCAGGCGCGCTGCAAAAAAGAAGCCTGCGCATGGCAGGCTTCACAAGGTACAGCTCGGAGTTCCGCGATCAGATCGCAGCGGCACGATCATAGGGCCAATTCATGAAAGCCACGTGAAAGTCCGCGCGACTCGGCTCGCATCGCCGCCGATGCATCAAAGATCGAAGAACACCGTTTCCTGTTCGCCCTGCATGCGGATGTCGAACGTGTAGACGATGCTGCCGGCCTGCTCGCTACGGCGCGCGATCAGCGTGTCGCGGCGCGCGGCGGGCACGGCCGAGAGCACCGGGTCCGCGGCGTTCGCGGCGGCTTCGTCTTCGAAGTAGATGCGCGTGAAGGTGTGCGTGAGCATCCCGCGCATCATCACGATCACGTTCAGATGCGGCGCTTCGCCGGCGTTCTCGACGCCCGGCTTCACGGTGTGCACGATGAAGCGGTGCTGCGCATCCGTACCCGTGCCCACGCGTGCAAAACCGCGGAAGCCGTCTTTGGCGATTGCCTCGCGCGAAGCCGGATAACGGCCGTTTGCGTCGACCTGCGAAAACTCGAGCATCGCGTCGAACACGGCGTTGCCGTCGCCGTCGATCACGCGGCCGATCAGCGTAATGTGCTCGCCCGGCGTTTCGGGCTCGACCACGTTGGCCGTGAAGAGGCTCTTCAGGTCGAAATCGTATTGCTGCGGACACAGGCCGTAGGCGAAGTACGGGCCGACCGTTTGCGAAGGCGTTTCCTTGAGTGCCATGGTTCAACGCTCCGTGGGGGTTTGGTTCGGGCCGCGCAGCACGATGTCGAATTCGTAGCCGAGTGCGTAGCCTTCTTCGGTGGTGTCGAGCGAGAAGCGCGAAATCATGCGCTCGCGTGCGTCTTCGGGCGTGCCCTGATAGATCGGGTCGAACGCGAGCAGCGGGTCGCCGGGGAAATACATCTGCGTGACGAGACGCGAGCCGAAGTAGTCGCCGAACAGCGAGAAGTGGATGTGATTCGGACGCCACGCGTTCGGGTGATTGCCCCAGGGATATGCACCCGGCTTGATCGTGAGGAAACGATAGCGGCCGTCGTTATCGGTGATCGCGCGGCCGGCGCCGAGGAAGTTGGGATCGAGCGGCGCGTCGTGCTGGTCCTGCTTGTGGACATAGCGGCCGGCGGCGTTGGCCTGCCAGATCTCGACGAGCGTATTGCGCACCGGCTTGCCGCCTTCGTCGAGCACGCGGCCCGTCACGATGATGCGCTCGCCGAGCGGCGCGCCATTCCTGGCCGCGTTGCGCGTGAGGTCGTGATCGAGCGCGCCGAGGTCGTCGGTGCCGTACACGGGCGCGTGCTGGTTGCGCAGCTTTTCCTTCAGGGGGATGAGCGGGAGCGTGGGGCCGCGTTTGACCGACGAACGGTACGGCGGATAAACGTACGCGGGGTGCGAGTCGAAGTCGCGCGGCGACAGGATGGACTCGTCCATGGGGTGTCTCCTGGGTTGGATTATTGGGGGAAGGGGGCCTGGCGCCGGCAACGGTTGGCGGTGCGACCCGATGCCGCCACTTTATCCAAAGCGAAAAGTTATGCAAAATGATGTTTTTTCGCAGCTCGTATAACGAACCGTTATGCAAAACCGGCTCGCGGACGGACGCGTCAAATTCCGTCATCTCCAGTGTTTTCTTGCCGTGGCGCAGATGGGCAGCGTGCAGCAGGCCGCCGAGAGTCTTTCGGTCACGCAGCCCGCCGTGTCGAAGACGATCGCCGAGCTGGAACTCGTGCTGGGCGTGAAGCTGTTCGAGCGCGGCCGGCACGGCGCGGTGCCCACGCGCGAGGGGCAGCTTTTCATGCCGCACGCGAGCGCCTGCATGAGCGCGCTGCGCCAGGGCGTGGCCTTGCTCGCGCGCGACGAAGGCGCGGTGGCCGCGACGCTCGATATCGGCGTGCTGCCGACTGTGGCGACGGCGTTGCTGCCCGGTGCGTTGCGCCACTTCGGCGAGGAATGGCCGCGCGTGAGCGTGCGGCTGGTGACGGGGGCCAACACCGAACTGCTCGAGCGGCTGAAGACAGGCGCGATCAGCTTCGCGGTGGGCCGTCTGGCCGACCCCGAGCGCATGGTGGGCCTGAGCTTCGAGCAGCTGTACAACGAGCCGCTCGCCGTGGTGGTGCGCGCGGGGCATCCGCTCGCGCAGGGGGCGGGGCTGCCGGCGCAACTCGCCTCGTTTCCACTCGTGTTGCCGCCGTTCGGCACGTTGATCCGCCAGGCGGCTGACAGTCTGCTTGCCGCCTGGGGCGCGCCGCCGCTGTCGGCGTTCGTCGAGTTGCTGTCGGTTTCCGTGGGGCGCGCGCTCGCGCTCCAGAACGACGCGGTGTGGTTCGTGCCCGCCGGCGCCGTCGAGTACGACCTGCGGCGCGGGACGCTGGTGCGGTTGCCGTTGCCTTCCGCGGGCGGCGAAGAGCCGGTGGGGGTGATTCAGCGGACCGATACCCAGCCCACGCCTGCCGGTCGCGTGCTGATCGAGGCCGTGCGGCGTGCGGCGCGCGAGCGCGACGTGCGGCCGGATGGCTCAGCGGCGCCGCGGACGCGGCGTGCGCGCGCTGCCAACCCTTCCGCTGGCAAGCGTTCGCCCGACGCCGGGGGGTGAGGGCTTCACGGTTCCCGCAGACCCGACACTGCGCGCCGGATTCAGCCGGCCGTGAGCTTCGTCCTGGCGCGTGACTTCGAGGTTGCCGACGCTTCCGGCGCGACGCCGGGCAGGCGCGCGCTCGTGGCCATCCACAGCACTTCGGCGTCTTCCTCGCTCGTCGAAATGGCCGCGTGGCCGGTGCGGCTGTCGAAGTAGAGGCTGTCGCCGGCTTCCAGATAAGTGGGCGCGTAGAGCTCCGAATACAGGCACACGCTGCCGCTGATCACGTAGAGAAACTCTTCGCCTTCGTGGCGGCCCCAGTCGTCGAACGCGTCGAGCGAATGCGCGGTGATGCGGATGCGAAACGGCAGCATCGCCTTGTGCGCGAGATCGGTGGCGAGCAACTCCATCTGATAGCCGCGATAGGCGTGGCGCTGACCCGCGCCGTTGCGCGTGAGCGCGCGGCGGCCGCCGGCATTGAGCCTGGGCGGGGTGCCGAACAGCTCGGCCAGGTCGATTCTGAGCCCGCCGACGATCTTTTGCAGCACGTCGAAGGTCGGCGACATGAGGCCGTTTTCGACTTTCGACAGGGTCGAGCGCGAGACGCCGCACAGGCGGCTGGCCGTATCGAGCGTCAGGTCCTGGGCGACGCGCGCGGCGCGCACGCGGCGGCCGAGGTCGGTGGTCGCCGTGCTGGCGGATGGGGTGAGCGTGGAATCCATGGGCTACGTTCGAATGCTGACGAAAAGCCCTGGTTGGGCCCCGCGATGTCTTACCGATCATATCAAACGGTTGCCCGCGCGAAGCGCTGACCTCGCCTGGCCGGCCGGTCTGCGACGTTGGCTCGGCGGTATGGGGCGAGCCGTCACGCATCGACGCCCTGTTCAATTGCGAATTAAAACGATTCGATTTAACGATCTTTAAAAATTAATCCGTCGATGTTTTAACAAATTTTAAAGATTTACTGGGTTTGATATTAGAATAAGGCCTCAATATGCGTCCATGCGCCGCGGCTCCCACGGATTTTGATATTTATCATTGTAATCAGATGATGTAGATCAAGTGGAGAGCGCAAAATGCATGACGAACGACTCGAATTGTTGATGGCAATCTCGCGAAGAACGCTCGGAATCGAGAGCTTCGAACTGACCGGGAAGCCGACCACCGACGCGCACCTCGTGAGCGCCGAGGATATTGGCCGCGCGCTGGAGTCGGCGTACGACGCCGGGTTGATCGTCGGCTACCGCATGGGGCGCGCGGAGTGCGAAGAGAACGCCTGAATACCGCGTGACGCGATTCAGAAGCGGCGTCCTTTACAAGGGCGCCGTTTTTATTTTGGCCTGGATTAACACGATAATAAACGTCGCCTGATTAATGGGCGATGTGGCGCCTGATCAGTCCCGACGATTGTTAATCGGCGCTGCATCGGCTGCATGACTCCCGGCGTTTCCGCACCGGCGCCGGCTACCAGGCAAACCTGACCAATCAGACGAGCCGTCGCAACGGCGCGAGCGACCAGTCGTGCGGCACCCCATGCACGGCGAAAAACCACGCGGCCACCCATGACGCGGCGACGACGATCAGGTCGCAACGTCCGCTGCGCCACCAGTTCAGCGAGTGCCGCTGAAAGATCCACGGCACACCGAGCGGATTGGGCCAGTCGGCGAACAGGTGGATCACGCCTCCGCAGGCGAAGCCGAACGCGGGCGCCGCGAGCGGCAGGTGCCCGAGTTTGTGATACGACCACACGAGCAACGCGATCCAGCCGATGCCCCAGTGCGTGAACGTGCGATGCGTGATCCAGAGGCGCCGCTTCTTGCGCCACCAGGCGACCTCGAGCCAGTCGGGCGCCGAACCGCCCGCGACACCCGCCGCGAACGCGAGCGCGGCGTAGAGATGCCAGGCGCTATCGGCGCCCTGACGCGTGACGATTGCGGCGGCGATGACGCCGGCGGCCCAACCCGTGGCGTGATGTGCGGTGCCTGATGCCATGAAGCGGTGAGTTGCGAAGTCGAAGGGGGCGCAATCTTCGCAGATGTGTCGCCGTTATGACAGGGGTGACACGCGGGCGACATGCGGAACGTCGTGTGGCGCGTGCGGTGCACGCGCCAGCCGTTCGCGCGTCAGGTCGTGCAGCGCGCTACGTCGAAGCGCAGTTCTTCTTCGGGCGGATCGTTCGACGCGGACGCGCCGTGCGTGACGCGAATGACCGAGCCGTGGCCGTTCGGCGTGAGCGTGACGAAGTACGACGCGTCCGAGCGCGAGCCCACGCTCAGTTCGGTCGTATTGCCGTCGCGCGAACTGTGCACGTGCGGCAGGCGGTCTTCGAGGCAACTCGCGACCGACGAAGCCGATCGCGCCGACGAAGCGTAGATCATCGGTTCGCCGTTCGAAGCGGTGCCGGACGGCGGTGTCGATCCACAAGCGGCGATGAGCGCGAGCGGAGTCGCGGCGAGGAGTCGTTGCGTGAGCGTTTTCATAGGCGACGTGACAATATCGAAGCAGCGGATTATGCCAATAAGTATACGCACGCTGATCTGAATCAAGGCCCACGCAGACGTAAAAAGATGCAACAGGTAACAGGAAAAAACGCACATGCGCTTGTGGCGCATGTGCGTTTCGCAAAGGCAGGGCAGCGCGGCGGGTCGCGCCGCATTTGCCCAACTCCGAGCGATCAGAAGCGGTGACGCAAACCGACTGTCGCGGCCACTTGGTTGTTCGTCGAAGAAGGCGAGAGCGTATTGATCGCAGCGACGTTCGCGATGCCCGAGCCGTCGGCGTTATAGCCGAGCGAGCCCGAAGCGTGCTGATAGACGCCGGCGAGATAGACGTCCGTGCGCTTGCTCAACGAGTAGTCGGTGCCAACCAGCACGGTGTGCCACTTCGGGCTGTTGCCGCCGCCGTTGCCCGTGACCGTGCCGTCGGTAAATGTGTAGGAGCCGACGAACGCGAGGGCGGGCGTCAGATGGTAAGCGCCGTTGATCTCGTAGTTGTCGACGTGCAGGTTCAGGCCCGAGAGGCCAGGCAGCGGCGCGCTGCCGCCACTCGAGAGACTCTGCATGCCGTCGATCTGCGAGTGCGTCCATACGAAGCCAACCTGTGCCGGGCCGTAGGTGTAGTTCACACCCGCGCCGAACGAGCGCTGCAGCCGTGCCGAGATGTTCTGGTCGGCCGAAGCCGCGCTGTTCGCAGCGCCGAGGCCGCCGGAGTTGTTCTGTTGCGAGTAGGCGGCTGCGAAGTTCAGCGGGCCGTTGCCATACGATGCGCCCACGCTCCATGCGCGGCCATTCGCGAAGCCGCTCGCGTCGTTGCTGAAGCCGTACAGGCCGCCGAACTGGAAGCCCGCGTAGTTCGCGCTGGCGTACTTGACCGAGTTCTTGATCGAATAGCTTTGCGCGAGGTTGTCGTTGTCGAACGGGTGGCCCGCGAGATTGTTGCCGAAGCCCGCGCCGGCTTCCGAAAGCGGCGAGAGGTAATCGACCATCGAGTCATATTGCCGGCCGAGCGTGAGCGTGCCGAACCGGTCGCTCTGCAGGCCGACCCAGGCCTGGCGGTTGAAGCCGCTGTCGCCGTTCTTGTAGCCGCCGTTGTTGAGATTGAAGCCGCTCTCGAGGGTGAAGATCGCCTTCAGGCCGCCGCCCAGGTCTTCGGCGCCGCGAAAGCCGAAGTAGTTGTTCGAGAGGGCGCCGCTGCCCTGAGCCCACAGGCTGTGGCCGCCGACGTTGTTCGCGTAGACGATGCCGGCGTCGAGCGAGCCGTAAAGGGTGACGGTGCTTTGCGCATGGGCGCTGATGGCAAATGCACTGAGGACGCCTGCAGCAATGAGTGCTTTTTTCATGTTTTTCTCCGGTCAGAACTTGGGGAATCTCAGGCCGAATATTCTGAAAATCGATTTCGTGCCCGGATGATTCGCAACGAAGTGTAGGCCCGGTATTCGATGTATTTACGCAAATCGACGCAACAATGCATCCATCTCATTTCGCGATTGGCATTAATAGCCGTAAGTGACTGCATATAAAGCGTTTTTCTATTGGATTATCGGGTGCGACAAAATGGTCGATCTGGATAATCCGTTGTGCACCCGCGACGATGCGGCAAACGCGCGCAGGAGCTGGCCTAGCGCGAATTCAACGCTTTTTCAAGCGCGATTCTTGTCGTTTGGTGAAAGGTACTGTTCCAGATCATGAAGTGAACACACGCATTGTGCGGCGGTACAATTTCTGCAGCCCTCGACCAAGGGTGGTCTTTTTTCATCTGTTTTTACGCGGCTCTCGGGCCGCGTTTTTTTGCCTGCGGGAAATATTTTAAATTAATGCGCAAGGCGGAATGGTGCGTTGCGGAAAACGCAATGATTAAAATCGCCGGCCGATATTCTGGTTTGGTGGCGCGATAATCCGAACCGGCTGGATAGAAAGACGTGGCGCCCGACGCGCGACGCGATCCGGGTAGAATCTTGCCCTTGCCCCGCGACGGGCAAGTCCCGCGCAGAACCCGATGAAAGCCCCGCCATGACCGATTCCTCACCCGCAACCGATCCCGATTTCCCCGCCGATGACCTCGCAGCCGAAGCCGAGGTGATCCAGGAAGCGCGCCTGTGGCGCAAGGACGGCTGGACCGCGCGCGTGATCAAGAACGAGGACGACGACGGCTGGGCCGTCGAAATGATCAAGGACGGCGAGCCGGAGCCTGCACTCGTCGGCCCGTGGACCATGGGCCGTGACAAGAAGAATCCCAAGCCGCTCGATACGTCGGCGTTCAACACGCTCGTGAAGACCGCTTCGGAGGTGCTGCGCCGGCACGAGCAGCAATTGCGCGCGCTCTTGCACAAGCGCGTGAGCGTACAGACCGCCGAAGGCGACGTGGACGTGACGCTCGACATCGTTCCCGACGAGTACGAGCCCTACGCGCTCGTCAGCGCGATCGACGCGTTCGGCGAGCAGCTCGCTCAGGCGCGCGTCGCGCCGAACTTCAAGCTCACGAAAGCGCGCGCCGAAGCCTGGGCCGAAGGCGGCTTCGGGCGTATCGAGTAAATCTCAGAGCCTGCCCGCTTACTCCTGCTTGCAGAAGATCGCAGTC
Organism: Paraburkholderia sp. EG287B; assembly: GCF_040965595.1. Lineage (NCBI taxonomy): Bacteria > Pseudomonadati > Pseudomonadota > Betaproteobacteria > Burkholderiales > Burkholderiaceae > Paraburkholderia > Paraburkholderia sp. EG287B. The sequence continues at coordinate 92,514 of NZ_JBFRCG010000019.1, forward strand.
AATAGCGGTCCGGCATGGTGGACGATGGCGTTATTGCCTGCCGCCGTGAGGGCCGCCTGCACCCTGGCCTGGGTGCCGACCACGACGGCCCCGTAGGCGGAAGGGGCGATGGGCGTGCCGTCGCCGGTCTTGAAGAGCGGGTCGTCCTTCTGGAAACCCACGATGGCGAACACGCTGAAGCCATAGGCGGTCATCCGCTGGCCGTGCGCGGGCCAGAACGCGTTGATCGAATTGCTTTCGACCTTCATGGGCTTCGGATCGATCAGGTTTTGCGTGATCAGCCCCGAGATGAAGTCGTGTGCGGACTCGCTACAGGTCAGTGAATCGTCGATGGCGGCGGCGTGAGCGTTGCCGGCGAGAAGCGTCAGGACAGCAAGAAAAAGGGCGGCGAAGGTAAAGCGTTTCATTACGTGAATGGCGAAAGTGCGTGCGCCGGGGCCGGATTGCGGCGGGCGCAAAACGCCCGGGCTGGCGCGAAGGGTTGCACTCTACGCGTGTTCGCGCGATTCCGCTTGCGGCGCCGCGGAAGCCGGTCTGGCGCTTTGCCTTACAGAACCACAAGCAAAAAGTGGGACGAACGTCGGAATACCTGCAAGATTTCTGGAAGGCGTATATATTGCGCGGTTATGACCGAAAAAGATAAATCTGTAAAAATGGCTCCGAAAGCGGTGCCGCTGCCGCGCACGTGGGACGCTCGCGCGGCGCGATGGCTCGTCACTCCGCTAGTACCCACGCGCGTTACCCCGAATCATCTGACCACGCTGCGACTCCTGATTGGCGTTGCCGGCGGCATTTTTCTGGCGCGCGGAGACTTTCTGCACGTCAATATTGGCGCGTTTCTGATCGTGTTGTCGAATTTTGTTGATCATACCGACGGCGAACTGGCGCGTATCAGCGGCAAAACCAGCCGCATCGGGCATTTCTACGATCTCGCGGCGGACGCGCTCGTCACCGTCCTGCTGTTCCTCGGCATGGGCTACGGCCTCGGCGTCGTGGCCGCCCATTCCGGCACCGAATGGCGTGTGCCGCCGGCCGTGCTCGGCGGCATCGCGGGCGTCGCGGTCGCCGTGATCTTTTTCCTGCGCATGCGCATCGAGGAAATGGCCGGCAAGGCGGGCACCCAGCAGGCGTTCGCCGGCGGCTTCGAGACCGAGGACGTGCTGTATCTGCTACCCCTTGTCACGCTGACGGGCGTCGTGTCGCCATTCATTATCGCGGCTTCGATCGGGGCGCCGTTATTTGCCATCTGGGTGGTGCTCGACTATGTGCGCGTGACGCGCCGCCTGCGCCCCGCCAAGGAAACCTCCCAGGTGTGGAGCAGCCGATGAGCTTGCAAGCAGAACAAGAACCGGTCGTAGCGCCCCCGCGCCAGCCCGCGCCAGCCCGCGCGGCGGCCGGCGAGCCGGACGGCGCAATCGGCCGCGCGCTGCAACCGCTGAACACCGCGCGCCTGCGCGACGACTACCAGAGCCAGGGCTCGTTCCTGTACCTCTCCGATTTTCTGCCCGCCGACGCCACGCAACAGTTGATCGACGCGGCCGACGCGCTGCTTCCCGAAGTCAACCGCAACTATCTGCCGGGCCACAAGGCGGGCGGCAGCGTGAGCCGTCACACCATCGACCGCCTCGCGCCGTACATCGCCGAGCTTTACCGCTCGCCGCAGCTCATCGCGTGGCTCGAAAAGATCACGGGCGACCGCCTGCAGCTTTCGCCCGAAGACGACCCGCACGCTTACGCGCTCTATTACTACACACGCGCCGGCGATCACATCGGCTGGCATTACGACACGTCCTATTACGACGGCCGCCGCTATACGGTGCTGCTCGGCGTGATCGACGAGTCCTCGTGCAAGCTCGACTACGAGCTGCACACGAAAGACCCGAACAAGGCGGATGAGCCGGGCTCGGTGCAGTACCCGCCGGGCGCGCTCATCGTGTTCGACGGCGACAAGCTTCGCCATCGCGTCACGCCGAGCCTCGAAGGCGAAGTGCGCGTGTCGCTCACGCTCGAATACGTGACGAACCCGAACATGCGCCCGTGGCGGCGTTTCATTTCGAACATGAAGGACGCCATCGCGTACTTCGGTTTCCGCCAGGTGTTCCGCAAGGCATTGGGAGGCAAGGTGTGAGCCGTGCTGCCATCCTGCTGCTGTCGATCGGCACGGCACTCTTCATCGCGCTGCTCGCCTGGCAGGGGCTCGGCTCGGTCACGGGTGCGCTCGCGGCCGCCGGCTGGGGCCTCGTCCTCGTCGCGGCGTTCCACGTCGCGCCGCTCGCACTCGACGCGGGTGCGATCGCCGTGCTCTTCGGCAAGGACGAGCGCGTCGACCAGCGCGATGCACTGCTCGCGCGGTGGACCGGCGAATCGGTCAACAGCCTGTTGCCTGCGGGCCAGATCGGCGGCCCCGTAGCGATGGTGCGCCAGCTCGGGCAACGCGGCATGCAAATGCGCAACGCGGCAGCGGCCATCACCGTGAGCACGACGCTGCAAGCCGTCGCGCAGATTGTCTTCGCCGTATTCGGCATCGTGCTTTTTTCGGCCTACGCCGCGAATGGCGCGCCGCGCGACCTCGGCGTCGCCGCGCTGATCGCGACCGCCGTGCTCGGCGGCCTGATCGCGCTGTTCTATGTCGCGCAGCGCCGCGGTCTGTTCGGCCGCCTGCTGCGTCTCGCCTCGAAAGTGTTCGGCAAGCGCGACTGGTCGGCGCTTGCCACGCGCGCCGACGCCATCGACGAAGCCGTGAAGTCGCTTTACGCCCGGCGCGGCCGTGTGGCGGCCAGCTTCGCGCTGAGCCTCGCGGGCTGGCTCGTGGGCACGGTGGAAGTGTGGCTCGCGCTGCGCTTTCTCGGCCATCCCGTAGGCTGGATCGATGCGCTGCTGCTCGAGAGCATCGGCCAGGCGATTCGCGGTGCGGCCTTCGCCATTCCCGGTTCGCTGGGCGTGCAAGAGGGCGGTTACCTGCTGCTCGCGCCGCTCGTCGGCCTGCCGCCCGAGGCGGCGCTCGCGCTCTCGCTCGCCAAGCGGGCGCGAGAAATCCTGCTCGGCTTGCCGGGCCTTCTGTATCTGCATTTCAGCGAACGTAGCTGGCAACGCCGGCGCGCCTTGCGCGTCCCCGCTGTCGAAGTCGCCGATTGACCTTTTTTCTCCCAAGGAACGTTTGCGCATGCGCGCCATCATTCTCGCGGCAGGCCTCGGCCTGCGCCTTCAGCAACAAGCTGGAGAACAGTTTCCGAAATGTCTGCTGCAGTTCGAGGGCGTGACGCTGCTCGAACGCCATCTGCAATTGCTGGAAGAGGCGGGCGTGACGGAAGTCGTGCTCGCGCTCGGCTTCCAGCCTGAGCTGGTCGAGGCCGAACTCAAGCGCATCGGCTGGCCGCACAAGGTCGAGGTCGTGATGAATCCGCGCTTCGACCTGGGCAGCGTGCTCACGGTGCATCGCACGGCCGAGGCGCTCACGCGCGGCGGCGACGTGCTGCTCATGGACGCCGACGTGCTCTACGACGAGCGCGTGTTCGCACCGCTCGTGGCGGGCGAGGCGCCGGCCAACCGTCTCCTGATCGACCGCGACTTCGAAGCCGGCGACGAGCCCGTGAAGCTGTGTCTGCGCAACGGCGTGCCCGTCGAACTGCGCAAGCAGCTGGCGGTCGGTCTGCAATACGACACGATCGGCGAGTCGGTGGGCTTCTTCCGCCTCAACGAAGCGACGGCGCGCCGCTTTGCGCAGATCGTCGAAGGCTACGTCGATACGGGCCGCGCGAACCTGCCGCACGAAGAAGCGCTGCGCGACCTGCTGCTCGAACGCGGCAGCGAGTTCGAAACCGCGGACGTGACCGGCGCGCCGTGGATCGAGATCGACTTCCCCAATGACGTCACGCGCGCCGCGGAGCAGGTGCTGCCGCAACTGCGTCCCGTGGTGAGCCGCGTGAAGCAGCCCGCGATCTAAAGCGCATCTTTGCGGATTGCCCGACGCTGATTGCTTGAATCAGGCCGCGAGGTCTGTCTCCGCTTGAAAGCGGCGGCGGGCTTCGCGGTTTTTGTTTTTGCGCGCGCTTTCGTTGCGTGCCGCCTGCACGAAGCGCGCCGCTTCATCTGTTGCCGGGTTCCCGTTTTCCGCAACAAGGGCCATAATGGCAGCTTTACGCCATCAGCCGCGCTGATCGTCGTTCCTGCCCATGCCATTAGCCCTCGGCACCTTCATCGTTCCGCTCATTGTCGCGTGCTCGATGTTCATGGAGAACGTGGACGGGACGGTCATCGTCACCGCGCTCCCCGCACTGGCCCGCGATCTCGGCCAGGACCCCATCACACTGAAGCTGGCCGTCACGAGCTACGTGATCGGCCTGGGCGTGTTCATCCCGATCTGCGGCTGGGTGGCCGATCGCTTCGGCTCGCGCAATGTGTTTCGCACTGCCATCGGCATCTTCATGGCCGGGTCGCTGTTGTGCGCGGCTTCGCGGTCGCTCGAGATGTTCGTGGCCGCGCGCTTCGTGCAGGGCATCGGCGGCGCGATGATGGTGCCGGTGGGCCGGATCATCATCTTCCGCTCGCTGCCCAAATCGGACTTCATTCGCGCGGTCAACTATCTCACGGTGCCCGCGCTGCTCGGCCCGGTCGTGGGGCCGCCGCTCGGCGGCTTCATCACCACGTATCTGCACTGGCGGCTGATTTTCTTCATCAACATTCCGATTGGCGTGCTCGGCATCTGGCTCGCGAACCGGCATATCGAAAACATGCATGAGGAGCATCCGGGGCGGCTCGACTGGGCCGGCTTCGTGCTCTCCGCGGGTGGGGCGTCGCTGTTCATGCTCGGCCTCTCGCTCGTGGGCGGCGAGATCGTCGCCACCGGCACCGCGGTGGCGATGTGCGTGATCGGGGCGTTGTTGCTGGTGGCGTATTGGTTGTATGCGCAACGTGTCGAGCGGCCCGTGCTCGATCTGAAATTTCTGCGTATCCCCACGTTCAATGCGAGCGTGGCGGGCGGGTCGCTGTTTCGCATCGGGCTCGGTGCCGTGCCATTTTTGTTACCGCTCACGCTGCAGGAAGGGCTCGGCATGACGGCGTTCGCTTCAGGCGCCATCACCTGCGCTTCGGCGTTCGGCTCGATCTTCATGAAGGCGATCGTCTCGCGCGTGCTCGGGCGCTTCGGCTTTCGCCGCACGCTGATGGTCAACGCGGTGCTCGCGGGCACGGCCATCGCGATATGCGGCTCGTTTTCGCCTGGCATGCCCGTGTGGCTCATCTGGGTCGTCGTGCTCGCGGGCGGGATCTTTCCTTCGCTGCAATTCACCGGCCTCAATTCGCTCGCCTATGCCGATATTCCGACGCGCGACATCGGCCGCGCCACGAGCGTGGCAAGCGTGATCCAGCAGGTGTCGCTCGGCCTCGGCGTGACGATCGCGGGCCTCGTACTGCAGATTTCGCATCGGGTGCAAGGGCATTCGGCCATCGTCTGGTCCGATTTCTGGCCGGCGTTTCTCGTGGTCGGGCTCTTTTCGGTGGCGTCGATTCCGGTGACGATGCGTTTGCCCGCGAATGCGGGCGAAGAAATTGCCCGCGGCCGGCGCGGCAACGCCTGATCCAGTCCAGGACGGGACGCCGTCTTGCACGGCAGCGGAATCAGCGGATCGCCGGATCGCAATCGTTAGCCTGGCGTGCTATAAGGCCAAGGCAGGTTTCCGGTAGGCCAACAAACCGAATCATGGGGTGAACTCGATGAAGCTGGTTGAAAAAACGAAAATTTCCGCTGCCGCTCTCGCACTGCTTTCGCTATCCGCCTTGTCCACGGGCTTCCTCGAAGTCACGCCGGCCTTTGCAAAGGATACGCAGCAACGCCCTGCGGTCCTCAATGCATCGGCGGTGGCCGTTGCCGACAAGTACGCGGCCGACGCCGCCGAGCAGATCTTCAAGGAGGGCGGCAACGCCGTCGACGCGGCGGTCGCCATCGCCTTCTCGCTCGCCGTGACGTACCCCGAAGCCGGCAACATCGGCGGCGGCGGGTTCATGACGCTCTATGTGAACGGCAAGCCGTACTTCCTCGACTATCGCGAACGCGCGCCGCTCGCCGCCACGCGCACGATGTACCTCGACGACAAGGGCAACGTGATCCCGGGCAAGAGCCTCTACGGCTACGACGCCGTGGGCGTGCCGGGGACGGTCGAGGGCATGTGGGAAGCGCAGAAGCGCTTCGGCAGGCTGCCATGGAAGCAGGTGCTCGCGCCGGCGATCAAATACGCGCGCGACGGCTTCGTCGTGGACGAGCAGCTCGCGAAGCGCCGTGAGGCCGCCGAAAAGGACTTTGCCGACAAGACCAATTTCGACGACTACTTCGGCAACCTGAAGGAGGGCGTGACGTTCAAGCAGCCCGATCTCGCCAACGTGCTCACGCGCATTGCGAACCAGGGCGCGAAGGACTTCTACGACGGCAAGACCGCGGACCTGATCGCCGCCTCGATGAAGGGCCACGGCCTCATCACGAAGCGCGACCTGCAGGAGTACAAGGCAGTGTGGCGCCAGCCCGTGGAGGCGAAGTGGAACGGTTACGAGATCATCACCGCGCCGCCTCCGAGTTCGGGTGGCGTGGGCCTCGTGCAGCTGCTCAAGATGAAGTCGATGCTGGCGCCGCAATTCAAGGACGTGCCGCTCAATTCGCCGCAGTACATCCACCTGATCTCGGAGATCGAGAAACGCGTGTTCGCAGACCGCGCGCAATATCTCGGCGACCCCGACTTCTACAAGGTGCCGGTCGCGCAGCTCACCGACGACCCGTACCTCGCGAAGCGCGCCGCCGAAGTCGATCCCGACAAGCCATCCGACACCAAGAGCGTGCAGCCGGGCCTCGGCACCTCGATGCCTGAGAAGGCGGAAACGACGCACTTCTCAGTGGTCGACAAGTGGGGCAACGCCGTCTCGAACACGTACACGATCAACGGCTACTTCGGTTCGGGCGTGGTCGTGCCGGGCGCCGGCATCGTGCTCAACGACGAGATGGACGATTTCGCGTCCAAGCCCGGCGTGCCGAACATGTTCGGCGTGGTGGGCAGCGACGCGAACGCAATTGCGCCGAAGAAGCGTCCGCTTTCGTCGATGACGCCGACCATCCTCACGAAGGACGGCAAGGTGGCGCTCGTGATCGGTACGCCGGGCGGCTCGCGCATCTTCACCTCGGTGTTCCAGGTCATCAACAACAACTATGACTTCGACATGCCGTTGAAGGACTCGGTGGCGGCCATGCGCTTCCACCATCAGTTGCTGCCGCCCAACACGATTTTCTGGGAGCCGTATGCGCCGATCGACGGTGAACTCGCCAAGCAGGTCGAGGCGAAGGGCTACGTGCTGAAGGCGCAGAACTTCAACGGCGACATTCAGGCGATCCGGATCAACGGCGATACGCCCGACGCGGTTTCCGATCCGCGCGGCCGTGGCGTGTCGCGTCTGATTCAGTAAAACCGCGACGCCGATGCGAAACGATGCGCCACGCATGAGCGCCAACCTTTTCGCATCGGCAAGCCGGCATGAGGCGGGAATAGTTTGCATGACATGAGCGTTTGTCCTCAAATTTGGGGATGCCGCTCCGCTGTTCATCGCGTACTATGCAACCTCCGGCGGAAGACAGCCCTTTGCCGGCGTGTGTTTTTCTTGGGGCGGCATTTGCCGCCCCATTTTCTTTTCGGCATTTCCGCTGCACGCTTCAGAGTCGCGCTGCATATTGAATCCGTCAGGCGAGGTCACCAGGCTCTGACGTTTGCGCCGCCCCGCAGGCGAGGCGTGCGCCCACTTTTCATCGCAACCGAGCATGGACCTGACGAGCCGCGAACTCGCGTTGATCGCCGACGTCTTCAAGCTGCTGGCCGACCATATCTTGCCCGAGGGCGCCTTGTGTCTCGAGGTGGGGCGGCGTCTGCTCGAACTGCTGCGCGCGGATGGCCTGCATGCGGGCGCGGACCTGTTCGTCTGGTCGGGTGAAGAGCATCTCGATCATCTGCGCATTGGGCGCGGCAAGCGACGCGAGCACTTCTCCGATCGGGAGCTGGTGCTGTTCGACCTGGTGCGCCCGGCTTTCATCGCTGCGCTGGCGCGCTCGCGCGCGCAGACGGGGCAGGTTCAGCCGCCGCCGGGCGGCGACACCTGCACTGCGGATAACGAAGCAATCAACCGCCTGACGCGGCGCGAGCGCGACGTGGTCGCGCTCGTGGTGGAAGGGCTGCTCGACAAGGAGATCGCCGAGCGGCTGGGCATTTCCTATACGACCGTGCGCACCCATCTCGATCGGTCGTTTCAGAAACTCGGCGTCAGCAACCGCTCGCGCCTGGCGCGGCTCGTGCAGTCGACGCAGAGCTGAGGCGCAACGCGCGTCCCCTCATTCCGGCACGGCTGCGAAAACGTTCTTGCCTGCGGCGTCGATCAACTCGAGGCAGGTTTGCGCGTTGCCGATCCGCTCGATCGCGAGCAGCGCGAAGCGCGCGAGAAAGAGCGGGCCGTTGGCTTCGCCCAGATTGGTCATGGTCTTGCACAGCTGCGTGTAGACGGCGTCGAGTTCGCTGTCGGTCATGGCTTTCTCCATCTTTACGTGTATCCGCCAGCGCTCAGGCGCACAGCGCGTGATCGAGGGCGGCGAGCGCCTGCGTGGCGACAGTGCCGGCTGCGCCGTGCCAGCGGCCGAGCACGTGGCCGTCCGGGCGCACGAGGTAGAGCGTGCCGGGCTGGGCGCCGTACATCGGGAACAGGCGTCCTGTGCGATCCCAGCCGCCGCGGCGTGATGCGTCGCCGGGCTGGCGCTGTGCGAGCGGCACCAGCGCGAACGGCAGTGCGCGGGCGGCCAGCGTCGTTTCGAGCGCGGCGATCGGGGCCGGCGTCGCGCCATCCTCGCTGAAGTAGAGCGCCGTGAAGCTTGGCGCGATCAAGTCGGTCACGTGGCCTTCGTGCGCGCCGGCCTGGTCGACGATCGTGAGCGGACATTCGGGCAGCGCCGTGCCCGGCGCCGGGCCGTTCGCGAAGACATCGGAGGCCGTGTTGAGCGGCGAGGCCGCGTAGGCGATGGCCGAAGTCTGGCGCGGATTGATCAGCGAGCGCACGGCGGCGTGCTCGCGCGCGAGGCTCAGCACGGCGGTGCGCATCAGGTCGAAGGCGAACGACGGCGGCGCCATGAACTCCGTGCTCTTCGTGCCGTAGCTCAGGTTTTCGTGCGCGGCGTAGACGCGCTCGTCCGAGTAGCTGTCGAGCAATGCATCGCTCGCGAGCCCCTTCACGACATACGCGAGTTTCCACGCGAGGTTGTCGGCGTCGTCGATGCCCGAGTTCGCGCCGCGCACGCCGAAGATCGGCACGAGGTGTGCCGCGTCGCCCGCGAACAGCACGCGGCCGTGGCGATAGCGCTCGAGCGTGAGCGCGTTGGCCTTGTAGATCGTGATCCAGACCGGCGACCACGCTGCCGTCTCGCCCATCATGTCGAGCAGGCTCTGCACGCGCGGCATGACGTTTTCGGGCTTGATCGCTTCATCGGCGTCCTCGCCGTCGCGCAGCTGATAGTCGATGCGCCAGACGTTGTCGGGCTGCTTGTGGACGAGCACGGTCGAGCCGGGATTCGACGCCGGGTCGAAATACGCAAGCCGTTCCGTGGGCCGCGCGCTGTCGAGCAGGATGTCGACGATCACGTAACGGCCCTCGTAGCTCGTGCCCTGAAGCTTCAGGCCGAGCGACTCGCGCACCGTGCTGCGGCCGCCGTCGGCGGCGATGAGCCAGTCGGTCTGCGCGGTGTAGGCGCCTGCGGGCGTGGAGAGCGAGAGCGTCGCGCCATGCGCGTCGTCCTGCAGCGCCGTCACTTTCGTGCGCCAGCGAATGTCGATGAGATCGGCGCGCCGCTCCGCTGCATCGAGCAGGAACTGCTCGATGTGGTACTGCGCGAGGTTGACCATGGGCGGCAGCTTCTGGTTTTCGTCCTGCGGCATCGTGAAGTGCAGCACTTCGTCGTTGCGATAGAAGCTGCGCCCGCCGGTCCAGGGGAGGCCCTTGGCGAGGAAGCCGTCGAGCGCGCCGAGGCGCTCGATGATCTCGAGGCTGCGGCGCGAGATGCAGATCGCGCGGCTGCCATAGCAGACCGATTCGTCGGCTTCGATCAGCACCGAGCGCACGCCGTGCTTCGCGAGGCCGAGCGCGATGGCGAGGCCCACCGGGCCGCCGCCGACGATCGTCACGGCATGGCGTTGCGTTTCGCGGCCGCCTTCGAGTTCGGGCAGGCGGGCGGCGTACTGCTTCGCCTCGAACGGATAGGGTTTGAATCCGGCGCTCATGGGGATTGCGTCTCCGATACGTAAGTCTTGTGCTTGCCGGCTTGCCCCGGGCGGGGGCGCCGGCGATGAAGGCAGTATGGAGCGCGAGGCGCGGCCCGCTGTCCTCAATTTGGGTACAGGGGGCTTACGGGGGGAGATTTTGCGCAGTCGTTCTTCTGCGCGCGCTGGCGGCGGGTGGTTAGCTCTGATCGGTCGCCAGACAAAGCGCAAAAAGCTGCCGCTGGCTCGAAATGCCCAGCCGCTGATACGCGCGTTTCTGATACGTCACCACACTGCTGGGCTTCACGCCCATGCACTCGGCGATTTCAACCGCGCTGCGTCCTTCGAGCACGCCGCGCAGAGCGTCGAGTTCGCGTTTGGAAAGCGTGGGGCAGAGTCCGCGCAGGCGCGCGAGCATCATCTGAGGAATGCCGAGCTGGCTCTGGCCGCGAATCGTGTAGTGATGCCGCGCCGACTCGCCGATCAGCGGCGCGAGCGATTCGACCAGTTCCACTTCGCCCGGCTGAAAATTACCGGCGTCGCTTTCGCGGTACAGGTTCACGGACAGCCAGATGTCGGCGGCCGGCTGCAGCAGCAGCGAGAGCCGGTCGGACACATTGGGCGTGGCGTAACAGGCCGTGCGGTAACCGTCGTGCGCGATGTCGGCGCTGCTTTGCCAGTGCAGCACGAGCGACGAGCCGGGTTTGTCGGCCGAGCCGCCGCTGACGATCTGCTGATTGCCGTCGAGCGCGTAGAAGAGGCGCGCGTAGGTGTCGGCGACGTCGCGCAGAAAGCGCCCGCCGCGATGGTCGGCCACGGAAACCGTGCGCGGCCGGTTGCCGAATTCGTAGGCGAACACGGTGCACTGCGTGACCGATGTCGCCGGGCCAAGCATGTTCAGCACTTCGGCGGCGAGTGCATTGGCATCGTCGCGGCCGATGGCCGAAACGAGGCTGGTGACGCGCGAGAGGTCGAATTGACCTGTCTGCCTCGGTCGATCGAGATGCCAGTAACGCATGTTTCTTGACGGAAAACGGCTGGGAAAAGCAAGTTTGATGAGATTAGCATCGTTTCGCATCGGCGCGAAAGCGCCAGCAGCGGGGCCGGATCGCCCGCAGGATGCCGCCGCGAAGCCTGCGTCAACGAGAGCAAGGAATGGCACGTTGGGGTAATCTCCACCCTCGGCCGGCGCGGTATGCGCGCCATGTTTCCTTACCTGAATATCCCTGCGCGCAGGTTATCTCGAAATGTTGACGCTCCCCACCGCGATTCCACCCGATTTCGGCGCCGGAGCGGTCTTTCTCAGCGTACTCGTCACGCAACTGGGCGTGCCGGTGCCGGCCGCGCCGGTGCTGATTCTTGCGGGCACGATGGCGGCGAGCGGCGAGACATCCTACGGGAGCCTGCTGGCGGCGGCCGTGATCGCCACGCTGCTCGCGGATTCGCTGTGGTTCGCCGCGGGCCGCAAGCGCGGGCGGCGTCTGCTCAACGGGCTCGTGCGGTTTTCGCTGTCGCTGGACACGACGATCCGCATCGCGCGCAACGTATTCGAACGCTACGGCGCGCCTATTCTCGCCGTGGCGAAGTTCGTTCCGGGGCTCGGCCTGATTTCCGCGCCGCTGCTCGGCACGACGACGGTGGCGGTCCACGTCTTCCTGCTGTGGGACACGGTCGGCGCGGCGTTGTGGGCGGGCACCTGGCTGCTCGGCGGCGCGGCGCTGCATGCGGAAATCGTCCGCTTCGCGGCGTTCGTGCGCGCGAACGGCATGACGATTTTCGACGTGCTCGCCGTGGCAGGCGTGCTGTTCCTCGCCTGGCGCTGGCTGCGGCGCATGCAGTTCCGCCACTGGCTGGCGACGCACCGCATTTCGCCCGATCAGCTCGACGAGATGATGAAGTCGAGCGCGCCGCCCATCGTGCTCGACGCGCGCCCGCAATCCGTGCGCGCGAAGGAGGCCTACCGGATTCCTGGTGCGCGTCCGCTGAATCTCGATTCGAGCGAAGAACTCTCACCCGAGCTGATCGGGCGTCCAATCGTCGTGTACTGCGTGTGCCCGAACGAGGCGACGGCCAAGCGCATCGTCGATCAGTTGCGCAACAAGCACATCTACCACGCGCGCGCGCTCAGGGGCGGCCTCGACGCCTGGGAGCGCCACGGTTATCCGGTCGAGCCGCTGTCCAACGAGTTCCACGCGGCGCATGCCCATGCCGATGAACTCGAGGCGGGCGAGGAAGCGGAATTCACCGTGCGGGCAAGCCTTTCCAAATAACGGCAGTTCCGCCGCGCGTCGCCAGGCGCGCGGCGTGACCTACGCGCGCTGCCTGTGCGAGCCGCCGCCCACGTTCTGTCCCGCATCGCGCGCCATCTGCGCATAACCCCACACCGAAATCAGCGTGAGCACGCCGGCCGCGAGAAAGGCGAGCCGGAAATCGTCGAGCGTGAACACGTGGCCCGTGGTTTCGCCGTTCAGGTTCGCGGCCACGCGCAGCGCGAGCGCGCCGAACGCAATGCCGAGGCCGATGGTCATCTGCGCCGCCGCGCTCCAGAGCGTGCTGGCCGCGCTCATTTGCGGCTGCGCGACGTCGGCGTAGGCCAGCGTGGCGAGGGTCGAAAACTGCATGGAGCGCGCCATGCCGTAGACGAACACGACGATCAACACGATGGCGAGCGGCGTGCCGGGCGTGAGCAGGCCGCACGCGATCAACGAGACGCCCGCGACGCTGACGTCGACGACGGAAACGAGCCGGAAGCCCCAGCGTTCGAGAATGCGCGTCGTGAGCGCCTTCATGCCGAGATTGCCGAGCGCGCTCGCGAGCAGCAGCAGGCCGGACTTGAACGCCGAGAGACCGAAGCCGATCTGGAACATCAGCGGCATCAAATACGGCGCCGCGCCGATGCCGATACGCGTGATCGAGCCGGTCACGATCGTGACGGAAAAGGTCGGAACCTTCAGCGTGGAAACATCGACGAGCGGGTGCGGATGACGTTTTGCATGCACGAACGCGACGACCCCAATCGCGACGCCCGCCGCCACGAGCGCCATTGCGCGCCAAGGATTCTGGCCGACCTGGCTCGCGAGTTCCGCGCCGTAAAGGATGGCGGTGAGCGCGGCGCCGCTCAGCACGAGACCCGCCACGTCGAGCGGCCGGCGCTGTTCGCCGCGCAGGTTCGGCACGATGGCGGCGATGGCCGCGAGCACGGCGATGCCGAACGGCACATTTAACAGAAAGATCCAGCGCCACGACGCATACGTCGTGATGAAACCGCCGATCGGCGGTCCCACCACGGGTGCGGCGATGGCGGGCCAGGTGATCGTCGAGATCGCCTGCATGAGCTTGCTTTTCTCGGTGCTGCGCACGACGATCATGCGCCCGACCGGCACCATCATCGCACCGCCAATGCCTTGCAGAATGCGCGCGGCCACGAACTCGTCGACGTTCTGCGAGATCCCGCACAGCACCGACGCCACCGTGAACGTGACCACGGCGCTGAAGAACACGGTGCGCGCGCCGCAGCGGTCCGCCACCCAGCCGCTGGCCGGAATGAAGATGGCGAGCGCGAGCATATAGGCGGTCACGCCGAGACTCAGGCTATTCGGGCCGATGCCGAGCGAGCGCGCCATCTGCGGCAGCGCCGTGGCGATCACGGTCGTGTCGAGGTACTCCATGAAGAACGTGGCGGCGACGAGGTACGGCAGCCAGCCGACGCCGGAGGAACGTTGCGCGGGAGCGGTCATTGCGCCCCCACGCGACAGAGGCGAATCAATCTGATCCTGGTACGGAGCATGGGCGGGCAGCGGAGAGAGTGCCGATCGGAACAGTGCGGACCGGATAGTGAAGCCCAAAGCCCGCGGCGAAAGGCGACAGTTTCCATCAGGCAAACGCGTCTGTACAGCCGCGCGGCGGTCGGCGGCGTTGCGAGCCCTTCGCCGTGAGACCTTCGCGGCAAGCCCGAATCGAAGCGCGTAGACTCGTCCGCCGTCGGCAACTCATCGTCAACCCCTTGACTAAAGGAGGATCGGAAAATGGAATACCGTTTTCTCGGTGCGTCCGGAATGAAGGTGCCGGTGCTGAGCTTCGGCACCGGCACGTTCGGCGGCAAAGGCGAGTTCTTCGAGGCCTGGGGCGCAACCGATGTCGCCGAAGCGCGCAAGCTCATCGACATTTGCCTCGACGCCGGCGTGACGATGTTCGACACGGCCGATATCTATTCGAGCGGCGCGTCGGAGTCGGTGCTCGGCGAAGCGCTCAAGGGGCGCCGCGACAAGGCGATCATCTCGACCAAGGCGACCTTCCGCTTCGACGCGGCGCGGCCAGCCGCTGCCGGAGAAGAGCCGTCTACACAAGACGGCGGAGCAGGGGCCGCCGGTGCCGGACGAATACCTCTTTCGCGTGCTCGACGCCATCGACGGGATCGCGCAGGAAACCGGCAAGACCGTGCCGCAGATCGCGCTGAACTGGCTGCTGCAGCGGCCGACGGTCGCGACGGTGCTGATCGGCGCGCGCGACGAGGCGCAGTTGCGCCAGAACCTCGGCGCAGTCGGCTGGAACCTCACGCCCGAGCAGGTGGCGAAGCTCGACGCCGCGAGCGCGGTGCGGCCTGTGTATCCCTACTGGCACCAGGAGGGTTTTGCCGAGCGCAACCCGTCACCGGTGTGACGGGTTGCTTCGCCCGCTGAGGCTTCGTCAAGCCGCTTCGGTCTGGCGCAGGATCTGGGTCGCGCCCAGATGCAGCGCCAGCGCGAAGAACTCGCGCTCCGCGAGATTGAGGGTCTTCGCGGCGGCCATCGCGCGGTAATGATCTTCCGGGTGCAGGAACAACTTCACTTCGACTTTCGACTGACGGTTCTGCGCGGACTCCATGGATGCTTCTCCTTCGGTAACCGGGCGCTCGGCCCGTGACGGGTGCGAAGCCCATTACCGGGCGTCCATACGCGCAAGGGCGCGCGCCGTTTGCCGCCATGAGAGCGGCGGCGTGAAACGGCGATGACGCGGAGTGGGCCTTTCAAGTTCGCCTGCCGCGGCGCGTGCGCGACGGCAGGACACGCGCGCTGAACTAGCGAAGCGTGGGACGACGCAATGCGCCGGTAGTGCGGTTGAAGCCGGGATGAGACAAGTGATGCGACGGCGGGGCAACGTGCTGCATAGCGACCAACCTCCGGAATTCTTCTTCTTGTGCGACAGGGCGCCGCATGTAGTACGGCCGAGAGTGTAGTCCGGTTTTTTCCTAGGGTAAACCCCTAATTCGCAAAGAATTATTACGTAGATTGAGAAAGTCGCGCGACAAGACCGGAAATACGCTGTGGAGGCACTTCAATTCATGCGGAATGCATATGGGGAGAGTGATGGGGCGGCGTGAACCGCCGCCCCGGCGCTGGCCTGAAGTGAGCCTGACAGCCAGCGTGAAGGCGTGGGCGCGTCAGCGCCCGGCCATTATTCCTCGACGCGCTTGCGCAGGCGCGCACGCGCTTCGCCGAGCGACAGGAACTTGCCGTGTGCTTCGTCCAGCACGGTGACCTTGCCGTGGCCGATGTCATAGACCCAGCCCTGCAGTTCGAGCTGGCCCTGGGCCACGCGCGCCGCCACGGCGGGGTGCGTGCGCAGGTGCGTGAGCTGCAGGCGGACGTTTTCTTCCACGAGCGCCTGAACGACCTGGTCGTCGTCCAGACCGCGGGTCTTCACCACGCTGCGCGCGGCTTCCGCGTTGCGCAGCCACGCGTGCACGGTGGGCATGTCGGCCGTGGCTTCCGCGCCCGATGCGAGCCCCTTCATCGCGCCACAATCGGTATGGCCGCACAGCACGATCTGCTTCACGTTGAGCGCGAGCACCGCGAACTCCACGACGGCCGAAACGCCGCCGAGCATTTCGCCATACGCCGGCACGATATTGCCGATGTTGCGGCAAACGAACAGGTCGCCGGGCTTGGCCTGCGTGATCATTTCCGGCGAAACACGCGAGTCGGCACAGGTGATGAAAAGCGTGTGCGGCGCCTGGCTGTGGGCGAGGCTGTGGAACAGCTCCTTGTTGCCCGGGAAAACGTGATGAGTGAATTCGTCCACGCCGTCGAGCAGGTGTAACAGGTCGCAGCCGCACGACTCGGAGTGACCGTCGTGCGGGTGGGTGTTGTCTGGCATGGATGTTTCTCTCTTGATCATGAATCGACACTATCGAATGGCAACAGCGGGAGTTTACGCTGAGCCGACCCCTTGCGGATCGGAAAACTTCGCGTCACGTTGCCCCGGACAGCCGTTTCCCCGGTACTCAATCGTCGAATCGGCGGGATATGTCGATAAACCGGTAGAAAAGACGGCTAATTACGGGAAAGCGGGCTGCTGCGAAGACGCTGACGCGTCGTGCGTTTCCGTTCGAAAAGAGATTTTCTCACGCCGGGCGCAATTGGCACATCCGGGTGTCGCCGGTGGTGTCGGGATCATGAGGAGGGGGGAGGCGCGACCGACCAGTCAGTCGGTCGGCGCGCTTACCACGCCATGCGCCATTGACCTGAAGATTGGGCAGGGGTGTCGGGTAACAGCGTGTCGCCGGGCGGTGTCGTGGCGTCGGAGAAGTCGGAGAGTATCTCGTCGCGCAGTCGCACGAAGCGCGGATCCGCGCGATCGCGCGGGCGCGGCAATGCCACGTCGACGATGCGGCGAATGCGGCCGGGGCGCGGCGCCATCGTCACGACACGCTCGCCCAGGTAGATCGCCTCGTCGACATCGTGCGTGACGAGGATCATCGTGATGCGTTCGCGTTCCCAGATGCGCAGCAGTTCGTTTTGCAGACGGCTGCGCGTGAGAGCGTCGAGCGCGCCGAAGGGTTCGTCGAGCAGCAGCACGCGCGGACGATTGACGAGTCCGCGCGCGATCGCCACGCGCTGCGCCATGCCGCCCGAGAGCTGATGCGGATACGCCCGCTCGAAGCCCGTCAGGCCCACGAGTGCGATGTGCTCGGCCACCGCTGCGTGCTTTTCGCGTGCGGAAAGCGGGGCGTTGCGCAGTGCCGCCAGGATGTTCTGTTCCGCCGTGAGCCAGGGAAACAGCCGATGATCCTGGAACACGATGCCGCGCTCGAGCGAGGTGTCGCCCACACGTTCGCCGCGCATCATGATGGCGCCGCTATAGCCCGCGTCAAGGCCGGCGATCAGGCGCAGCAGGGTGGATTTTCCGCATCCGCTCGCGCCGAGCACGCTCACGAATTCGCCGGGGCGGACATGCAGCGTCACGTCGTCGAGCACGACGAGCGCGGACTCGCCCGCGCCGTAGCGCTTGCTCACGTGCAGAATGTCGAGTCCAGCGGGTTCAGTGGCGCTCATCGGTTTTTCTCCCATGGTTATTGATTTGCAGTCCGGATCATTGGGCGGTGATGTGCAACCGCGCCAGCACCGTTCGCTCAATTCGCCGCGCGAGCGCGTTGAGCGCCCAGCCGATCGCGCCCACGACAACGATGCCGAACAGCACGAGGTCCATGCGGAACTGCTCGCTGCCGTCGATCAGAAGATTGCCGATGCCGCTGCCCGCAACGAGCAGATACTCCGCGCCGAGGGTGGCCAGCCACGAATAGATGAGCGCGAGATAGAGGCCCGTAAAAATCGAGGGCAACGCGGCCGGCAACAATACGTAGCGCACGAGCTGCAGGCGCGAATAGCGCAACGCCTGCGCGAGTTCGACGTATTGGCGCGGCACGGCGTGAATGCCGTCACACGTATGGGCGGCAACCGGGAGCAGCGCCGCGAGCGAAAGGAAGACCACCTTGGCGGCGTCGCCGAGCCCGAACCATACGGAAATCAGCGGAATCCACGCGAACAGCGAGATCTGTTTGAACGTGTCGAAGCTCGGCCCCACGACGCGTGCGGCGATGCGCGAGAGCCCCAGCGCGCCGCCCAGCAGGAACCCCGCCGTTGCGCCGATGGCAAACCCGCAGGCTTCGCGGGCGAGCGACGCCGAAAGCGCGCGGAACAACGCGCCGCTCCCGATCTGTTCGTGAGCGGTGCGAATCACATCGGCGGGACTCACGAGCAGGCCGCTCTTCACGAGATGCGAGGCGCTCAAGGCCCACCACAGCGCAATGGCGACGAGGGGCAGGGCGGCGCCACGTAGATCGACGCTTCGTCGCGGCCGGGCTGCGGTGGCCGCGTCACAGGCGCAATCGGGACGCGCGGACGCTCGTGCAAACGATATCTTCATGGCGAATTCTCCCTTGTCCTCAATGGCGGCAATCACGCGCCTTCAGCCGCGAAACGCCGAAGGTGTGCCGCGCCGCAAACGCCGCTCCAGCACATCGAGCAGACGATTGATGACGAGGCCGACCGCCCCCACCACGACCACCGACGCCATCACGAGATCGAGCTGAAAGAGCTGGCGGCCATACACGATCAGATAGCCGAGCCCCTCTGACGACGCCACGAGCTCGACCACGACCAGCGCGAGCCACGCCTTCGTGAAGGCCAGGCGCACGCCGGTAGCGAGCGTCGGAACCGCCGCGGGCAGCACGAGCTTCACGATGCGTTGCCAGCGGGTGTAGGCGAACACGCGCGCGACTTCGTCCAGTGCGGCGGGCGTCTGCCGAAAGCCCTGCATGGTGCTGAGCGTGACGGGCACGAG
Source organism: Paraburkholderia sp. EG287B (assembly GCF_040965595.1). Taxonomy (NCBI): domain Bacteria; kingdom Pseudomonadati; phylum Pseudomonadota; class Betaproteobacteria; order Burkholderiales; family Burkholderiaceae; genus Paraburkholderia; species Paraburkholderia sp. EG287B. The sequence goes on from NZ_JBFRCG010000019.1 coordinate 111,380, forward strand.
CGCCGCGTGAGCGATGAGCAGATACTTGAGTGGCTCGCCCACGCCGACGAGCAACAGCAGAAACGGCAGCCAGCCGAGCACGGGAATCTGCACGATCGCGTTGAAGCTGGGCAGCACCCACGCTTCGAGCGTGTGGGAGAGCCCGAGCGCGCCGCCGATCAGGAAGCCGAGCGCGGTGCCGCCTGCGAAGCCCAGCAGTACGCGTTGCAGGCTGATCAGCGTATTGCGTGCAAGCTCGCCACTCTGGGCGAGGTCGACGAAGGTTTCATAAACGCGCTGCGGCGCAGGCAGGATTTGCGGCGCGATCCAGCCACGCGCGCATCCGATGCTCCATAGCAGATACAGCATTGCAGGCAGCAGCCAGGGCGCGAGATGCCACGCGCATGCGCGCAGTACGCTGCGCCAGCGCACGTGCGCGCTCGTCGTGTCGATACGCGGTGTTGCTGCACGCGACGTGTCCGAAGCAATCGTGATCGCGGTTTCCGTCATGATGCGGCTCCTCTCGCGCGCTCAGCCAAGCGGCTTGCCGGCGGCGTCGTAACGGGTCCAGTAGTGTTCGAGCTTTTGCGCGCGCAGCGCGTTGTCGAGATAGCGCGGTTCGAACCACGAATCGACGTCCACGGGCTGGCGGATCAGCTTCAGGCGCAGCGCGTCCTGCGCAACGGCTTTGTAGCGCGCCACGATGAACGGATCGATCAACGGCGAATTGCGGTACTTCAACGGCTGCTCGCCGAATTCGGCTTGCCAGGACGAATAGCTCACGCCGCTTTTGGCCCAGAGCTTGAAGAGCGCGTCGCGGTTGGCTTCGTCGGACGACCATTGTGCCGCTTGCACGAAGACATTGACCACGCGCTGCACGATGTCGGGGTGCACTTTCTCGAAGCCGTCGAGCACGAGCAGATGCGCCTGGCGCGTCAATTGCGGGCCATCATGCTGCGATTCGTAGACAATGCGAGCGAGCCCCTGATCGCGCAGCCGGTAGAGGTGATAGTCGTTCACGGAAGCATCGATGCCTTTCGATGCGAGCGCCGCGAGAGAGCTTGCGGTGTCGAGATTGATCACGCGTAGCGCGCGCTCGTCGAGCTGGTTCTCAGCGAGCGCGTTGTCGGCCACGAGTTGCAGATTCGTACCGCGAAAAATGGCGACGCGCCGGTCCTTGAGGTCCTTGATCGATTTGATGTCCGAATCGGCGGGCACACCCACCTTCACGCCGGAACGCACGCCCGACTCCAGCAGGATGCGAGTCTTGAGACCGTTGGCGCGCGCGAGCACCGAGGGCAGATCGCCTTGATACGCGAAGTCGAGTGCATTGTCGGCAATGGCTTCGTTCACTGCCGGGCCCGCGCCCTTGAAGAAGAGCCATTCGACCTTGATGCCGTCGGCGGCGAACTCCTTTTCGAGCAACTGCTGGCCGCGCACCGTGGCGGCGGTCGAACCGCCGAACGTGGGCGGGTCGCCCGCGCCCTGCTGCGCGACGCCGATGCGGATCACGGCAGGCTTCTCGGCCGCGGCATGCAGTGAGATGAACGAAAGCGCTGCATAAATCAGAAACCGGGGCAGATACTGCAGAACGCGATGTGAACGCATGGGCAGGTCGGATTTGAGTGACGAAACGGGGTGCGCGGACTGGCGAGCTTGCTTCGCTGTCGTTGCCGTTGGGTCATTCTTTTCCGGGTATGCCGATCAGGACAACCAATGATTCGAGATTTGCATTTCTCGACAAAGGCGCTGCGTTCTATGGGGAAAGCGAATGGCAGGGCGGCTTCATGATAGTGGAGCGCGGCCCGTGCCGAAGGAAGAAATCGTGCTATCGATGTGAGCAGAAGCGCAAAGCCGCACCGCGCGCCGGGCGCGGTGCGCTGTGCGCGAAAACGCGCCTTATTGCGTTTCCACCGCGTGGCGCGGGGCAGCGGCACGCCGTGACGGCATGAAGTACCACACCGCGCAGAGCACTTGCATCCCGACGAGGACAGCCCACACGGTCTGATGCGCGACCGCCGGGTAGTGGCCGTCGAGTGCCGGCCAGTGCGCGAGCGCGGCGCCGATCGCGATCTGCAGAAGGAAGATGCCGATGAAGATGACGAGCGTGAAGGTGGTGTTCACACGGCCGATCAAGCGCGGCGGGAAATATTCGGCGAGCACGGCATAAGTCAGGATGCCGGTGCCGCCGAACGCGCCGTAAGCCGCCCAAAGCAGGGACGCGGGAAGCGGCACGCGCGCCGCGAGCAAGGCTTGCACGAGCACGAAAACGAGCATCGTGACGCCGGAAAAGAGCTGGACGCTCACGCCGCGCCGCTCGAAGCTGCGTGCGAGCGCGCCAAAGCCGATGTTGCCGACGATGAATGCGCCGCCCAGCACGGAAACGAGCGAGGCCGCGCGCGCACCGACATCGGCGGTGCCGGCCGGCACGACGTCGCGCAGAAACGCGCCGACCCACAACGACTGCATGGCGTAGAACACGGCCTGGGTGAGGCCCGAGAACGTCGCGGTCTTCCAGAATGCATGGCTGCACAGGATGTGCGCGGTGCCCTTGAACTGCTCGAGCACGCTCGCCTGGTGGTGGGTGTCGCGCGTGCGCGGCCCGCCAGTCCAGATGATGGCGGCCACGAGCACCGTGAGCGCCGCGAGCCCGAGGCTCACCGCGCGCCAGGGCGCGATCGAGAGCAGCCACGAGAGCGGGGCGCCCACGGCCACGCCGCCCAGGCCGCCCACGGCCATCACGAGGCCGTTCACGAGCGTGAGCTGCGCGACGGGAAAGTGCTGCGCCGTCGCCTTGAACGCGCCGCCCAGGCAGACCGATACGCCCACGCCGATCAGCAGCCGGCCCGCCATCATCGCGGCCATGTTGTGCGAGACGCCGAAGATCAACGCACCCGCCGCCGCCACGAGCATGACGCACGCGGTGACGCGGCGCGGGCCGTAATGGTCGAGCAGCACGCCGCCAGGAATCTGCGCGCCCGCGAAGCCGAGGAAATAAAGGCTCGTGAGCGTGCCGAGATCGGTTGCCGTGAAGCCCATTTCACGCGAGAGAAACGGTGCGAAGCCGAGATTGACGCCGCGAAACAGGTACGAAATGAAGTAGCCGAGCGCGAATACGGCGAAGACGCGCAGTCTGAGTGAGGTCATGTTGGGGGGCGAAAGCGGATTGAATGCCTGGCTGTCGATTATTGGCGATTGCCCTGTGTGAGGCCAGCGAGAGATTTCAGACGGCATTGTGAGTAAAATTTGACGTCATGGCCCGACCTCTCCCTCCTTTGCAGGCGCTGCGCGCCCTTGAAGCCGCTGCGCGGCGGCGCAGTTTCAGCCGTGCCGCGGAAGAATTACATTTGACGCACAGCGCCGTGAGCCATCACCTGCGCGCGCTCGAAACGGAACTGGGCGTCGAGCTGTTCCGCCGCGCGGGCAGCCGCATGATCCCCACGGCGGCGGGCGCACAGCTGGCCGAGCGCGTGCGCCGCAGTCTCGACGACCTGCGCGACGCGCTCGACGCCACGCGCCCCGGCGTGAGCGGCGTCACGCGGCTGGAACTGAGCGTGATGTCCGATTTCGCTTCTGTCTGGCTGATTCCGCGCCTGGGCGACTTCTACGACCGCCATCCCATGGTCGACCTCTCGCTGCGCATGCACGCCGACGTGACGCCGCCCGATCCCTATCCCTTCGACATCGGCATTTGGCATCGGCGCGTCGACGAGCCCGGCTTCCAGATCCGCAAGCTGCTGGACGACCAGGTCGTTGCGGTGTGCAGTCCGGCCTTGCTCGCACGCCATCCCGACTTTCGCATGGAAGATCTCGCGAGCATGCCGCTCCTGCGTTTTTCGCGCCGCTCGTGGCGCGACTTCTTCGAAGCCGCGGGCGTGGCCGGCGACGAACCGGAGCGCGGACCGGTGTTCGACGACGCGGGCCTGCTGCTGCAGGCAACGGTGGCTGGGCAAGGGGTGGCTACGGCCCGCCTGCAGCTCGCGCGCGGATTCATCGAACGCGGCGAGCTGGTGCAGTTGGGGCAGGTCCGCATTCCCGCTTCGCTCGACTATTACTTCACGTGGCGCGAAGGGCATCCGCGCGAGGCGGCGATCCAGCAGTTCTATCGATGGATAAAGGCGCAATTGGCCAATTGATGCCGGCCTCCCGTATTGCGCAATGGGTATTCGGGTTAACCGCCGACCGTATTGTCAACGCTGCTTGCGTGATGCGCGTTGCTGTTTGAATAAAGCGGCTCAATCCCGATCTGGATTACGTGATTAGTCATTGTATTCATATCGCATGCACCAGAGCGGATCATGGCTGAAAGCATGGCACCGGACGTTTATGAACGGCAGTGAAACGCCGGTGAATGGCCGTAAACGGGCTTGTGAAGCGATTCAATTGCGGTCTTGCGCAATGGCTTCACTATTTGGACAATCAACGGTATTCGTCTGCGGAAAGCGCCAGGAAGTGTGGCGTGGAATCACGGATTGGGCGCGCTTCGTGTCAAGAATGAAATAGTTGCGGTATTGTTACTCCCCATCGCCGCTTGGCGCGTGAATGTTTTGTAGTCAATGGTGTAGTTAACGGCCCATTCCTGGGCCTGCAATAAGACTGACAACAGGAGAAACTGCATGAAGGCTATTCAGATGTTCAAGCTTGCCGCAGCCACGGCACTCGTGGCGGCCTCGTTCCAGGTCTACGCGCAGGACGCTTCGGCCCCGGCGGCCGCAGAAGCCCCTGCCAGCGGTCCGACGGCCGCAGCCCAGCACAACGTCAATCAATCGAAGGCAGCACTGCGTCAGGCACGCGCAGCGAACCGCGCGCTCGGCCGCAAGGTCCGTGCGGCGCTGGCGCGTGAAAAGAACGTGAGCGTCTCCAACATCACCGTGCGTGCGAAAGACGGCGCCGTCACGCTGCAAGGCACCGTGCCCGATGCGTCGCAGATCCAGCGCGCTGGCGATGTCGCCAAGGGCGTCGAAGGCGTGACCTCGGTGCGCAACGCGCTGACCATCCGCCCGGTTGGGACCTGAGCATCGGCTAGCCGGCGCGCGTCCATCGCCCTTCGAGGTGCGGGCGGCGACGCCGGAGCGGGTGTCTTCCTTCCTGAAGGCCGCACATGCAGTCCCGTTCGTGGACTGCATGTGCGGCTTTTTTTATTGCCTGGCGAAACGGTGAAGCGTTATGCCGTCAAGCGCGTTGCGTTCACGGCTCGACGTAATGCATTTCCGGCGATTCGCCCATCAGCAGCGCGCGATTGGCGTCGGCGGCCGCGCGCAGGTAGTCCCAGAGCGACGTGATGCGCCGCAACTTGCGCAGGTCCTCGCGGCTGCACAGCCAGAAGCGCCGCGTCACCATGACTTCGTCGGGCAGGATCGGCACGAGGCGCGGGTCGGGCTCGGCCATGAAGCAAGGCAGGATCGCGAGCGCGCTGCCCTGCAGCGCAGCATGGTATTGCGCGATCACGCTGGTGCTGCACAGGTTCGCGGTCACGTTCGGCGCCGTGCGTTCGAGGTAGAGCAGCTCATGGCTGAACGCCAGATCGGCGACATAGCTGATGAAGGCGTGATTGCGCAAGTCGGCGGGCGTGCGTATGCGCGCGTGGCGCTCGAGATAGGCCGGCGTGCCGTACAGGCGCAAGCGGTAGTCGCATAGCTTCGTGTAGACGTACTGTCCGCGCTCGGGGCGCTCCAGCATGATCGCGAGGTCGGCCTCGCGCTTCGAAAGGCTCACGAAATGCGGCACCGGCAAGAGGTCGATCGACATGTCGGGATGCTGGCCCGTGAAGCGCGCCAACTGCGGGGCAAGAAAGAAGCAGCCGAAACCCTCCGTCGAACCCACGCGCACATGGCCGGAGAGCGACTGCGCGCCGATCGCGAACTGCTCGCTGGCCGATTGAACCGTGGTTTCCACGGCGTCCGCGTAGGCCAGCAGGCGCTGGCCTTCGGCCGTCAGCACGAAGCCGCCCGAGCGCGATTTGTCGAACAGGACGGTGCCTAGCGCCGCCTCCAGCTCGCGCACCCGGCGCGCAACCGTGGTGTGGTCGACGCCCAGGCGTTTCGCGGCGCCGCTCGCACGCTGCGTGCGAGCGACTTCCAGGAAGTAGCGCAGATCGTCCCAGTTCAGTGTCTCCATGCTACTCGTTGTGTTTTTTTGCATATCGGATGGGCTTTTTCATCTCTATGCCGTGGATATTCGAATAACTATACTCGTTGAAGAACGCGACTGAAACAGCCACGGTCGCAACACAACAAGGATGGAGACAGACGATGCAAATGCAGTCGCTCCCGGCGCGGGCGCCGCAGGCATGCACGCCGGCGCGCCCGTGCTCAGCAGGACTCTCCTTTACCGCGCCCAGCTCCATTCCCGGCACGCTCGACATGACCGCTCGCATCTGCACAGCGTGCTTGCGCGCGTGCTGCGATTGAAGATTTCGCTGGTTCCACAGCTTTCGCTATATCCGGCCACGGCCGGCCCGTTCGAATCCATCAGGGAGAGTTCACGATGAACGCAGTGACCCAGGCATCCAACGCGCAAGCTTCGACCGTCAAGCTGCTCATCGACGGCGAGTTCGTCGAATCGAAAACGAAGGAATGGCGCGACATCGTCAATCCGGCCACGCAGGAAGTGCTCGCGCGTGTGCCGTTCGCGACCGTCGAGGAAGTGGACCAGGCCGTGAAGGCCGCGCACGCCGCGTTCGCCACGTGGAAGAACACGCCGCTCGGCGCGCGCCTGCGCATCATGCTCAAACTGCAGGCCTTGATTCGCGAGCATATGCCGCGCATCGCGCAGACGCTCACCGCCGAGCAGGGCAAGACGCTGCCCGACGCCGAGGGCGACATTTTCCGCGGCCTCGAAGTGGTCGAGCACGCCTGCTCGATCGGCACGCTGCAGCAAGGCGGTTTCGCCGAGAACGTGGCGGGCGGCGTGGACACCTATACGCTGCAGCAGCCGCTAGGCGTGTGCGCCGGCATCACGCCGTTCAACTTCCCCGCGATGATTCCGCTGTGGATGTTCCCGATGGCGATCGTTTGCGGCAATACATTCGTGCTCAAGCCTTCGGAGCAGGACCCGCTCTCGACCATGCAGCTCGTCGAACTCGCCATCGAAGCCGGTATTCCCAAGGGCGTGCTCAACGTCGTGCACGGCGGCAAGGAAGTCGTCGATGCCATCTGCACGCACGACCTCGTGAAGGCGATTTCGTTCGTCGGCTCGACGGCCGTGGGCACGCACGTCTATCGTCTGGGCAGCGAGCACGGCAAGCGCGTGCAGTCGATGATGGGCGCGAAGAACCACGCTGTCGTGCTGCCCGATGCGAATCGCGAGCAGGCGCTCAATGCGCTGGTCGGCGCGGCGTTCGGCGCGGCCGGTCAGCGCTGCATGGCGACTTCGGTGGCCGTGTTCGTGGGCGCCGCGCAGCAATGGGTGGACGAGCTGGTGGAAAAGGCGAAGACGCTCAAGGTCAATGCGGGCCATGAGGCGAAGACCGACGTCGGACCAGTCGTTTCGCGCGCCGCGAAGACGCGCATTCTCGGTCTGATCGACTCGGGCGTGAAGCAGGGCGCAACGCTCGCGCTGGATGGCCGCGACGTGAAGGTGGCGGGTTACGAGAACGGCAACTTCGTCGGCCCCACGGTGTTCACGAACGTGAAGACCGACATGGACATCTACACGAAAGAGATCTTCGGGCCGGTGCTCGTGGTGCTCTCGGCGAAGACGCTCGATGAAGCGATCGCCATCGTCAATGCGAATCCGTTCGGCAACGGCGTGGGCCTCTTCACGCAGAGCGGCGCGGCGGCGCGCAAGTTCCAGAGCGAGATCGACATTGGCCAGGTCGGCATCAACATTCCGATTCCGGTGCCGGTGCCTTATTTCAGCTTCACCGGTTCGCGCGGCTCGAAGCTCGGCGACCTGGGCCCGTACGGCAAGCAGGTCGTGCAGTTCTACACGCAGACCAAGACGGTCACCGCGCGCTGGTTCGACGACGCGACCGTGAGCGACGGCGCGAACACGACGATCAGCCTGCGCTGATGCGCTGCCCGGCATCAACATGCAGTACTGAACAATAAGGGGGAAAGGCTCATGAAAATCGGATTTGTCGGGCTGGGCCACATGGGCGCGCCGATGGCGCTCAACCTGCTCAAGGCGGGACATACGGTGACGGTGTTCGACTTGAGCGCGAGCGCGATGCAAACGCTCGCCGAGGCCGGCGCGCAGCGGGCCGCATCGGCGAAGACGGCGGCAAGCGGCGCGGAGTGGGTCATCACGATGCTGCCCGCCGCGGCGCACGTGCGCAGCGTGCTCACGGCGGAAGACGGCGTGCTGGCGGGCATCGCGAAGGGCGTGACGATCATCGATTCGAGCACGATCGATCCTGCGAGCGTCAAGGAGTTCGCGAAGCTGGCCGAGGCGCAGGGGAACGCGTTCGTCGATGCGCCGGTGTCGGGCGGCACGGGCGGCGCGGCGGCGGGCACGCTCACGTTCATGGTGGGCGGCAGCGCCGCGCACTACGAGAGCGTGAAGCCGGTGCTCTCGGGCATGGGCAAGAACATCGTCCATTGCGGCGAGACGGGCACGGGGCAGGTGGCGAAGATCTGCAACAACCTCGTGCTCGGCATCACGATGGCGGGCGTGGCCGAAGCGATGGCGCTGGGCGAGGCGCTCGGCATCGACCCGAACGTGCTGGGCGGCATCATGAACACGTCCACGGGCCGCTGCTGGAGTTCGGATACGTACAACCCGTATCCGGGCGTGATCGAGACGGCGCCTTCTTCGCGCGGCTACACGGGCGGCTTCGGCACCGACCTCATGCTCAAGGACCTGGGTCTCGCCACCGACGCTGCCAAAGGCGTGCACCAGCCCGCGTACATGGGGGCGCTTGCGCAGCAGCTCTATCAGGCCATGAGCAGCCACGGCGACGGCAAGCTCGACTTCTCGGCGATCATCAAGCTGTATCGCGCAGAGAAAGGTTGAGGCGCGTTGGTTCGAGTCGCGAAAGGCGCGCTGCGAAGCGCGCTTTTTTTTCGACCGGACTTTTTAGGCCTTGATACGCGCCTCGATGCGCGCGAAGAGCCGCTTGAACCAGACGCCGAGCAGCGCATTCGACGGCGCGAGCGCGGTGGAGCAGGCAAGAATGCGATAGACATCGTTGCGCGTGACCTTCGAGGTCTTCGCGGGATCGAGCCAGTCGTCGTTGTCGACGAGGCGTTCGAGCGTTTCGAGGCCGATGAGAATGGGCCACAGGCAGGCGAGGCGCAGACGGACCGAAAGGCGCGGCAGCGCGAACGTATAGTCGATGGCCGCGCGGAAATGATCGAGCGCGATGCGCACGAGTTCGAGCATGATCGGCCGTGCGCGCGCCGAGGCGCCTGGCTGCAGCAGGTCCTGCGCGCTGAGCCCCGCCTGGGCCAGCATCGAAGCGGGCAGATAGCAGCGGCCGATGCGCAGATCCTTGCCGCAGTCCCGCAGCACGTTCACCATCTGCAAGGCCTTGCCGAAGCGGATGCCGCGCGTGTACATGGTTTGTTCCAGCGAGGGCGCGAGCGTGCCTGGCAGGTGCATGTAGGTCATCTTCGTCCAGAACTCGCCTACGCAGCCCGCCACGAGATACGTGTAGCGGTCGAGTTCGTCCCACGTGTTGAGCGCGGCCACCTGGCCCGAGCGCTCGTCGGGGAACGTGCGTAGATCGAATTCCATGCCTTCGGTGAGCGTCGTGACGATCTCGCGCACGGCCTGGCGGTCGGCATCGTCGAGTTGCGCGAGCACGTCGAGCGCGCCGCCCAGCGATTCGAGCAGCAGCTTCTCGTCCGATTGCGTTTGCTGGCCCGCAACCTCGCCTGCGAGATCGGCGAGCAGGGTGTCATGGTTCGTCGCGCCGTTCACGCGCTCGCGCAGCGCGAGCAGCAGGGCGAGCCGCCGCTCGGGCGGGATCAGCGCGGTGTCGGCAATGGTGTCGGCGGCGCGCGCGAGCAGATAGGCTTCGCCCACGGGGTCGCGCATGCCGGCGGGCAGCACGCGCATCGTGAGGTAGAACGAACGGGAAACGCCTTTGAGCAACGGGCCCAACAGGAAGGCCCGGATAGTATTCTGCATGTTGGATAGGGGCAGCGGGGGACGGATCGGACGCAGCCGCATTGTATCGTGGACGAAGGAGACGAGGCCCGTTGAGACCCGAACGCGCGTTTTACGACCTCCAGGTGCGCTTCGCGCGCACGGCGGCGCGCCTCGCGGACATCCCGCTCGCGGCGGCGTTGCTCGACTGTACGAATCTATATGTGCGCTTCGGCGCGGGGCGGACCTTCGATCGCACGCACCCGCACTGGGCCGCCTATGTCGATGGTCTCGATGAGCACGCAAGCGTTGCAGAGCAGTGCGAGTGGACGTGGCGTTACTTGCAGTGCTGCCCAACGCATCAGTCGGCGCCTGAGGTCACCGTCACGGTCGGCTGCTTCTCTTACGCGCAGGAACCGCATGGCGGGGTGCGTTTACATTTCAATGCCCAAACCGACAACAACGGCATGTCGCCGCTCGATGCCGGGCAACTTGCCGCGCGGCAAGGCGAGTTGCGGAGCTTGATCGATCAATTGTGCGGGCAACTGCGCGAAAGCGGTCGTGCGTCGAGCAACGTGCTCGTCCACGGCACTTCCTGGCTCTACAACGTGCCCGCTTACCGGCGCATCTTTCCCGCAGCCTATATTGCGAGCGCGCAGCCCGTCGCCCGCCTGCGTGCGCTTTCGCTTTGGGGCCAATTTCTCGACCGTCACGGCTGCGTGCGCGACGACGCAGCCGCGCTGCTGCTTGCGCGCATCGAACGCGCGAGTGCCTTCGCCGATCTTTTGTCTTGCTTTCCCTTACAGGCGCTCGCGGTGCAGGCGAGCGTCGCGGTGTTTGCCGATAGAAAGCGAACGTAACCGCTACGGTTACCAAAAATTTATCCCGATGGCGGTGACAGTGTGCAGGCGAGAGGAGATTGAAAGCCGCTGCATGCACACACGGTATTGGCGTGACGCAGAAATCGGTGCGTGCGAAACGACTGAACTCAGTCACGGCGCAATATTGATGAAAGTAATCCCTGTAATGCAGGGGTAACGCCCACACCGCGCCCAGCGCACTAGACTCCGCCGATGCTTTTGTAACGGAGCGCCACACATGCCCTCGTCCCCGGCTCTTGCCATTCATTCCCTGCGCGATTTCGAGCTGACTGCGGACGGCCAGTACCTGATGGTGAACGGCAATCAGCCGGATAGCGTCGCGCTGCATTGCTCGGTGATGCATGAACTGCTCGCCGCACTTTCCAACGCGATTGGCCGCTCCGAGCGCATTCGCCACAAGACCGCTAGCGTGAAATTCACCATGCCTTGTGAGGCCTGGGAGGTTGGCCGCGAGTCGGGCGACGTGCAGCATCTCGTGGTGAGTTTTCGTCTGCCCGGCGGCGCCGAACTGTCGTTCCGTCTGCAGCCCGCGCAGGCCGTGCACATGACCGAGGTGCTCTCGCTCGCAACAGGGCTCGCGAAGATGCGCCTGCCTGGCCGCGCGAGCATGCAATAGGCGTGGCGCGCCGGCCTCGCCTGGCGCACCCGTTGTACACCCCGCATCCGTGGATGCCGGCCGCGCGCGTCTCGCGCCGGTCATGGCGCATTCGGCACTCTCACGGCTCCTTCGTTGGCTTCACATTCGACCTCCCGCATGACGGCATCAACTACCACGGCGCGCTATGCACGCGCACTGACTCTCGCCGGCTTCGGCATCGGCGTGACCGCTGCGGCGCACGCCACCGAGCCCTTCGTGGTCCAGGACATCCGCATCGACGGGCTGACGCGCATCGAGCCGGGCACCGTGTTCGCCTATCTGCCGATCAAGCAGGGCGAGACCTTTACCGACGACAAGGCCTCCGACGCCATTCGCACGCTGTACGCGACGAGCCTCTTCAGCGACGTGCGCATTTCCACGCAGGGCGGCACCGTGATCGTGCAGGTTCAGGAGCGGGCCGCCATCGGCACGATCGATTTCGCGGGCATCAAGGAATTCGATAAGGATAACTTGACGAAGGCGCTCAAGTCGGTCGGGCTCTCGCCGGGACAGAGCTACGACAAGGCGCTCGTCGACAAGGCGGAGCAGGAACTCAAGCGCCAGTACCTCACGCGCGGCTACTATGCGGCCGAAGTCACGACGACGGTCACGCCGATCGACCGCAATCGCGTCGGGCTGCTGTTCTCCGTGGTCGAGGGGCCGAGCGCGAAGATCCGCCAGATCAATTTCATCGGCAACAACACGTTCAGCGGCGGCACGCTGCTCGATGAAATGCAGCTTTCCACGCCGAACTGGTTCTCGTGGTACACCAAGAACGACCTGTACTCGAAGGAAAAGCTCACGGGTGACCTCGATAACGTGCGCTCGTACTATCTCGACCGCGGCTATCTCGAGTTCAATATCGATTCGACGCAGGTTTCGCTGTCGCCCGACAGGAAGGACATGTATCTGACGATCGGGATTCACGAGGGCGAGCCCTATACGATCTCGAGCGTGAAGATGGCCGGCAATCTGCTCGACCGCGAGGCGGAGTTGAAGAAGCTCGTGGGCGTCAAGCCGGGGCAGCGTTTTTCGGCGCAAAAGCTCAAGGACACGACCAAGGCGATCGTCGACAAGCTCGGCGAATACGGCTACGCGTTCGCGACCGTGAACGCGCTGCCGGAGATCGACCAGAAGGACCACACGGTTGCGCTCACGCTGCAGGTGGACCCGAGCCGCCGCGTGTACGTGCGGCGCGTGAACGTCACCGGCAATACTCGCACACGCGACGAAGTCGTGCGCCGCGAAATGCGCCAGCTCGAAAGCTCGTGGTTCGATTCGAACCGTCTCGCGCTTTCGAAAGACCGTATCAACCGCCTTGGCTACTTCACCGACGTGGACGTGACCACGGTGCCGGTGGAAGGCACGCCGGACGAGGTGGACGTGAACGTGAAGGTGACCGAGAAGCCCACCGGCACGCTTTCGCTAGGCCTCGGCTATGGATCGGGCGAAGGGCCGATCATCTCGGCGGGCATTTCGCAGGACAACGTATTTGGCTCCGGCAACAGCCTCTCGCTGAACGTAAATACGGCCACGACGTACCGCACGCTTTCGGTCACGCAGGTCGATCCGTATTTCACGGTGGACGGCATCAAGCGCATTACCGACGTCTATTACCGCACGACCGAGCCGCTTTACTACTCGAGCACGAACGACACGAGCTTTCGGATCATTTCGTACGGCGCGGATATGAAGTTCGGCATTCCGTTCTCCGAGACCGACATGGTGTATTTCGGCCTCGGCGTCGAGCAGGACCGCCTTGATGTCGACGCCAACACGCCACAGACCTATAAGGACTACGTGAACGATTTCGGCCGCGTCTCGAACACGGTGCCGCTCACCGTGGGCTGGTCGCGCGACAACCGCGACAGCGCGCTGGTGCCGAGCCGCGGCTACTACGCGCAGGCCAATGCCGAATACGGCACGCCGGCGGGCACGCAGTACTACAAGGGCGATGCGCAAATGCAGTATTACTACTCGTTCGCGCGCGGCTTCGTGCTGGGGCTGAACTTCCAGGGCGGCTACGGCAACGGACTGGGCGGCAAGCCATATCCGATCTTCAAGAACTACTATGCGGGCGGGATCGGGTCGGTGCGCGGCTATGAGTCGGGCTCGCTCGGGCCGCGCGATACGACGACGAACGATCCTATCGGCGGATCGAAGATGGTGGTGGGCAATATCGAGCTGACGTTTCCGCTGCCTGGCACGGGTTATGACCGCACGCTGCGTGTATTCACTTTCGTGGATGGCGGTAATGTGTGGGGCACGGAGGGCAGCAGCACCGGGGCGAATGGCTTGCGTTACAGCTATGGCGCGGGGCTTGAATGGATCTCGCCGATTGGACCGCTCAAGCTTGATCTGGGGTTCCCGATCGTCAGGCACGCCGGTGATCAGTATCAGAAGTTTCAGTTTCAGATTGGGACTTCGTTCTGAGTTTTTTTGCTGTGTTTTTTGCGGCCCAAACAGCCAAAACAAAAACAAATCAAATCAGCAACTCGAGCGAGTGATAAAGCCGCCTGCGCTCAGGATTAGCAGAAGCCTCGCCGGCATGAATCGCCTCCTTGAGGCACTCCAGAAAGCACTCAGCCGCGGCAGAAAGCGGCACGCCACGCCGTGCGACCACGCTCACCACCGTCCGATCCACCTCCTCCTGAAGCGCGAGCGCACGCAAGTTATCACGCGCAAAGCGTGTCTCCACCAGCGGCCACGGAAAGATACTCACCATATCCGTGTTCATGATGAGCCCCATCGCCACCACGAACGAATGCGCCAGGTGCACGTTGTCCGGCATCGGCAACCCGTGACGCAGGAAGACGTCGTCGGCGATCATCTCCTTGCTGGCCGGGTCCCAGTTGAGCAACCATTCGCAATCCTGAAGTTCTTTCAGCGATTGTGCCTGCGAGAGCGGATGGTCCTTGCGTACCACCACGGCCGACTCTGTGGCGAAGATCGGCGTCTGCGTGAATTCTGCGTGCAGCGAAGCAGGCCCGGGCTTGCCTAGCGAAAAGTCGAGCGAGCCGTCGCGCAGGCGTGGCATCACGATATTGAGCAGGCCTTCGTAGAACTCCAGCTGCATGCCGGGCATGCGCTCGCGAAACAGCGTGACGGCGTCGGGCAGAAAGGAGAGGGCGAGCCACGGCGTCACGCCGATCGCGAGCTTGCCGCCGCCGCGCCCGCGCCGCGCATCGAGTTCGTCCTGGGCGCGCGACATCTGGTGCACGACCAGCCGCGCATGGACGAGCAGCGCCTGGCCCGCTTCCGTGAAGGCGATGCCGTTCGCATTGCGCGTGACGAGCGCGATTTGCTGCTCGGCTTCGAGCTCGCGCACCGCTTTCGTCGCCGCCGCCGGCGAGATGCCGAGCGCACGCGCGGCCGCGCGAATACTGCCGGTATCGGCCATGGCGACGAGCGCGCGGAACTGGTGGAACTTCATAAGGGATAACCCGAGTGCGCACTTCTGGTTGGCGGGCCAACTATTTTAGGGCTGTCGGCGCCAAACAGACGTCATTATTCTCGAGCGAATTCGTCGTCCCCTCTGGAGAGAATTCGTATGAACACGATGGCTATCCCGGCCGCAATCGCCGCGATCGAAGAAGAGATGATCGCGCTGCGCCACGAGATCCACGCGCATCCCGAACTGGGCTTCGAAGAATTCGTCACGAGCGGCCTCGTCGCGCAGCGCCTCACCGAGTGGGGCTACGAGGTGCACCGCGGGCTCGGCGGCACGGGTGTCGTGGGCACGCTCAAGGTGGGCGACGGCAAGCAGCGCCTCGGCCTGCGCGCCGACATGGACGCGCTCCCCATCCACGAAAACACCGGCCTCGATTACGCGAGCCGCATTCCGGGCAAGATGCACGCGTGCGGCCACGACGGCCACACCGCCATGCTGCTCGCGGCGGCGAAGCATCTCGCGCAGTCGCGCAACTTCAGCGGCACGCTGCACCTCATTTTCCAGCCCGCCGAAGAAGGCCTGGGCGGCGCGAAGCGCATGCTCGACGAAGGCCTTTTCGAGCGCTTTCCCTGCGACGCCGTGTTCGCCATGCACAACATGCCGGGCTTCCCCACGGGCAAGCTCGGTTTTCGCGCGGGCCCGTTCATGGCTTCGTCGGACACGGTGATCATCGACATCGACGGGCGCGGCGGTCATGGCGCGGTGCCGCATAAGGCGATCGACCCGGTGGTGGTGTGCGCCAACGTCGTGCTCGCGCTGCAGACCATCGTGTCGCGCAACGTGCCGCCGCTCGACATGGCGATCGTCACTGTGGGCGCGATCCATTCGGGCGACGCCCCCAACGTGATTCCGCAAACCGCGCAGATGCGCCTCTCGGTGCGCGCGCTGCGCCCCGAAGTGCGCGACCTGCTGCAGGAGCGCATCACCGCGCTCGTGCACGCGCAGGCAAGCGCCTACGGTGCGACGGCGCGCATCGACTACCAGCGCCGCTACCCGGTGCTCGTGAACGACGCGGCGATGACGGCGTTCGCGCAGGATGTGGCGCGCGACTGGCTCGGCGAAGACGGCCTCATTCACGACATGGCGCCGCTCACCGGCAGCGAGGACTTCTCGTTCCTGCTCGAGCGCTGCGCGGGCAGCTATCTCATCATCGGCAACGGCGACGGGGAGGGCGGCTGCATGGTGCACAACCCCGGCTACGACTTCAACGACGACTGCCTCGCCACCGGCGCGGCATACTGGGTGCAGCTCGCCGAACGCTTCCTGCTCGGCTGAAGCCCGCAGCCAGCGGGCGCACGCACCACGATACGAGACACGAGACACACGAGGAGACACCCGATGAACGCCACGTCGATTCAGGCGCCGACCGCTGCCGCCCCGGCTTCCACGCGCCGCTCGCGCGCGAAGGCCATCTTCGCGATCACGCTCGGCAACGGGCTCGAGTTCTTCGACTTCACGGTCTACAGCTTCTTTGCCTCGATCATCGGCTCGCTGTACTTCCCGGTGCATGGCTCGCTGAACCAGTTGATGCTCGCCGTCGGCAGCTTCGGCGTGGGTTTCGTCGTGCGTCCGGTCGGCGGCATCGTGATCGGTGCGTTTGCGGACCGCGTGGGCCGCAAGGCCGCCATGACGCTCACGCTCTGGCTCATGGCGCTAGGCTCGGCGCTCATCGCGTTCGCGCCCACCTATGCGCAGATCGGGCTCGCGGCGCCCGCGCTGATCCTGCTCGCGCGTCTCGTGCAGGGCTTCGCGGTGGGCGGCGAAGTGGGCGCCTCGACATCGCTCCTGCTCGAATACGCCGACGACCGTTCGCGGGGCTTCTACGGCAGCTGGCAGTTTGTGAGCCAGGGCCTGAACACGGTGTGCGGCGCGCTCATCGGCGTGGCGCTGTCCACCATGCTCTCGCAGGCCGCGCTCGAAAGCTGGGGCTGGCGCGTGCCGTTCGTGATCGGCATGCTGGTCGTGCCGGTGGGCGTGTATATCCGCCGCCATCTCGACGAAACGCTCGCGAACCCCGTCGAAGTCGAAGACGCCGAACCCGTGGCCGACATGGCGCGGCCGCTGCGCGAGATTTTCGGGCGTCATCGCACGGCGCTCGTAGCCGGCGTCGTCACGACCATCGGCGGCACTGCAGCGAACTATATTGTGCTGTTCTACATGTCGACCTATGCGATCAAGATTCTAGGCCTGCCGATGTCGGTCGGCATGAGCGCGGCCCTCGTCGCCGCGCTCGTCACGGCGATCTGCTCGCCGTTCGCCGGCTCGCTTTCCGACCGCCTGGGCCGCAAGTGGGTGATGGGTGTCTCGCGCGTGCTGCTGATCGCCGTGATCTATCCGGCCTTCATGATCATCCACGCCATGCCGAGCGTCGCCACCGTGCTCGCGGTCGTGGCCGTGCTGGGCGCGATCGTCGCGTTCACGGCGGTCCCCAATATCGTGATGCTGCCCGAACTCTTTCCTCAGTCGATTCGCGTGACGGGCATGTCGGTGGTGTATTGCGTGGGCGTGTCGATCTTCGGCGGCTTCGCGCAGTTCTTCGCGACCTGGCTCATCAAGCTGCTCGACAATCCGCTCGCGCCCGCCTGGTATCTGATCGGCTGCGGCGCGGTCTCATTGCTCGCATTGCCGCTCATTCGCGAGCCGGCGGGCCGTCCGCTCGATTGAGACCTCTCTTCGGCCGCTACGCACTTTTAGCGGCCGTGTCCTGTTTATTTACCAGACGTTTACGCGGCGCTGCCTAGAATCGGTTCGTGTTCAACTCAAGCGCGCCGCCCCGAACGGCGGCGTGCGCACAACACGTATGCCGTCTATCGTCTCGCAGGGCCCGATTTCCCGAGGTGCCCGCTCCGCCGCCGCGCCGCGGCCCGTCATCTCGCTGCGCAATGCGCGCAAGCCGCTTCACCCGGCAACTCATCGCGCAACGGTGCAACTGGTCGTGCGCGTGCCCACGAGTGAAGCGCAACTCGCTCGCTGCACGTTGCATGGTCTGGTTGGCAGCGCGCTCGGCGTGCATACAATCGATATCGATCGCCGCAGCGATCTCGCTTGCCTGCACGTCGAACTCGATCGCCGCCGCGTGGCCGAGGCCATGGCGCTGCTCATGCGCACGCTTTCGTGTGCGGAATTCGGCACGGTGCGCCGGCTCGATCGCGCCGCCTGATTCGCAACGCGTGTTGCAGCCGCCGCTGCGACGGCTGCGACACGCCTCTAAGTTCTCCCGTCGGCAGTTCACGCGACGCATTTTCCGTGCGTCCGCAATCTCCGCTTCACGCGCTCTCCCTTTGTCCCTACGCAAGCGTGGCGCATATTCATGCGCACGTTAACGAACCATTAGCGCACCTTCGTTTCGGATTTCGAAACGATTTCGGTCACTATTGCTCCACGAGTGCCGTCTCGTCATCGCGTGCGACTTTTTGGCCGTCCTGATTCAGCGTTCTCCCGAAAAACAGTAGTATCTGTTCGAGCACCAAAGTCAGTTTGGCGATTTGATCCGACTCGATCGCCCGCGCGCGCCTGATTTGGGGTTCGTCGGTCCAGCGCAGATCGTCGATAACAACGGAGAACAGCATGACTCACGGATTTCGGGTGGCCAGCTTGTGTCTGTCGCTTGGATTGCTGGTTAGCGTCGTTGCATGTCATGACAACAAACCTGCTGCTGAAACACGACCTGCCGCAAACGTCGACGTGATCAATGTGGCGCTGCGCGACGTGCCGGTGGTCTTTGAATACGTAGGGCAGACAGAAAGCTCGCAGCAGGTCGAAATTCGCGCGCGCGTGAACGGCTTCCTCGAAAAGCGCGTGTATACAGAAGGCTCGCTGGTCCATGCGGGCGACGTGATGTTCGTCATGGACCGCAAGCCCTTCGAGGCCGCGCTCGACGCCGCGCAGGCCGAGCTTGCGCAGCAGAAGGCGCGGCTCGTCACCGCGCAGGCCAACCTCAATCGCGTGCGTCCGCTCGCCGCGAAGAACGCGTTGAGCCAGAAGGATCTCGACGACTCGGTCGGCCAGGAGCAGGCGGCCGCCGCCGCGGTCGAAGGCGCGCGGGCGAATGTCATCAGCGCGACGCTCAATCTCGGCTATACGAAGATCGTTGCGCCCGTCACCGGTCTTTCGAGCTTTGCGAAGAAGCAGGACGGTTCGTATATCGATGCGACCAATAGCCTGCTCACCTATGTGGCGAAGCTCGATCCCATGTGGATCAACTTCTCGCTCTCCGAGAACGAGATGCTCGATCTGCGCACGCAAACGCAGAACGGCACGCTCAAGCTGCCGCCCGTCGGTAAGCTCGAAGCGGTGATCGTGCTCGCCGACGGCAGCATCTATCCCGAACGCGGTCACATCGCGTTTACCGATGCCTCGCTCAGTTCGGAAACCGGCACCTACCTGATTCGCGCCGCCATGCCTAACCCCACGGGGTCGCTGCGGCCCGGTCAGTTCGTGCGTATCAAGCTGCTGGGCGCGCTGCGGACTTCCGCGGTGGCCGTGCCGCAGTCGGCGGTGCAGCAGGGGCCGCGCGGCGCGTATGTGTGGACCGTCGACAAGGACGGCAAGGCGCAGCAGCGTGTGGTGGAAACGGGTGAATGGAATGGCAACGACTGGGTGATCAAGTCGGGTTTGCATCCGGGCGATCATGTCGTCATCGACAATACGCTGCGGCTCATGCCCGGTGCGCCGGTCAAGGCGAACCTCGTGGCCACGCCGCCCGCAACTGTCAATATCGGCGGGCCCGGCGCCGGCGCAGGCGGCGGGGCGCAAGCGGGCGCGGCCGGGGCTTCCGGCCCGGCGGCTGCGAATGCCAGCGCCAACGCGCAGGCCGGCGCGGGCACGATCGCCGCGCAACCGCGCGCGGCATCCGGCGCTGCCGACGTGATGGGCGAACGCACCGCGCTTTACTTCGCGTCGGGCAGTTCGAGCCTCGACGCCCAGTCGGCCGACGCGCTTGCGGCCGTGGCGCGCCGTCTCGTCGCCGAGCCGGGCATGCGCGTGGTGATTTCGGGCTACACCGATTCGAGCGGCTCGCAAGCCGCGAACCAGCGTCTCGCGGCCGCCCGCGCAGGCACGGTGCGCGCCGCGCTGGTCGTGGCCGGCGTGAAAACCGAGCGCATCGAAATGCGCAAGCCGGCGCAGATCGTCGCCAACGATCCGCCCGACAAATCCCGCCGCGTGGACGTCACGTTCTCGCCCGCCGCGGGAGGCTGAACGATGAAGTTCTCCCACTTCTTTATTGACCGGCCAATTTTCGCGTCGGTCCTCTCGATCGTGCTCGTCGTCGCCGGTCTGGTGTCGATGTTCAACCTGCCGATCGCGCAGTTTCCGGACATCGCGCCGCCCACCATCACGGTGAGCGCGACGTATCCGGGCGCGAGCGCCGATATCGTCGCGCAGAACGTGGCCGCGCCGATCGAACAGCAGGTGAACGGCGCGGACAACATGATGTACATGAACTCGTCGAGTTCCTCGACGGGCAACATGACGCTCACGGTTTACTTCAATATCGGCACCGATCCGTCGCTCGCCCAGGTGGACGTGCAGAACCGCGTGAACCTCGCGCTGCCTTTCCTGCCCGACTCGGTGACGGCCCAGGGCGTGTCGGTGCAGAAGCGCTCGTCGGCGTTCATGATGGTGATCGCGATCTATTCGCCCGATAACGCCTACGATGCGTCCTATGTGGCGAACTTCGCGAACGTCTACGTGCTCGACGCGCTCAAGCGCATTCCGGGCGCGAACCAGGCGTCGATCTTCGGTTCTGCCGACTATGCGATGCGCGTGTGGCTCAAGCCCGACCGCATGGCGAAGCTCGGCATTACCGTGGCCGACGTGCAGAACGCGATTGCGCAGCAGAACCAGCAGTTCTCCGCGGGCCGGCTCGGCCAGGCGCCGACCGACAAGCCCGTGAACCAGACCTTCCCGGTGACGACGAAGGGCCGTCTCACCGAGCCCGCCGATTTCGACAACATCATCCTGCGCGCGGCGTCGGGCGATGCGGCGATCGTGCGCCTCAAGGACATCGGCCACGCGGATCTGGGCGCCAAGGACTATTCGCTGCGCGGCCGCTACAACGGCAAGACGGCCACGCTGCTCGCCGTGTATCAGCAGCCGGGCGCGAATGCGCTGCAAGTGGCCAAGCAGGTGCGCCAGACGCTCGAGCAGTTGAACAAGAACTTTCCGCCCGGTCTCAAGTATGAAGTCGCGCTCGATACGACCGAGTTCGTGCACGAGTCGATCAACGAGGTGGTCCATACGCTGCGCGATGCGGTGATTCTCGTGATCATCGTGGTGTACATCTTCCTGCAAAGCTTCCGGGCGACGCTCGTGCCGCTGCTCGCGGTGCCCGTGTCGATCATCGGCGCGTTCATCGGCATGGAGGCGTTCGGCTTCTCGATCAACATGCTCACGTTGTTCGGCATGGTGCTGGCCATCGGTATCGTGGTGGACGACGCGATCGTGGTGATCGAAAACGTCGAGCGCAACATGAGCGAGTTCAAGCTGCCACCCAAGGAAGCGGCCAAGCGCGCGATGGACGAAGTGAGCGGACCGGTGGTGGCGATCGTGCTGGTGCTGCTCGCGGTGTTCATCCCGGTGGCGTTTCTCTCGGGCATCACGGGGCAGCTCTACAAGCAGTTCGCGGTGACGATCGCGGTCTCGGTGGTGCTTTCGGGTATCGTCGCGCTCACGCTTTCGCCCGCGCTCGCGGCCATCCTGCTCAAGCCGGGCGAGCACAAGAAGAACCACTTTTTCCGCTGGTTCAACGAGAAGTTCGATAACCTGACCAACGGCTATGGCAGCTGGGTGCAGACGGCGATACGCCGCGTGATCCTCTCCATCGGGCTGATCGTCGTGATGCTGATCGCAACCGTCGGCCTGTTCAAACATATTCCATCGTCGTTCCTGCCCGTGGAGGATCAGGGCTATCTGTTCGGCGCGGTCGTGATGCCCGACGCGGCGAGTCTGGACCGCACCGGCGACCTTTCGAAGAAAGCGGAAGACTGGTTCGCGAAACAGCCTGCCGTGAGTTCGGTGGCGGCGCCGATCGGCTACAGCCTGATCGACTCGCAGTACAAGTCGAACGCGGGCACGCTGTTCGTGACGCTCAAGGGCTTCAAGGATCGCGGCGAGAACGGCACCGCGCAGGACTTGATCCGCGACGCCACCAAGGCGTTCTCCACGTTCAAGGACGGCGTGGTCGTGCCGCTCAATCCACCGTCGATTCCGGGCCTCGGCACAACGGGCGGCTTCGAGTTCTGGCTGCAGAGCACCGGCGACGGCAGCTATCAGCAGCTCGAAGACAAGGTGCGCCAGGTGATTGCGAAGGCGCGCCAGAACCCGGCGCTGCGCGGCGTGAATTCGACCATCAACACGAATTCTCGCCAGTTGCTCGTGGAAGTGGACCGCGAGCGGGCGGAGACGCTCGGCGTTCCGGTTCAGGACATCTATTCTGCACTCCAGACGATGTTCGGTTCCTTGTACGTGAGCCAGTTCCCGAAGGGCAGCCGTCTGTTCCAGGTGATCATCCAGGCCGAACCGCAATACCGCTTGAGCCCGGACGATATCCAGCAGCTCTATGTGCGCAACCGCAACAACGACATGGTGCCGATCAAGGCCGTGACGACTTCGCGTTTCGTGCCTGGACCTGACATCGTCAACCGCTTCAACAACTTCCCGGCGGCGAAGATCACCGGCGACGCGGCGCCGGGCCGCAGCTCGGGCGAGGCGATCGCGGCGATGGAGCAGATCGCCAACGAAGTGCTGGGCGACGGCTACAGCTACGAATGGAGCGGCCAGGCGTACGAAGAGAAGAAGGCCGGGTCGACGGCGGCGCTCGTGTTCGGCTTCGCACTGCTGATGGTGTTCCTCATTCTCGCGGCGCAGTACGAGAAGTGGTCGCTGCCGGTTGGCGTGCTGCTGGCCGTGCCATTCGCGATTTTCGGGGCGCTGGTGGGCATCCTGTTGCGCGGCATGGAAAACGACGTCTACTTCCAGATCGGCTTGACCGTGCTGATCGCGCTCGCGGCGAAGAACGCCATTCTGATCTTCGAGTTCGCCGTCGAAATGCGCGAGAAGGAGAACATGTCGCCGTACGAGGCGGCGCTGCATGCCGCCAAGCTGCGTCTGCGGCCGATCATCATGACCTCGCTCGCGTTCATCCTGGGCTGCGTGCCGCTCGCCATCGCCAGCGGCGCATCGGCCGCGAGCCGGCGCTCGCTCGGCACCGGCGTGATCGCGGGTATGCTCGGCGCCACGGTGATCGCGCTGTTCTTCATTCCGATGTTCTTCTGGGGACTGGAAACGCTCTCGTCGCGCAAGAAAACGGACGCCACGCCGCATCCCGGCACGCCCCCCGTGGCGCCGCCTTCGCAGGAGGGCTGAGCGATGAAGACACGTTTGAATCTCGCCAATCGCAAGCTGCGGCCGCTCGGGCTGGCCATTGCGACGGCTTGCCTTGGCGCCTGCGCGGTCGGGCCCGACTATCATCGCCCGGCGGTCGAGACGCCGTCGACGTTTCGCTACGCCTCGCCGCAGGCGGAAGCCGTCGATACTACGCTCGACTGGTGGACGCAGTTCAACGACCCGGTGCTCAACGACCTCGTCGCGAGGGCGCTTACGCAGAACAAGGATCTGCTGATTGCGGCGGCCCGCGTCGAGGAGTTCTACGGGCGTTACGTCGTGACGCGCGCGGGCCTGTTCCCGCAGGTGTCGGCGAACTTCGGTGCGTCGCGCAGCCGTGGCGTGCCGGCGCCCGGCTTCCCGCCCGTGGTCGGCAACCAGGTGGAGCTGAACGGCGCAGTGTCCTGGGAACTCGATTTATTCGGCCACTTGCGCAGGCTCACCGAAGCCGCGCGCGCCGATTACATGAGCACGCAGTCCGCGCAGCAGGCCACGCGCATCGCCATCATCGCGAACGTGGCCACGTCGTATCTGCAGCTGCGCGACTTCGACAATCAGCTCGTCATCGCGCAGGACACGCTCGAAAGCCGCAAGGGCGCGCTCGATCTCTTCAACGAGCGCTATGCGGGCGGTGTCGTTTCGCGGTTGCAGGTGAGCCAGGCGCAGTCGGAGTACCAGTCGGCGCAGACCTCCGTGTACTCGATCCAGCAACAGATCGCGACCCAGGAAGACGCCATTTCGCTGCTACTGGGCCAGAATCCGGGGCCGATTCCGCGCGGCAAGTCGATCACCGAGCTCACTGCGCCCGCCATTCCCGCCGGCCTGCCGTCGACGCTGCTGGAGCGGCGGCCCGATATTCTGCAGGCCGAACAAACGCTCGTTTCGGCGAATGCGTCGATCGGCGCGGCGCGCGCGCTGTATTTCCCGCAGATTTCGCTCACGGGTCTGTTCGGCGCGGCGAGCACGGCGCTCTCGGGGCTCTGGACCGGCCCCGCGCGGGTATGGTCGTTTGCGGGCGCGGTCACGCAGCCGATTTTCGAGGGCGGCGCGATCGCGGGCGGCGTGCATCAGGCCGAAGCCGTGCAGCAGGAAGCGCTTTTTAACTACGAGCAGGCGATCCAGCAGGCGTTCGCCGATGTCGAGAATGCGCTCGTGGGCGTCGCGCGCACGCGCGATCAGCTGGATTCGACGACGCGCCAGGTGGCCGCGCTCACGGAATACACGTCAGTCGCGCGCGATCTGTACGAAGGCGGCTACACGAGCTATCTGGAAGTACTCGACGCCGAGCGCAGTCTCTTCAACGCGCAATTGCAGCAGTCGTCGCTGCAGGACCAGGAACTCGCGCAGATCGTGAGCCTGTACAAGGCGCTCGGTTATGGCTGGACGCCGGCAACTCCGCCGCCGGCGGCAGACAGCGCGAAGCCGTCGCAGTCCTGAGCTGCGACGGCTGCGCTTCGAGGCGGGGTGGCGAGGGGCGAACCTGGCGCGGGCGCGCCGGTTCGTTTCATGGAGATTCGGACATCAGCCAGCGCAGCGATTGCGGAACGGGCTTGGTGGCTTTCGCGGTTGCCTGGGCTTTGGGCGCCGGCTTCGCGACTTTTTGCAGCTGAATGGGCCGGGCGGCGTTGAGGGCGGTTGTGTGGCCGCCGGTTTGCGCGAGCGCAGCAGGGCTCGCCGACGCCAACGCGAGCAGCGCGGCGGCGAACGTCAGGGCGAGGGGGCGAGTCATCTGGGTTCTCCCGCGTGGGCGAGCGGCCGGCGAAGAGGAAAAGGGGGGCCGGCGCTGCAAGCGGGAGTATGTTCTGAGGATAACCGCCACGCGTCCATCATTTGATGGAGAAACGCGTGGCCTGTGTGGGGAACCCCGCTTATCGGATTCCGTTCTAGTCGGCGGGGCGGCGGTCGGCGAGCGCGCGTTCGCAGTCCTTGAGCACTTGCAGGACGAGCTTGGCCTGGTAGTTCAGGTCGTCGGTGTCGAGAATTTCCTCGACGGCGTCGCGCGCCCAGACCGCGTCCACGAACCATGCGTGCTGCTGCGCGATGTCCTGCGCCATGGCGGCGAGGCGCGCGATCGCGAGCCAGTCGGCCTCGCGCGCGTGACGGTCGAGCCACTTGTGCGCCGCCTGGACGTGAAAGGCAGCGTTGGGCCAGGATTCGTTGAGATAGTAGGCCCCGAGGCTCCCGCAGGTGAGCCAGCAGAGCAGCTCCACGCGATCGCGCGGACTCAGATGGTGGCGTACATCACTCATGGCGACGCTCGCGAAAGTAACAGAGTTCGATTGACGGGTGCGTGCAGACTTCGAATCCGATGACAAAACGATATCACGGCTCGTGGAAAATCGCCTGCCCCGCACTGGCGCTGCACGCACGGGTGTTACATGGATAGCGTCGCCTGGCGGCGCGTTGTATGCAAACCAGGAGTGACACCAGGATCGCGCGTGCCGTTATGCGTTTTGCAGCGTTTCGCGTGCCTGCCCATCGCGCCCCAAGATTCACGCGCTCTTTTCACGCGTTTTTGCCGCCGCTTTTCCCGGCGAGCTGGGTGGCCGTGTCCACCGCGCCCATCGCGTTCGCCACGTCGAGCGCGGTGTTGCCCGCGGCGTCGTGCGCCGCCGGGTTCGCGCCACGCGCCAGCAACAGGTCGACGATGTCGGAGCGGTTGAACATGGCGGCGATCATCAGCGCCGTGCGGCCGTCGGGAGAGGCGCCTTCCACGTCGGCGCCGTTTTCCAGCAGGGTGCTGATCACGTCGGCGTAGCCCTTGAAGGCCGCGCCCGCGATCGGCGTTTGCCCGTTGTCGTTGCGCAGATTGGGGTCGGCGCCGTGCTGCACGAGCGTGCGCACGGCGGCGGCGTGGCCGTGATAGCTCGCGAGCATCACGAGGCTGTCGCCTTTTTCGTTGCGAAGGTTCGGCGGCAGGCCTTGTTCGATGAGCGTGGCGAGCGTGTTGGCTTCGCCGCGGCGCGCGGTGTCGAACACCTGGCGCGCGAATTCGACGAAACGCGGATCGAGCTCGCCGCCGTCTTCGCCGGAGCCGGACGATGACGATGAGGGTGGGTTGGGCGGCGCGCTGGCGGTCATGGCAGTCTCCTGGTTCGCATCGCAGATCGATTCGGGGCGGCGTGCCGCCGTCGAGGCTTGCCCATTGTCGCCGATCTTCGCGAGCCGCGAGGCCAGCGCGGCTCACGCGCGCCGCATGAAAAAAAGGCGCTGCCCGAACCGCTAAGAGCGGCAGGCGCAGCGCCTTCCTTCGTGGCGCAACCGCTCGACGCTCAGGGCACGAGCCAGAGCGCGGCGGCGTAGATCACGAGCGACACGGCGAACGTCACCGCGGTATAGCCCATCACGCGCTGGATGCGGATGCCCGCGATCGCGACGATCGGCACGGCCCAGAACGGCTGCAGCATGTTCGAGACGTTCTCGGCCATCGCCACGCCCATGGCAGTGCGCGGCACCGAGGCGTGCAGGCTCAGCGCGGCGGGCAGCACGAACGGCCCTTGCACGGCCCAGTGGCCGCCCGCGCTCGGCACGAGCAGCGTGATGATGAGCGAGCTCAGATAGCTCCAGAGCGGCAGCGAAAGCGGCGTGGCGATCGTGACGAAAGCCTTGGCGATCATCGAGGCGAGGCCCGTGCCCTTCATCACGCCCATGATGCCGCCGTACACGGGGTACTGCAGCAGCATGGAGCCGGTCTGGCGCGCGGCGCGGCGAATGGCGTTCGCGTAGGCGATAGGCGTGCGCTGCAGCGCGAGGCCGATCAGCAGGAAGATCAGGATCGTCGTGTTGATGTCGAGATCGAAACCCTTTTCGCTCCATTCCATCGCCAGATAGCCCGCGCCGAGCACGATCAGCAGCAGCGTGCCGAGCATCGACTGCTCGAGGCGCGATGCGAACGAAGGCGTGCCGTTGCCGACGCGCGCGTGCGGGTCGTCGCTGGCGCCGGCATCGTTCGCTTCGGCTTCGGCCGCCTGGCTGAACGGCGCCACGTGCTCGGGCTTCGGATGCATGCGGATGAAGATGAACGTCATCACGACCACCACGAGCACGGTGGGGATGAAGACGAACGGCGCGAAGACGGTCTGGCTGAGCGGAATCACCTGGCCCGTCGCCTTTTCCACGAGATTGAGCGCGTTGCCGTGCGAGGCCTGCGAAAGGGCGATCGAGCTGGAGAGCCCGCTATTGCAGATCGACCATGCCGAATAGCTGCCCGCCACGAGCCACGCGAAATCCACGTTCACGCGCTTCGCGATTTCGCGCGAGAGCAGCGCGCCCACGATCAGGCCCAGGCCCCAGTTCAGCCACGCGGCGATCGCGACCACCGGAAACACCAGCAGCGCGGCGCGCGCCGGCGTTTGCGCCTTGGCCGCGAGCGCGCGCAGCACGCGCTGGATCACGGGCGCTTCGGCAATGGCGTAGCCCGTGGCGAGGATCAGGATCATCTGCAGCGCGAAGCCGAGAATGCCGAACGTGCCTTCGTACCAGGAGCTGAGCAGCGTGGGGAGATTGCCGTGCGGCGCGATGACGAGCGCGAGCACAGCGACGAAGAAGGTGAGGCAGATGGACAGAACGAAGGGGTCGGGCATGACCCGCTCGAAAACATACACGAGGGCGGCGACGACACCCTGGCGGGAATCGCGCGTTTCAGTCTGGAGGTCTCTTTTCATGCTCTTTGCGCTAGTTCGTAGCGTGTGGCTACTGGCTGGCCGGAGCGGACAGGAGGCGTTGCATGCGGGTGGTCCCGGCACCGTGCGGCTGGCGAGCCAGGCGCGTGGTGGGCGGGGAGGCAGGTGCGGCTCCTCCATCAGCGAGAGGCGATGCCGCCCCGGCGCAGCGGGTTCATATCACGCCTTGCACGCGCGCATTTGCACGGCAAGACGGCCAGCCCGTTATTGTTGTTCTCGTGTTCGCAATTCGAACACGGTTTCGCTTATCGAACGACGCATTATTCGCTTCATGCTGAGTGGATGTCAAGGCTGCGATAGCGTGCCGATGCAGGTTTTTAATGCTAAATGAGGCCTGAATGTATGGTTGTGGTAATTAAAATGAAATCATAAAGAAATTTCATAAGCGTCACGCGGACTACCTAAAATGCAGAAGCGGGAACCACTTTCTGCGCGCAAGCAGACCCTCACGAACTGTAAATCACTGCATTCAGGAGACAGAAGATGACGATTCGTCTTGGAGAAGATGCACCCGATTTCACCGCGGAGACCACCGAAGGCAAGATCCGTTTCCACGAATGGATCGGCGACCAATGGGCCATTCTGTTCTCGCATCCGAAAGACTTCACTCCCGTTTGTACGACGGAACTCGGCTATATGGCGAAGCTCAAGCCGGAGTTCGACAAGCGCAACACGAAGATCATCGGTCTGAGCATTGACCCGGTCGACGACCATGCGAGGTGGGCGAAGGACATCGAGGAAACGCAGGGGAGCGCCGTCAATTATCCGATGATCGGCGACCCGGATCTGCACGTCGCGAAGCTCTACGACATGATCCACCCGAACGCAAGCGGCGCCAGCCCGCGTACGGCGGCCGACAACGCCACGATACGCGCAGTGTTTCTCATCGGGCCGGACAAGAAGGTGAAGGCGATGTTCGTCTACCCGATGAGTTCGGGCCGCAATTTCGACGAGGTGCTGCGCCTGCTCGATTCGCTGCAGCTCACGGCGAAGCACTCGGTGGCGACGCCGGTGAACTGGAAGCCGGGCGACGACGTCATCATTCCGACTTCGGTTTCCGACGATGCGGCCAGGCAGAAGTATCCGCAGGGCTTCAAGACGCTCAAGCCGTATCTGCGTACCGTTGCGCAGCCCAAGTAGCGTTTGGCAGGCCCAAAAAAAACGCGGCGCACTGGCAGTGCGCCGCGGATCACGGACCAGGCAAGCTCTCGCGTCTCACGCGGTCCGGACAGGGGAAGCTGACTGAATCAGTTCGAAGGCGTGGGCCGCCACTTGAGCAAGCGATGCTCGAGCGCGGTAAGCACATAGTCGGCGGCCAGCGCGACCACAGCGAGCACGATCATCGCGGCGAACACGCCGCTCGCATTGAACGCGCCCTGTGCCGTCGAGATCAGCAAGCCGATGCCTTGCTTCGAACCCAGGAATTCACCCACCACGGCGCCGACCAGCGCGAAGCCGAAGCTCACGTGCAGGCTCGCGAGAATCCACGAAAGCGCCGAGGGAATCACGACCGAGGTCGTCACCTGGCGGCGCGACGCGCCGAGAATCTGCGCATTGGCGATCATGTAGCGGTCGGCCTCGCGCACGCCCTGGAACGCATTGGCGAACACCACGAAGAACACCATCACCACGGCGAGCGCCACTTTCGACGCCATGCCGAGCCCCAGCGCGATCACGAACACCGAGCCGAGCACCACGCGCGGAATCGAGTTGGCGATCTTGATGTAGAGGCTGAACACGTCGGAGAGCAGCTTGTTGCGGCCAAGCACGATGCCGCAGAACACGCCGGCCACCGAGCCGATGATGAAGCCGAGGCCCGTTTCTTCCAGCGTGACCCAGACCTGCGTGAGCAGCGGCCCCTGCGAGGTGCCGTTCACGAACCAGTCGATGATCTGGTCGAAGATCGCCGTGGGCATCGAGAAGAAGAACGGGTCGATCCATTTGAGGCGCGCGGCGAGTTCCCAGCCGCCGAGCACGACGACGAGCACGAGAATACGCAGCGAAATGACGAGCAGATTGCGCTGACGAATGCGCTTCTGCGCGGCGCGCTCGACGGCGTCGAGCGAGGCGGTATCGAGGCCTTGCGGCAGGGTTTGTTGCGGGGTGGACATAGTGAACGGCTCCGGTGTTAGGCGATCTGCACTTCTTCGCGCAGGTCGTGCCAGATCTGGCGCGACAGTTCGACGAAGTGCGGCGCGTAGCGGATTTCGGACGTTACGCGCGGGCGCGGCAGATCGATCTCGTAGACCTTCTTGAGCGTGGCCGGGCGCGCGGTCAGCACGAACACGCGGTCGGCGAGCGCAATGGCTTCTTCGAGGTCGTGCGTGACGAACACGACCGAGCCCGTGCCGCCCCACAGCTGCAGCAGCTCGTCCTGCATGAGCGTGCGCGTTTGCATGTCGAGCGCCGAGAACGGCTCGTCCATCAGCAGGATTTCTGGCTTGTTGATGAACGTCTGCGCCAGCGCCACGCGCTTGCGCATGCCGCCCGAAAGCTGATGCGGATAGTGCTTGCCGAAGTTGGCGAGGCCCACGCGGCGCAGCCATTCGTTGGCTTCCTCGTAGGCCGCCGACTTCGAGCGGCCGCGATAGAGCGGACCGGCCGCCACGTTGTCGAGCACCGAGCGCCACGGGAACACGGCGTCGGCCTGGAACACGAAGCCGATGCGCGGATCGATGCCGTTCACGGGCGCGCCCATCACGCGCACTTCGCCCGTGGTGGGTTTGAGCAGGCCCGTGATCATGCTGAGCGTGGTGGACTTGCCGCAGCCCGTGGGCCCGACGATCGCGACGAACTCGCCGCGCGCGACCGACATGCTGAAGTCGCGCAGGGCGACAGTCGCCTTGCCGTCCGGTGAAATGAAGCGGCACGACACATTGCGCAGCTCGATGGCCGGCGTGCCTTGGGAATGGGAGGAAGTCATTGTCTCAGTGGGCTGAACGTGGGGCCGGTTGCGTGGTTTACTTCGACGCCGTGGCGGTCGCAGCCGGCAGATAGTCGTTCGAGTAAGTCTTCGCGAGGTCGATGTGCTTGCCCTTCACCGAAGGATTGAACGCCGAGAGCACCTTGAGCACCGTATCGGGGCCGTCGGCGGGCATGCGGCCGTCCTTCGTGAACATCGGCAGCGAAGACTTCAGCGCGGCCACGTAGAGATCCTTGTTGTTGCCGTAGTAGTCCTTCGGCATCTTCGCGGCGATTTCGTCGGCGCTATGCGTGGCGATGAAGTTGAGCGTACGTGAGAACGCGTGCGCGAGCTTCGTCGCTTCGTCCTTGTGCGACTGCGCCCAGGCGCGCTGCACGTAGAAGCTCGAAGCGGGGTAAGTGCCGCCGAGCGCCGCGCGCGTGCCTTCGAGCGTGCGCATGTCGACGAGCACCTTGGCGTCGCCGGTTTGCAGCAGACGCGAGACCGTGGGCTCCGTGGTCATGCCGGCGTCGATGCGGTTCTGCTTGATCGCCGCGATGAAGGTGTTGTCCGCGCCCACCGGCAGCAGCGTGTACTGGTTGGAGGGCACGCCCGAGCGCTGCGCGAGGTACTGCGTGAGGAAGCTCGTGGAGGAGCCGAGGCCCGTCACGCCGAGCGTCTTGCCCTTCACGTCGGCCATGCTCTTGACCGTGCCGGCCGCCGCGTTCGACACCATTTCCACTTCGCCCGGCACCTGGCCGAACACCACGAGCGTCTGCACTTCCTTGCCCTTGCTCTGCAGGTCGATGGTGTGATCGTAGAAGCCCACCACACCTTGCACCGCGCCCGCGAGCAGTTCGTTCTCCGCGTCCACGCCGGCCGGCTGCGACTGGATTTCGACGTCGAGGCCCTCGTCCTTGAAGTAGCCGAGCTGCTCGGTCAGTTTGGCGGGCAGATAGATGATCTTGGTTGCGCCGCCAACCATGATCGTGATCTTTTCCGCGTGGGCAGCCGTGGAGCCGGCGGCGAGGGCGAACGCGACACTCGATACAGCGGCGATCTGGCGCAAGGTAGGCATCGTGGAGTCTCCTGAAGGTGTGCGCCGTCCATGCGGGCGCTTTTTGGTGGATGCAGCCGATTATAAAAACCGTAAGCCTTCTGCCAGCCTTCGGGCGCCGTGCAAAATCGTCCGTGTTAACCCGCAGGGCGGCGGCGCGCCGGCAGCGGCACAATCGATTCCCCCGAAACGGCCTTCGCCTTTGCCCGTACCCGCCCATGAAGTTGCTGCTGATCGAAGACAATCCCACGCTGGCGCACTGGCTCGTCAAGACGCTGGAGGAGCAGGCGTTCGCCTTCGACGCCGTGCAGGACGGCGAAGCCGCCGACCACCTGCTGCAGTCCAACCACTACGATGTGGTGCTGCTCGACCTCAATTTGCCGAAGCTCTCGGGCAAGAACGTGCTGCGTCGGCTGCGCCAGCGCGGCGACGCGACGCCCGTGATGGTGCTCACGGCGAGCGGCTCGATCGACGAAAAGGTGGAGCTGCTCGGCGCCGGCGCCGACGACTATCTCGTCAAGCCGTTCGAGGTGCGCGAACTGGTGGCGCGCATCAAGGTGCTGATTCGCCGGCAAACGCCCGCGCGCGCGAACGAGATCGGCTGCGGGGACCTCGTGTTCGACCTCAACACACGCCAGTTCACGCTGAAGGGCGCGCCGCTGAACGTCACGCCGCGCGAGCGCACGGTGCTCGAAACGCTGGCGCTGCGCCTCGGCCAGACCGTTTCGAAGGCCGCGCTCGTCGATGCGATCTTCACGCTCGCCGACGAACCCAGCGAGGACGCCATCGAAATCTACGTGTCTCGGCTGCGCAAGAAGCTCGAAGGCAGCTCGGCCGTGATCGTGACACTGCGCGGCCTCGGCTATTTGCTGCGCAGGAAGGATGAAACGCTATGACGACTTGCGCGTGCCGACATGACGGGTAGCCTGCGCGTTCGCCTGCTGTGGTGGATGCTCGTGCCGCTCGCGCTCTACGTGAGTTTCACGGCGACCTCCGAGTACCGCGCTGCGCGCCATACCGCCGATCTGGTGCAGGACGGCCGGCTGCTGTCGTCCGCGCGCATGATCGCCGGTTCCGTGCAATGGGCCGATGGCGCGCTGCGCGCCGACGTGCCGCCCGCGGCGCTCGAACTCTTCGCCTCGCCGCAGCAGGATCAGGTGTTCTACAACGTGCACGTGGAGGGCGGCTCGCTGCTCGCGGGCATGCCCGATTTTCCGCATGCGGCCTCGGCGCCCGCCGTCGATTCGCCTGTGGCGTACGACGCGGATCTGCGCGGCCAGGCCGTGCGCGCCGTGAGCGTGGTGCGCTCCATGTACGACAATGGCCGCATCTGGCGCGTGCGTGTCTCGGTTGGCAAGACCGAGCGCTCGCGCGACGCGATGGTGGAGGCGCTGTGGCGTCCCCAGCTCTATCGCCAGATCGGCATGGTGATGCTGGCCGTGGCGCTCGCCTGCATCGGTCTCACGTTCGAGCTGCGTCCGCTCATGAAGCTCAAGAACGACGTGGCGGACCGCGATCCTTCGCACCTCGAACCTATTCGCGCCGAAGGGCTGCATGCCGAACTGCGGCCCGTCGTGGAAGCCATCAATCAATGCATTGCACGCCTTTCGGCGCAGACGGCGGCGCAGCGCCGCTTCATCGCCGATGCCGCGCACCAGCTGCGCACGCCGCTCACGCTGCTCGGCACGCAGTTGCAGTACGCGCGCCAGCAAAAGGCCGTCGATCCCGCGCTCGACGAAGTGCTGGCGGCCATGCACGTGAGCAACCGCTCGATGGTCGCGCTCACGAACCAGTTGCTGCTGCTCGCGCAGGCCGAGGCGCTCGACCCGGCGCAGTTGCCGGCCGCGCCCGTCGACATGGCGCAGCTCGCGCGCGAAGTGGTCGAGGCGCTCGCGCTGCTCGCGCAGACGCGCGGTATCGATCTCGGCGCGGAGCTGCCGCGCGAGATGGGCGAGGCGGTGGTGCAGGGGCATCGCGAACTGTTGCGCGCGATGGTCAGCAATCTCGTGGACAACGCGCTGCGCTACACGCCGGCTGGCGGGCATGTCACCGTGTCGGTGCGGGCGAGCGGCGCGACGGTCGCGCTCGAAGTGCTCGACGACGGCCGCGGCATTCCCGCGGAAGCGCGGGCGCGCGTTTTCGAGCCTTTCTTCCGCGCCGCCGCGGAGACGGAGGGCACCGGTCTGGGTCTCGCGATCGTGCGCGAGATCGCGCAGTCGCATCGGGGCGCGGTGAGCCTGAGTCCGGGCGCGGACGGGCGGGGCGTGCGCGCCTGCGTGGTGCTCGCGCGCTGGCAGCCCGCGCTCGTGGCCGAGCCTGCGTAGGGGCCGCTTTAAGGGGCGGTACAATGTGGCCGCCTGAAGCTGCAAGCCCACGCCGCAACTGGCGGCCATCGCTGCGGCGACCACCCGTTCATTCGAAGATCGAGACCATGCAAAAGAAGACGGTCCGCAGTGCCCCGTTGCCCGCCTATGAGCAGATCAAGCGCCATGTGCTCGCGCAGATCGAAAGCGGCGCCTTGGGGCCCGGCGACGTCGTGCCTTCCGAAACGGAACTGGTGAAAGAGTTCGGCGTGGCGCGCATGACGGTGTCGCGCGCGCTGCGCGAGTTGATGGCCGAAGGCGTGCTGAACCGCGTGCGCGGCTCGGGCACGTACGTGGCGCCGCGCCAGTACGAATCGACGGTGCTGCAGATCCGCAATATCGCCGACGAAATCGCGGCGCGCGGCCATCGGCATGCGGCGCGCGTGCTGGGGCTGGAGGCGAGCGACGATCCGAATGCGATCGCGGCGCTCGAACTCGACGCCGGGCCGGTATTCCACTCGCGCATCGTGCACAGCGAGGAGGGCGAGCCGATCCAGTACGAGGATCGCTACGTGAATCCCGAGGTATTCCCCGACTACCTCGCCCAGGACTTCACCGTCGAAACGCCGAATCACTACATGGTGCGCCTCGCGCCGATCCAGCGCGCCGAGTTCCGCATTTACGCGCAGAAGCCCGACGCGCGCGTGCGGCAGTATCTGGAGATGGAAATCGGCGAGCCCTGCCTGCTGTTGCTGCGGCGCACGTGGGTGGGGCGTCATGTGGCGACTTCCGTGCGCCTGTGGCACCCGGCTTCGCGGTTTCATCTGGCGGGTACCGTTTGAACCCGGGCGGCGAGGCCGCCCATTGCCCGCAGCCTTGCTGAGAACCGCAGTCCACCGGCCTGGCCCTCTGCGCTCCGTCCCTCCTGATCCCTACCTGCCTTGATCCCGCCTTTTTCGCTTGCGCGAGCGGTCTGACCGCGTCCACGCGCCATGCGTCGTGTCTGGCTGTTTGCAGACTTCTTGTCTAGACAAAGTTTTGCAGCCTCGCTACCGGTTCCTCGCTCACGCAGGCCATTCTCTGCCATTTTCGCCAGGGTAACTACTAACCCGCGTTTGATCGAAACGAGTTGTATATACAACTTGGCGGCGGTAGACTTAACCCACGTTGCAGCGCTCATTGGACCTCCGCGGGCGCAGCCCTCCAGCTTGCTATCCAGACTCGACGGACCCGAACAAATGAACCAACCGAACTTCACCGACCCGCGCCTCGACCCGACCCGCACGATCCGCGCGCCGCGCGGCAGCGAGAAGGTCTGCAAGACCTGGCTGGCGGAAGCCGCCTACCGGATGCTCCAGAACAATCTGGACCCCGAAGTCGCCGAGCATCCGCATGCGCTCGTGGTGTACGGCGGCATTGGCCGCGCCGCGCGCAACTGGGAGTGCTTCGACCAGATCCTCGCCTCGCTCAAGGACCTGAACGAGGACGAGACGCTGCTGATCCAGTCGGGCAAGCCGGTGGGCGTGTTCCGCACGCATGCGGACGCCCCGCGCGTGCTGCTCGCGAACTCGAACCTCGTGCCGCACTGGGCCACGTGGGAACACTTCCACGAACTGGACCGCAAGGGCCTCATGATGTACGGCCAGATGACGGCGGGCAGCTGGATCTATATCGGCTCGCAGGGCATCGTGCAGGGCACCTACGAGACGTTCTATTCGGTCGCGAACCAGCACTTCAACGGCGACCCGAAGGGCCGCTGGATTCTCACGGGCGGTCTCGGCGGCATGGGCGGCGCGCAGCCGCTCGCGGCGACGATGGCGGGCTTCTCGATGATCGCGGTGGAATGCGACGAGACGCGCATCGACTTCCGCCTGAAGACGCGCTACGTGGACCGCAAGGCCAAGACCATCGACGAGGCGCTGGCCATCGTCGAGGAAGCGAAGAAGACGGGCAAGCCGGTTTCGGTGGGCCTGCTCGGCAATGCGGCAGACGTGTTCGCCGAGTTCGTGAAGCGCGGCATCACGCCGGACTGCGTGACCGACCAGACGAGCGCGCACGATCCGATCCACGGCTACCTGCCGCAGGGCTGGACCGTGGAGCAGTGGCGCGAAGCGCAGAAGGTTGCGCCGGAAAGCATCGTGAAGGTCGCGAAGGAGTCGATGGCCCACCAGGTGCGCGCGATGCTCACGCTGCAGGAGCGCGGCGCGGCCACGCTCGACTACGGCAACAACATCCGCCAGATGGCGCTGGAAATGGGCGTGGAAAACGCGTTCGATTTCCCGGGCTTCGTGCCGGCGTATATCCGCCCGCTGTTCTGCGAGGGCAAGGGCCCGTTCCGCTGGGTGGCGCTCTCGGGCGACCCCGAGGACATCTACAAGACCGATGCCAAGGTCAAGGAGCTGATCCCCGACGATCCGCACCTGCACAACTGGCTCGACATGGCGCGCGAGCGCATCGCGTTCCAGGGCCTGCCCGCGCGTATCTGCTGGGTGGGCGTGAAGGATCGCTACCGTCTGGGCCAGGCGTTCAACGAAATGGTCAAGAACGGCGAGCTGAAGGCGCCCATCGTGATCGGCCGCGACCACCTCGACACCGGCTCGGTGGCGAGCCCGAACCGCGAGACGGAATCGATGAAGGACGGCTCGGACGCGGTGAGCGACTGGCCGCTGCTCAATGCGCTGCTGAACACGGCGGGCGGCGCGTCGTGGGTGTCGCTGCACCACGGCGGCGGCGTGGGCATGGGCTTCTCGCAGCACTCGGGCGTGGTGATCGTGGCGGACGGCACGCAGTCGGCGCACGAGCGTCTGGGCCGCGTGCTGCTCAACGATCCGGCCACGGGCGTGATGCGCCACGCGGACGCCGGCTACGAACTCGCGCAGCAGACGGCGCGCGAGGCGGGCCTCAAGCTGCCGATGCTCGGCCGATGAGCGGCGCG
Organism: Paraburkholderia sp. EG287B; assembly: GCF_040965595.1. Taxonomy (NCBI): domain Bacteria; kingdom Pseudomonadati; phylum Pseudomonadota; class Betaproteobacteria; order Burkholderiales; family Burkholderiaceae; genus Paraburkholderia; species Paraburkholderia sp. EG287B. Next base: position 148,624 of record NZ_JBFRCG010000019.1, read on the forward strand.
AAAGCAGTAGGCGGCGCGGTGCAGGCCGCGAGGCTCACGCTGCTGCGTGGCGCGGCGCTCGTGGCGTCGCCCTGGAAGAACGGCGGCGGCGTCACGCGCGAAATCGCGGTGGCGCACGTGACATCGCGTGCCGGTGCATCACTGGACGCGTTCGCGTGGCGCGTGAGCGTGGCCGATGTCGCGCAGGCGGGGCCGTTCTCGCGTTTCGAGGGCGTCGATCGGACGCTGGTGCTGCTCGAAGGCGCGGGCATGCTGCTCGACGAAGCGGGTCGCACGCATGTGCTCACGCAGCCCCTCGACGTCGCGCATTTCGCGGGGGAAACGGCGATCGACGCGCGCCTCGTGAACGGCGCCACGCGCGACTTCAACCTGATGGTGCGCCGCGATGCGGCACGCGGCACGCTCGAAGTATGGCGCGCGAACGAGCGGCGCAGCATGCATGCGCAAACGGTATTGCTCTACTGCGCGCAAGGCGGGCAGGACGTGCGCGTGGATAACGAACGCCACGAACGCCACGTGCGCCTCGAAACGGGCGACACGCTGCGCATCGATACGCTCGACGCGAAACGCCCCTTGCATATCGAAACGCGCGGCGCGGGCGCCTTGCTCGCCGTGGCGCTCGATGTGCTGGACGCACCGCGGCAAGACACTATGGAAACGGCATCGCGCGATGCTGTGCATACCTGATGAAACGCACTCTCTGGCAAAACCTCAACCTGTGTCCGCATGGCGATCCGGGCCACGTCGTCGAGAATGCGGCGATTGCCGTGGAAGACGGCGAGATCGTATGGCTCGGCGCCGCTGCCGAACTGCCCCCGCCATTCGCGGAGTGGCCGTGCGAGGACCTGGGCGGCGCCTGGGTCACGCCCGGTCTCGTGGATTGCCACACGCACCTCGTCTACGGCGGACAGCGCGCCGATGAATTCGCGCAGCGTCTTGCGGGCGTGAGCTACGAAGAAATCGCGCGGCAGGGCGGCGGCATCGTCTCGACGGTGCGCGCCACGCGCGCAGCCGACGAAGCCGCGCTGTTCGCGCAGTCGGCCACGCGCCTCGAAGCGTTGCTCGCCGAGGGCGTAACGGCCGTCGAGATCAAATCGGGTTATGGCCTCGATCTGGCGAGCGAGCGCAAGATGCTGCGCGTCGCGCGTCAGCTCGGCGAGCGTTATCCGGTCACGGTGCGTACGACGTTTCTCGGCGCGCATGCGTTGCCGCCCGAGTTTGCGGGCCGCGCCGACGACTATATCGACGAAGTGTGCGAACGCATGCTGCCCGCGCTCGCCGACGAGGGGCTCGTGGACGCCGTCGATGTGTTCTGCGAACGAATCGGCTTCTCGCTCGCGCAGAGCGAGCGCGTGTTCGAGGCGGCCGCGCGGCGCAAGCTCGCGGTCAAGATGCACGCCGAGCAGCTTTCCAATAGCGGCGGCGCGGCACTCGCGGCGCGTCACGGCGCGTTGTCCGCGGACCATCTCGAGTTTCTCGACGAAGCGGGCGTCGCCGCCATGAAGCAGGCGGGCACCGTGGCGGTGCTGCTGCCGGGTGCGTACTACTTCATCCGCGAAACGCAGCTTCCGCCGCTCGACTTGCTGCGGCGCTACGAGGTGCCGATCGCCATTTCGACCGACAGCAACCCGGGCACGTCACCGGCCACCTCGCTGCTGTTCATGATGAACATGGCGACCACGCTGTTCCGCATGACCGTGCCCGAGGTGTTGCAGGGCGTGACGCGGCATGCCGCGCAGGCTTTCGGCGACGCCGGGCGTCACGGCACGCTCGCGGCTGGCCGTCCCGCGGACTTTGCCGTGTGGACGGTGCAGTCGCTCGCGGAACTGGCTTACTGGATCGGCCGTCCGCTCTGCGCACGCGTGGTGCGTGGCGGCGAGACGGTCTTTGAGCGTCGCGCATTTGAGCGCCGCGTTTGAGCGCTATTTCAAGCATGAATCACACCATCGAAACGAATCCGACTTCGCGTGCGCTCTTCGCCGAGTACGCTTATTTGCCCGACGGCTGGCGCCGCAACGTGCTGCTCGAATGGGACGCCGCGGGAATGCTGCACAACGTGACGCCCGATCTGGCGCAAGCGCCTCGAGGCGTCGCGCATGCGGCGGGCCCGATCACGCCTGGCATGCCTAATCTTCATTCGCATGCGTTTCAGCGTGCCATGGCGGGCCTCACCGAATATCGCGCGAACCCCACAGACAGTTTCTGGAGCTGGCGCGACCTGATGTACCGCTTCGCGGCGCGCATCACGCCCGACGATCTTGCCGCGGTCGCGAGCTGGCTCTACGTGGAAATGCTCAAGGCGGGCTACACGTCCGTCTGCGAGTTTCACTACGTGCATCATGCGCAGGACGGCCAGCGTTATGCGAGCCCCGCCGAACTGGCGCAACGCGTGGTGGAGGCAGCGGGCGTGACGGGCATCGGCATGACCATGCTGCCCGTGCTCTATCAATACAGCGGCTTCGGCGCGCAAGCGCCGCGCGACGATCAGCGGCGTTTCATCAACACGCCGGAACAGTTGCTCGGCATCGTCGAGGCGCTGCGTGCGTGGCGGCCCGAGCACGGCGCGCTGCGCTACGGCGTTGCGCCCCATTCGCTGCGCGCCGTGTCGCACGACTCGTTGCGCGCGCTGCTCGAAGGCCTGGATCACGCGCTTCCTGGCGCGCCCGTGCATATTCACATCGCCGAGCAGACGGCCGAAGTGGAGGCGTGTCTCGCGACCGAAGGCGCGCGGCCGGTGCAATGGCTGCTCGACCGGTTCGACGTGAGCGCGCGCTGGTGCCTCGTCCATGCCACGCATATCGACGCGCGGGAGACCGCCGCACTCGCCCGGAGCGGTGCGATCGCGGGCCTGTGCCTCACGACCGAAGCGAATCTCGGCGACGGCATTTTCCCCACGCGCGAGTATCTCGATGCGGGCGGCGCATTCGGCGTGGGCTCGGACAGTCATATCGGCGTGGACTGGCGCGCGGAGCTTCGCTTGCTCGAATACGGCCAGCGGCTTTCGCGGCGCGAACGCAATGTATTGGCCGCGACGCATCAGGCACAGGTTGCCGACCGGCTATTCGACGCGGCGCTCGCCGGCGGTGCCGCTGCAACGGGGCGCAAGGTCGGCGCATTGAAGGAGGGCGCGCGCGCCGACTGGCTCGTGCTCGACGCCCAGCATCCGAACCTCGCCGAACAAAAGCCGCTCACGTGGCTCTCGTCGGTCGTCTTCTGCGAGCATGGCGAAACGCCGGTGCTCGACGTCTATACCGGCGGCGTCAAGGTCGTGGAGGCGCGACGCCATCGCGACGAAGCGCGCCTGTATGCCGACTATCGCGCGGCGCTCGCCAGGCTGCTGGCTGATGACTGAACGCGGGCCCGAACGCACGCGCCATTCAAGAGACAACTTTCCATGACCGATATCTTTTCACTGGAACGCGGCAACGCGCCGCTCATCATTTCGATCCCGCACCTGGGCACGCACATTCCTGCTGCGATGCACGGCGAGTACACGGACGTGGCCCTCACCGTCGCCGATACGGACTGGCATCTCGATCGCCTTTACGCATTTGCGAAGGAGCTGGGCGCGACCGTGCTCGGCGCTCGCGTGTCGCGCTATGTGATCGACCTGAACCGCCCGCCGAACGACGAGAGCCTCTATCCCGGCCAGACCACCACGTCGCTGTGTCCGACCGAAACGTTTCGCGGCGAGCCGATCTACCGCGACGGCTGCGTGCCCGACGCGTCGGAGCGTCAGCGTCGCGTGGAGACATTCTGGCGGCCGTATCACGACACGCTCGCTGCCGAACTGAAGCGCCTGCGCGCGGCGCACGCGAATGTGCTGCTGTGGGAGGCGCATTCGATCGCGAGCGTGCTGCCGCGTCTGTTCGACAACAAGCTGCCTGACCTGAACATCGGCACCCAGGACGGCCGCACGGTGAACCCGGCGGTGCAGGCGCGCGCAGAACACGCGGCGGCGGCAAGCGGCTATACGTGGATCGCGAACGGACGCTTCAAGGGTGGTTACATCACGCGCCAATTCGGCGCGCCGCAGGACGGCGTGCATGCGATCCAGCTGGAGATGTGCCAGTCGGTTTACATGAACGAAACGGCGCCGTTCGATTACGTGCCCGCGCTCGCCGAGAAAGTCCAGCCCGTGCTGCGCGAGATGGTGGGCGGGGCGCTTGCGGCCATCGATGACCTGTCTCGTTCGCGGCCGCAGGCTGGCTTGTGAAGACGGCGGCGGTCTGCTGCGAACGATCCCAGACTGGCGAGAGTCCGTTTGCGATGCGTTCCAGCGTCAACGTCAGTCGCGCTCCATCTCGGCTTCCGCCCGCAGACTCTCTGTATCGCGATAAATGGAGGCTACGGCGACGACACGTCCGTCTCGCTTGTAGCGCAGGAAACAGTCGCGTCCTGCAATATCGCCGTCAACTGAAATCTCGTCCCAGCTGTCCGCGTGCCCGAGATAGTTGATCGGGACATCGTAGTGCTGGCTCCAGAAGAATGGCACGGCGTCGAACTTCTCACGTCCGCCAATCAGGTTCAGCGCCGCCGTTTGGCCCTGGCGCTGCGCGACGACCCAGTGCTCTACGCGCATTGCCGTGCCACTGTGCGGGTCGGGCCAGCGAGCGATGTCGCCGGCAGCGAAGACGCCTGGCGCGCTGGTCTGCAGGCAGGCATCGACCACCACGCCGCGGTCGATCGCGAGGCCGGCTTGCTCGGCCAGTGCCAGTCGTGGCCGCACACCGACACCGACCACCACCAGATCGGCCTCCAGGCTGCCACCCGCTTTGAGCGATACCTGCTGCGTATCGATCGCGCTGGCGGTGTTGCCGAGGTGGAAGACGACGCCGTGTTCTTCATGCAAGCGCTGCACGAATTCACCCATCTGTGGCCCCAGCACACGTTCCATCGGCCGCTGCTCCGGCGCCACGACGTGTACCTCGAGTCCACGCGCGCGCAACGATGCCGCCACTTCCAGTCCGACGAAGCTGGCGCCGATGACAACCGCGCGCCGCGAGTTCTCCGCGCGAGCGATGATGGCGCGGCAGTCGGCCAGTGTGCGAAGGGTATGCACATGCGGCAAATCCATACCGGGGACAGGCAAGCGAACCGCTTCGGCTCCCGTGGCTAACAGCAGGCGGTCGTAGGGGACCTTGCTCCCATCCGCGAGCTCCACTTCCTGCGCGGCGATGTGAAGGCGCGAGACGCCGGCGTTGAGCCGCAGGTCGATGCGTTGGTCTGCGTAAAAAGCCTCATCTCGAAGCGGCACCCACTCCTCGGGCGCGCTGCCGGCCAAATAGTCTTTGGAGAGGTTGGGCCGGTCCACCGGCGGGGCCGCGTCGTCGCTCAGCATCGTGAGACTGCCCGCGTAGCCGAGGCGCCGCAGACGCTCAGCCGCAGCAAAACCTGCAGCCCCCGCGCCGACGATCACGATCTTCTGCGGCGCTCCGGCCGGCGAGGTCACGGAACCGGCGGGCGGCGCTTTTTTGTGCAGTACGACAATCTTGTCACCCCGGATCTCCGTAGCCCAGCAGGCGACAGGGCTGAGCGCAGGCGCCCGTAGCGCTTCCCCCGTACGCAGGCTGAAGCACGCGTGATGCCATGGGCACCGTACCGTGTCCCCGACGATCAACCCTTCGGCGAGCGGGCCGTGGTAGTGAGTACAGGCAGCGTCGATAGCGAAGAATTCATCGCCGCGCCGCGCAATCAGCACCGCATCATTACCGACGTGTCCCGACAGCAGGCCAGCTTCGCCGAGCGATTCGATGGGCACGCCTTTTGCCAGATCCGGACCGCTTTCATTCGATGCCTCACCACTCATGTCGACCTCCGCGGGTACGTGACCCAGCTAATGCATCACCACCGGCGTCCTGGGCAGAGGCCGCCGCTTTCAATGGTAGTCCACGTTGATCAGAACACTGTCACGGGCGGCAGCCACAAACAGCACCTGACACCGGGAGATATCTGTCCGCTTTCGGAACCCTTTCGTTCATCGGAAAGCTTCGTGATTCCGGCATTCGGCTGGCATTTGCGGTAAGGCGTGGGCCTCTCGGGAAATCCGTTCGCGGGTCGCGTGAACATGTTGTGGCATGATTTCAAACTCTGCATCTGCCGTTTCGTTCGTTTTCCGCGCAGTGAAACAAGGTGGATCGATGATCGATGACGTCAACCACGGTTTCAGTCGCAGCCGCTCGCACTGGCATTCGCGCAGTGCGTCTCTCCGCCATGCAGCCGGCGATACGCTCACGCGTGCTGCATGGATCACTGTCCTGATCGCCTTGTCCGGCTGCACGGTCGGCCCCGATTACCACACGCCCGCGCCGCCCGCGACCGGCACCTACACGTCCACGCCGCTACCCGATCAAACGGCCTCGGCGCCGGGCGCTTCGGGTGTCCCGCAACAGTTCGTGGCCGGCCTCGACATTCCTGCCCAGTGGTGGACGCTCTATCATTGCGAGCCGCTCGACGCGCTGATCCGCGAAGCGCTCGCCAACAGCCCCAACGTGGCCGCGGCGCAAGCGGCGCTCAGGCAGGCCGGCGAAAATCTTCGTGCGCAAATGGGCACCACGCTGTATCCGTCCGTCGATGCGAAGGCCAATGCGACGCGCGAGAAGTTCAACGGCGTCACGTTCGGCGAGCCGCAGCTCACGGAACTGCTGAACCTCTATAACGCATCGGTGAACGTGTCGTACAACCTCGACGTGTTCGGCGGCGGAAGGCGCGAGCTCGAATCGTTGCGCTCGCAGGTCGATTACCAGGGTTTTCAGTTGAAGGCGGCGTATCTCGCGTTGTCCGCGAACATTGTGACGGCGGCCATCAAGGAAGCCTCGCTGCGGGAGCAGATCGACGCGACCGCGCGCATCGCCGACGACGAAGACGCGCAGCTCCGCATCATGCGCCAGCAGCTCGCGCTGGGCGGCGTGAGCCGCGCAGCGGTGCTCGCGCAGGAAACGCTGGTGGCGCAGACGCGCGCGACATTGCCGCCGTTGCATCAGTCGCTCGACCAGACGCGTCACCAGCTCGCGGTCCTCGCGGGCAAGCCGCCGAGCGATACGGACGTGCCCGAGTTCCGGATGTCGATGTTCACGCTGCCGCAAGCGTTGCCCGTCAGCGTGCCGTCTTCGCTCGTGCGGCAGCGGCCCGATATTCTCGCCGCCGACGCCACGCTGCATCAGGCGAGCGCCCAGGTCGGCGTGGCGACGGCGAACCTGTATCCGCAGCTCACGCTCTCCGCGAGTTACGGCCCCGAGGCGCTGACGCCCGCGGGCCTTCTTAAGTACGCCGACATGATCTGGAGCATCGGCGCAGGCATCACACAGCCGATCTTTCACGGCGGCCAGTTGAGCGCCCAAAAGCGCGCAGCAGAAGCGGCATTCGACGAGGCCAACGCGCAATACCGTCAAACGGTGCTGCTCGCATTCCAGAACGTCGCCGATACGTTACGCGCGCTCGAGCACGATGCAACCGGCCTGAGCGCGCAGACACAGGCATGGCGTGCTGCGAGCGATTCGCTCGACCTGACGCGCGGCCAGTTTCGCATCGGCGGCGTCAGCTATCTGGCGCTGCTCGATGCACAGCGTCAATATCAGCAGACCGTCGTGAATCTCGCGCAGGCGCAGGCCGCGCGCTATGCGGACACGGCGGCACTGTTTCAGGCGCTCGGCGGCGGCTGGTGGAACGACACGGCGACGAGCCAGGCAGCCCAGCCCACTGCGGCGACGCCGAAATGAATCCTTTTGCAATGGCCGCCCCCGCCAGGACATGACGATGACGACGAAAAAGCCGATGGCAAAGCGGATGATCATCATGCTGATCTGCGTGGGCATACTGCTCGCCGCGCTGGTCGGCTTCAATCTGTTCAGGGCGCACATGATCCAGAAGTTCATGGCGGGCAACGCCGCACCGCCCGCCACCGTCACGGCCGCTATCGCGAGCTATCAAACATGGCAGCCGCAGCTTGCCGCAGTGGGCAGCCTGCGCGCGGTGCGCGGGGTCGACGTGACGACCGAAGTGGCCGGGCTCGTGCGCGAGATCGCGTTCAACTCGGGCCAGGAGGTGAAGTCAGGCGAGGTGCTCGTGCGCCTGAACGACGATTCGGACCGCGCGCAGCTCGCGTCGCTGCAGGCAGCGGCGGACCTTGCGCAAACGGTCTACACGCGCGACAAGGCGCAGTTCGACATTCAGGCGATTGCGAAGGCGCAGCTCGACGCCGACGCCGCGGACCTCAAGAGTAAAAGAGCCCAGGTCGATCAACAGGCCGCCCTCGTCGTCAAGAAGACGATCCGCGCACCGTTCGCGGGACGCGTCGGCATCACGACCGTCAACCCCGGCCAGTACCTCAATCCGGGTGACGCCATCGTCACGCTGCAGGCCATCGACCCGATCTACGCCGACTTCTTTCTGCCCCAGCAGCAGCTCGGCCAGCTGCAAGTTGGCCAGACCATCGTCGTCGATACGGATGCGTTCGGCAACCGCACGTTCGACGGCAAGATCCGCTCGATCAATCCGCGTGTGGACAGTACCACGCGCAACGTCCAGATCGAGGCGACCGTCGACAATCACGAGCGCAAGCTGCTGCCCGGCATGTATGCGAACGTGAAGATCGAGGCGGGCGGGGCGCAGCGCTATCTGACCTTGCCGCAAACGGCGATCACCTATAACCCGTATGGCGCGACCGTGTTCGTCGTGAAACCCGGCGAACAAAAGAATGCACAAGGCAAGACCATGCCCGTCGCGCAGCAGGTGTTCGTCACGCCGGGGCCGACGCGCGGCGACCAGGTTGCGATTCTCAAGGGCATCAGCGAAGGCACGCAGGTCGTGACGAGCGGCCAGCTGAAACTGAAGAATGGCACGCCCCTCGTGATCGACAACCGCGTGCTGCCTGCGAACAGCCCGAACCCGACGCCTCAGGAACAATAGAAGAGCGCGCGATGAAATTCACCGACATCTTCATTGAGCGGCCGGTCCTCGCATCGGTGGTGAGCCTGCTGATACTCGTGCTCGGCTTGCGCTCGCTTGCGGCGCTGAAGGTCAGCGAGTATCCGCAAACCGAAAACGGCGTGGTGACGATCACCACCGCGTACTATGGGGCGAGCGCTGACACGATGGCGGGCTTCATCACGCAGCCGCTCGAAGCCGCGATCGCACAGGCACAGGGTATCGACTACATGTCGTCGACGAGCACCACGGGCGTCTCGACGATCACCGCGACGCTGCGGCTCAATTACGACTCCAATCGCGCGCTCACGGAAATCAACACGCAGATTGCATCGGTGCGCAACCAGTTGCCGCCGCAGGCGCAACAGCCCGTGCTGACCGTGCAAGTGGGGCAAACCACCGACGCGATGTACATGGGTTTTTACAGCGACGTGCTGCCGAGCAACAACGTCACGGATTATCTGCTGCGTGTCGTGAAGCCGAAGCTCGATTCGGTCCAGGGCGTGCAGACGGCGGAAGTGCTCGGCGGCCGTCAGTTCGCGCTGCGTGCATGGCTCGATTCGAGCAGGCTCGCCGCGCACAATGTGACGGCCGCCGACGTATTCACGGCGCTCGGCAACAACAACTATCTGGCGACGCTTGGCACGACCAAAGGGCAGATGATCAGCGTCGATCTGAATGCGGGCACCGACCTGCATTCCGTCGAGGACTTCAAGAAACTCGTCGTCACGCAGAAGAACGGCGCGATCGTTCGCCTCGAAGACGTCGCGAACGTGGTGCTCGGCGCGGACAATTACGACTTCAACGTCGCGTTCAGCGGCAAGCGATCGGTGTTCATCGGCATCAAGGTGGCGCCCGATGCGAACGTCCTCGACGTCGCGAAGCGCGTGAAAGCGATCTTTCCGGATCTGCAGAGGCAGTTCCCGACGGGCATGACGGGCGACATCGTCTACGACGCGACCGACTTCATCAACACGGCGATCGCGGAAGTGGTGAAGACGCTCGTCGAGGCGCTGCTGATCGTCACCGTCGTGATCTTCCTCTTCCTTGGGAGTTTGCGCGCGGTGATCGTGCCCGTGATCGCGATGCCGCTCTCGCTGATCGGCACGTTCTTCGTGATGCAGGTGCTCGGCTATTCGATCAATCTGCTGACACTGCTTGCGCTCGTGCTCGCCATCGGCCTCGTCGTCGACGATGCGATCATCGTGGTCGAGAACGTCGACCGGCATATGAAGGAGGAGGGCAGGCGGCCTTTCGAAGCCGCACTGATCGCAGCGCGCGAACTCGGTGGCCCGATTCTCGCGATGACGGTCGTGCTGATCGCCGTGTACGTGCCCATCGGTTTTCAGGGCGGACTCACTGGCGCGCTTTTCACCGAGTTTGCGTTCACACTCGCGGGCGCCGTCACCGTGTCGGGCGTGATCGCGCTGACGCTTTCGCCGATGATGTGCTCGCGCTTTTTCCGCATGGACCAGCAGTCGGGCCGCTTCCCGCGCTTCGTCGACCGGCAGTTCGAACGTGTGCATCACGGCTACCGGCGTCTGTTGCATGCGATGCTCGACACGTGGCCCGTGTTCGTCGTGATGGGCGCGCTGCTCCTGTGCGGCACCGTCTATCTCTTCATGACGTCGCAAACGGAGCTTGCCCCTCAGGAGGACCAGGGCATCGTTCTGTCCCAGGTCCAGGGGCCGCCGAACGCGACGATCCAGCAGATGCAGACCTACGCGGACCAGGTCTTCGACATCTCGAAGCAGTTGCCCGAATACGCGCAGATGTTCCAGCTCACGGGCGTGCCGACGCTGAACCAGGGCATCGGCGGCGTGCTCTTCAAGACGTGGGACAAGCGCAAGAAGGGCGCGACCCAACTACAGCAGGAATTGCAACAGAAGTGGAACGGCATCGCGGGCGCGCGTGTCGCCGCATTCCAGTTTCCGCCGCTGCCGGGCGCACAGGGATTGCCCGTGCAATTCGTCATCAGCACGACGGAGCCGTTCGAGAACCTCAATGAAGTTTCGCAAGCCGTGCTGCAAAAGGCCCGCGCGAGCGGCATGTTCTTTTTCGTCGACAGCGATCTGAAGATCGACAAGCCGGAAAGCGTGTTGCTCGTGGACCGCGACAAAGTCGCTTCGCTAGGCCTGACGCAAAGCGATGTCGGGCAGACGCTGGGCGCGGCGCTCGGCGGCAATTTCGTCAACTACTTTTCGATTGCCGGCCGCTCGTACAAGGTGATTCCGCAGGTGCTGCAAACGGACCGGCTGAACCCGTCGCAAGTGCTCGACTACTACTTGCGCACACCCAATGGCAGCGTGATTCCCGCATCGACGGTCACGCATCTGAAACACAACGTCGTGCCCGAGTCGATCAATCACTTCCAGCAGCTCAATTCGGCCACGATTTCCGGCGTGCTCGCGCCGGGCATCTCGCAGGGCGAAGTGCTCGACTTCCTGCGCAAGGCCACCACCGACGTCGCGCCGGCGGGATATACGGCCGATTATTCGGGTTTGTCGCGCCAGTTCGTGCAGGAGTCTGGCGGCTTCGTGACCACGCTGCTGCTGGCGACGATCATCGTGTTTCTCGCGCTCGCCGCTCAGTTCGAGAGCTTTCGCGATCCGGTCGTGATTCTCGTGTCGGTGCCGATGGCGCTGTTCGGCGCGCTGATCTTCATCAACGTGGGACTCACGACGCTCAACATTTACACGCAGGTGGGGCTCGTCACGCTAATGGGCCTCGTCAGCAAGCACGGCATTCTGATCGTGCAGTTCGCGAACGAACTGCAACGCGCGGGGCGCGCCAAGCGCGAAGCACTCGAAGAAGCGGCGGGCGTGCGCTTGCGGCCGATCCTGATGACGACGGCCGCGATGGTGCTGGGCGTCGTGCCGCTCGTGATCGCATCGGGTGCGGGTGCGGCCGGCCGCAACGCGATGGGACTCGTGATCTTCACGGGGATGTCGATCGGCACGCTGTTCACGCTGTTCGTCGTGCCGGCGATGTATATGTTCCTCGCCGCGGACCATCATCGCGACAGGGAGCATCCGGAGCAGACCTGAGCAACGGAAGCGATTTCAGGACTTTCTGGACGTTTTCGCCACGAAGGGTGTGGGGATGTGCTGAACCTTCTCGCTGCCACACTTCGGGCAAGGCGGATGAGCGGATTCATGTTCAGCAAGATGCTCGGCATGCTCGAACATCTCACCACACTTTTCGCACCTGTACTGGTAAGTCGGCATGGTATTCCTCTAACGAGAATCCGGGCGAGGACCCATTCCAGTGCAGGCAACGGGTCCGCTATTCGGTGTCGGCTTGCGCCGCACAGCTAGTGCTTGCGATGCATCCAGCTCATATGGTGCGTGTCGAGCCACTGGCTCAGGTTCTCGCCCGGGTGTTCGCGCCTGTAGCGACGGGACAGGGCCATGGCAACGACAACGAGAACCACAAGGCCAACCCAGAAACTGATCATTGACTGAGTCATGGCAGCCTCCTTTGGGAATGCAACCATGCATTGAATTCTAGTGCCGAGGCGGCGGAATTCGCCTCGAAAGTTGTCGTAGCGGTCATTTCCGGCCAGAACGCGCAGCAGGGCCGTACCCCACGCGGCTCTCTTGAACGTTGGCGAGTTATGTAGTGCTTGCACAATTCACCGGGCAGGGCAAAGGCCACATTGCGGCAAGCCAACACGTTCGGCAGCGCCATCACACCTGACTCGACCGCGCGCATTCGCGTGACGATCGATGAGATCGTCTTTGCGTTCGGTGGATAGCGGCAATCGGCGCCAGCCATTCTGGCGTATGTCTGTCGGCCCGGGCAGGACGCTAGTGACGAATGCCCGTGCCGGCAACGGCTTCGGCCAGCCCGCGCGAGACCGCAAGCTGCGCCGTTTTCGTCATCCCGTAATGGATCATTCAGTGGGGATCTCGGGTCTTGATCGCGGGATGCCGCCGGGAGGTTCAGGTGCGCGTAATCGAGGCGCCGCCATCGACGAGCGATGCGGTGCCGGTTACGAACGACGAATCGTCCGACGCGAGGTAGAGGACCGAACGTGCGAGTTCTTCCGGCTTCGCGACGCGCTTGAGCGCATGCAGTCCGGTCACGAACGCCTGCGATTCGTCGGTGTCGTTCATGCCGCGATACATGTCCGTGTCCACGGCACCCGGCAACACCGCGTTGACGCGCACGCCTTGCGCGCCATACTCTGCCGCGAGCGCCTGGGTGAGGCCGATCAGCCCGGCCTTGCTCGCCGCGTACGCTGCGGTGCCCGGAAACGCGAACGAATAGCCGACGAACGTCGACGTGAAGATGATCGATCCGCCGCCGCGCTTCAGCATTTCGGGAATCTGGTGCTTCGCACCGAGGAAGGCACTGGTCAGATTGGTTGCCAGCGCAGCATGCCAGCCAGCCTCCGAAATGCCGGTGCTCGGGCCCATTTCGCCCAGCGTGCCGGCGTTGTTGTAGGCAATGTCCAACCGGCCGAAGCGGTCCACTGCGAGCGCGACCAGCGCCTTCGCGAAGTCCTCCGACTGAACGTCGCCGGCCAGATGCACGGCTTCGCCGCCTTCGCCGGCGATCTCCGCAGCGAGCGTTTCGAGTTCCGCCGCGCGCCGCGCCGCAAGGACCACCTTGGCGCCTTCCTTCGCGAACAGCTTCGCCGTTGCACGGCCAATCCCTGAACTGGCGCCGGTCACGATGGCGACTTTTCCTGTCAAGCGTTGCATTTTCAATCTCCTGAAGTCCTGCGTTGGCCAGTGCCCTGTGCCCCGGCCTGTGAGCGAAATATAGGCTTCAGTTCTACTTGCAGAAAGGCATAAAACATGGTCCTATCATTCAGCTTTAATGAATGTTCGGAGACGGTTATGGACCGTTTGCGCGCCTTTGAGGTTTTCGTGACGGTGGTGAGTCGCGGCGGCTTCGCGCGCGCAGCCGATGCGCTCGACACTTCGCCCGCCAACGTCACCCGCTACGTGAATGAACTGGAAGCGCATCTGGGCACTCGCCTGCTCAATCGCACGTCGCGTACGCTGTCCCTGACCGAGGGCGGCGAGATGCTCTACGCCCGCTGCAAGTCCATTCTCGACGATGTCGCGGAGACGGAAGGGCTTGTTTCATCGGGGTCGGTCGAACCGCGTGGAAGGCTGCGCATCAATGCGCCCGTCAGCTTTGGGATTTTGTATCTGGCACCGCTGTGGCCCGGGTTCATGCGCAAATATCCCGGTATCGAGCTTGACGTCGCGCTGATCGACCGCGTCGTCGATATCGTCGATGAAGGCTACGATCTCGCGATTCGCATCTCACGCGCCGGCTCCACGAGCCACGCAGCCCGCAAGCTGGCGACGTCGCAAAACATCCTGTGTGCGTCGCCGGCGTATCTGGCCCGGTTCGGACAACCGGCCATACCCGCGGACCTGATGCAGCATCGCTGCGTCGGGTACACCTATGCGGCCACCGGCGATGAGTGGCAACTCATCGACCGTAGCGGCAAGACCCACGCTGCGAGGGTCGACTGCCATATGCATACCAACAACGGCGACACGGCACGCGCGGCAGCGCTCGCCGGGCAAGGTGTGATCTGGCAACCGACGTTCCTGATCGGCAGCGATCTGCGTGCCGGCAACCTCGTTCGCGTGTTGCCGGAGTATCGCCTGCCTGAGATCGACGTACTCGCTATGTATCCGAGTCGTCGACATCTGAGCGCCAGAGTGCGCGTCATGATCGATTTCCTGGTCGAAGCATTCAGCGGCGTGCCGCCATGGGATCGGGGCGGCTGAACTTGTGCAGTGGTCGCACCAGGCTTGCAGGCAGAAGTGGTCATCCGAACGACAGTGCCACACATTACCGGTGCCGGCCAACAAGCGTCGTCTGCTAAAAATCTGTCGCGCATCTGCCGATTTGATCGCCCTGCGCCTATAGTTCATGAAGCCTGTCTGAATGGGCATTCGTGCGCCAGACCGCGTGGTCATCGGATTCCGGTGTAGTTGCTACGGGGAGCGCTTCAACGCGACAGTTCCGACGCGCGCATCCAACATCCCTGTCTACACTCATTGGAGTGCGAATCATGACCTATGATCCCGCCGACACTGCGGTAGTGTTCACCGATCCACAGATCGACGTACTCAGTCCACACGGGAAGAATTGGGGCGTTCTTGGTGCAAGCGTGACGGAAAACAGGACCGTAGAAAACATGCTGGCAATCTTCAAGGCAGCGAAAGCCGGGAAGTTCCGCGTCTTCATCTCCCCCCACTATTTCTACCCAACTGACTCTCGATGGCAATTCAATGGCCCGCTTGAGACGGCTGAGTTCGAAACGGGAACGTTCGCACGAACGGGAGCGCTGAACCTGAGCGGGTTCGAGAGATCGGGGGCCGACTGGCTGGAGGAATTCAAGCCGTTCATCGACGATGGTGAAACGATTGTTGTGAGCCCACACAAGGTCTTCGGTCCACAGACCAACGACCTTGCGCTACAACTTCGCAAGCGCAATGTGCAGAAAGTCGTGCTGGGCGGCATGCTAGCCAATATGTGTGTCGAAGCACATCTGCGCGATCTGATCGAGCATGGTTTCGAAGTGATCGTCGTCGCTGACGCGACGGCGGGGCCGCGCCATCCAGTGTGGGGTGACGGCTATAAGGCCGCACTCGTCAACTACGCGTTTCTCGCACATGCTGTCGTCACGACGCAGGACGTCGTGCAAGCCATGGCGCAAAGATAGTTGCAGTGGCGGCCGATGCAGGCCTCCATCGAGCACGGCACACGACGCGCTTGGCGCCGGTATCGGTGGCGGACCGTGGTTGGGCGTTTGAATTTGCCGGACTGCCTGGGAGTCGGTAATGAGCGGAATACCTTTCCCAACCAAGGTGGCTCTGATGCTCATAAATCGAGTGGCGTGCCAACCAGACGCTACAGCCTGTGTTGACCGTGGCTCCTGGCCCTGTCAGCCGTCATCTCGATGCAAAGGGCTACGAAGTCACCACTGGCATCGGTCCAGATCTGATGGAAGGCGCCCGGGCTGCCGTCTCCGGAATGATCGACATTCTGGCGCGACAACATCACATCAGCGCAATCGATGCTTACCTGTTGTGCAGCGTTTGCGCCGACCTGCGCATCAGCGAGATCGTCGACCGGCCCAACTGGGTTGTTTCCCTCTACTTCCCGCGAATCGTATTCGAGTGAGTTCTCAAAAGCGGTTCTCCGTCTCCTGGCAAGCCAGCGGATCCGTATGTGCGGCTTCGCACACTACGCTCACCCGGTTGGAGCCGCGACCTATCGGGTTTACCTATCCTCGATGGTATCTCGTGGCTTCGCCCGACGGCATGGACGATGCGAAGAATCCATCCCGGCCAGTGGGCGACGAACCGTCGCGATGTCGAGGCGTCCGCCACGAAGAGCGGGCGTGCCACGAGTCGGCATCGCCATCGTGGAGGGGACATTCGCCATGAAATTTATTGTTCAATGGAAAGGTGAGCCGGCAATGCAGCAGGCTGCAATTGAGCGTTTCATAAAAACAGGCGGTCAGCCGCCTGACAACGTCACGATGCTGGGCCGCTGGCATGCAGCCGGCGAGTTCAGGGGCGTTGCAATTGTTGAAGCGACGGACGCCAGCGCAGTCGCGGCAATGACAGTCCAGTGGGGGGATGTCTTCACCTTCACAACGGCGCCTGCACTAACCGACGAGGAACTCGGTGCTGTTCTGGCATCTCAGCAACGGTCGGCAAACTGAGATCCACAAGCGTTGGATGGCCGGGCCTGGAGCGCGTCGGGAGGGCGCGCTCGGAGCATATCCACGTGAAGCCTTTGTAAGCACCCTGACGTCCGGCGTCAATGCGGTTGAGCAGGGGGCATCAGAGCAGTGACAAAACATTACCAAGTCCAGGCCTACGTCAGGATGCACCCGGCGCAGGACTGCTCCGGCATGACGCGCAAGCCCGCCGTGTCGTGGTTCTTGTTCGCCCCAACGGGATCCCAATCCTCGAAACCTGGTACCTGCGGATTTGTAAACACAGCAGGGCGCCAGGCGGGTAGGATGCGCAGTTGAGTACTGCATGCCAGTTCACGAGCCATCTCCAGATTTCGGAAGACGGACGACCTCCACGGTTTTGTGACTTCCAGACAGGGCTACAGGGCGGACCATGGACACGATGTATTCGATTTCTGGCGGTCTCCGATTCTCTCTCGTCCTCATCAAGCCGACCCATTACGACGACGACGGCTACCCGATCCAGTGGCTCCGCTCGGTCATGCCTTCCAATACACTCGCCTGCATGTATGCGCTCGCTGATGACGCGCGCAAGCGAAACCTGCTGGGCCCTGGCGTCCATTTCGAGATCGAAACATACGATGAAACCAACCAGCGGGTGTGGCCAGAGCGCATCATTCGTGACCTGAAGGCAAAGGGCGGGCGATCGATGATTGGTCTGGTGGGTGTCCAGTCGAACCAGTACCCGCGCGCACTCGACCTCGCCCGCCAGTTCCGTGCCGCGGGCTTGCCGGTTGCGATCGGTGGCTTCCACGTTTCTGGCTGCATCTCGATGCTGCCTGAGATGCCCGCTGAACTTACGGAAGCGCAAGCAATGGGGGTGGCGCTCTTCGCTGGGGAGGCCGAGGAGCGGCGTCTTGATGAGGTCCTTCTCGACGCGTGGAATGGTGCAATGAAGCCCCTGTACAATTTCATGGACACGCTACCCTCGCTCGAAGCGGCTCCCCAGCCCTTCTTGCCGCGCAAGCATATCGAACGCACAGCAGGTACCTATACCTCGGTTGACCTCGGTCGCGGCTGCCCGTATCAGTGCTCGTTTTGCACCATCATCAACGTGCAGGGGCACAAGAGTCGCTTTCGCACCCCCGACGATCTCGAAAAGATCATCCGCGAGAACGCAAAGCAGGGCATCGACCGGTTCTTCGTCACGGACGACAATTTCGCCCGCAACCACGACTGGGAAATCCTTCTCGACCGCGTCATCGAACTTCGGGACAAGGAAGGCATTCACTGCGGCTTCACGATCCAGGTCGACACGCTCTGTCACAAGATTCCGAACTTCATCGAGAAGGCAACGCGCGCGGGTGTGCGTCGCGTGTTCATCGGGCTTGAGAATATCAATCCCGAGAATCTGATCGCGGCCAGGAAGCGGCAGAACAAGATCACCGAATACCGCGCCATGCTGCAGAAGTGGCGCGCCCACGGCGCGATTACCTACGCTGGCTATATCATCGGATTCCCGGCCGACACGAAAGAATCGATCCTGCGCGACATCGAGATCATCAAGCGTGAATTGCCAATCGACATTCTGGAATTCTTCATGCTCACCCCGCTTCCGGGCTCCGAGGATCATCAGACGATGGTGAGGAACGCTGAATGGATGGACCCGGACATCAACAAATACGACACCAACCACCGGGTCACGCACCACCCGAAAATGCCGGACGCTGAATGGGAAGAAGCGTATCGGTGCGCCTGGAGCGCGTTTTACTCGTACGAGCACATCCGCACGATCGTCAAGCGGGCAGCGCAGATTCCGAATGGCCGACCGAAGACGATCATGCGCACAATCGCCTGGTTCAGGCTGATGATCGAGCACGAGGGTGTGCATCCGCTCGAAGGGGGAGCCCTGCGAATGAAACACCGCCGTGACCGCCGTCTGGGGTTGCCGGTCGAATCGCGGCTTCGCTTTTATCCGCGCTACTGGAGTGAGACCGCTGCCAAGTTGACAAGATATCTGCGCTTCTACCTCAGGACAGAAGCGATCCTCAGGGACGTCATGAAGGCACCGGAACGCTATGCCTACACGGATATTGCCATCACGCCGCTGCAGGAAGAGGAGTTCGAGCAGCTCGGACTCTTTCACGCCACGAGCGGCGGCGAGGCAGCGTTGGCTGTCCACCACCGGCGTATTGCCATCCGGTCATCGGGCCCGTCTGCAGCTTGATGAGAAACTACCTGGTTTCTGATCTGGCGGGCTGCTGAAACAGCTCCCGCCGTCGTCATTGGAGCGCGCAGCGGATGGCTTCACCGAGGCGACGGCATCAATACGATGCGAAGCCTAACCGACGCGGCGAGTGCCCTCGCTGCAATCCGTAAATTTCAGTTAATCGATACGTAAACGTGGCGTCCTGGACTGCCGTAACAACTTAGGATGACCAATAATCAGCCTGTCCGATGCATGCTCAACGGTCAGGTCATCGCCGGACTACTCAGGTCTCTTCTCCCCATCGTTATTAATGCAGTGAATGGCGGTTACGCCGAGGGGGTCTGCCGTGAACGTCCAGGCCACGCACCGGCGGGTTGTTGCAGCCCCGCGTTCTTTTTACTCATTTCCCGATTAAAATTGCGGCGCAAATAATGGCAGCCGCGCTGTGCTTCACTGCGGGTTGTGCTTTCGCTGCCTGCGAAAAAGAGGCGGCGGCAATGTGTGCGCAAGGTGATCCGCAGTGCCTCGATGGCGCAGCGAAATCGGTTGAGCAAGCAGTCAACGATTGCAAAACGCCGGAAGGGCGAATTCAAAGCGCCTCCTTGTGGCAGGCAACGCCAAGCTTCTTCGACAACGCACCGCACGAGCACGAGTTCTGGCGATGCGTGGCCCAGCAATGCGACACGCCCCAGTCACCCGGGAAATAAAGTCGAGTCTGCATTTTTGGTTGCTTTGGCGAAGTCCCTCGTGGGTGTTCGAGTGCTGCCTCGGTGGGCAGACGAGTGTCCATGGGTATAGCCGCCCCTGACGGCAGGTCGGCGCTGGTGCACGCCCAAGAATAGGATGAGGGCGCGGGGTATGTTTGGTTCTATCAGCGTGCTCCCCCATCCGTAGTGGGTGGCGGAAAAGCCGAACTGCTGCTGCAGCACAAATGGACTCGAACTGGCAGACCTGGCTCCTGCGAAGCGTCGGCTCGCGCAGGTTGCGGGCTGTCGCAGTTCGTCGCGCGTATATCACGGCCACCATATAAAGTGGTAGAGGAGCGGGCTTCCGACCTCCCATCTTTCGAATCGATTTTCGTTTCTTCGGCGTGGGTCTGGGGAAATGCGTGTTACGTAAAGCAATGTAGCGGCCCCAAAAATAATATTTCAGATTCTCTTGACGAGCGGATCTTGGAGCTGCATAATTCGCCTCCCTTCTGATGCGGGGCGCAAAAAAGCGGCGAATAAAAACGCTGTTTTGAGTGAAGCGATCTTTAAAAATTTACAGCCGATAAGTGTGGGCGCTTGATGCGGTGGCGACCTGACGTCGTTCTTCGGAGCGAAATCAGGAGCAGCAAAAGTATCAAGAGTCTCACACTAAAGTAAGTCAGGTTTTTG
>NZ_JBFRCG010000020.1:0-152203 GCF_040965595.1 Paraburkholderia sp. EG287B
CCTTACCCTCAGTGGTCGTTTTGACACCACCACTTTGGCACTCTGATGCCGTCGGGTACAGCGAGGGCTCCGCCGTTCCTACTGCCTCTCCGTTCCGACGCGGGAGGGAGGCGTCCATACCATCTCCCATGACGACCGATCAAAAGACCGTATCAAACGTCCTTGCCCAACTCTCGCTCAAGTCCGCCGTCGAACACGGCATGTCGCCGCACGACTTCACGCGCCTCACCGGCATCACCGAGGCCGAACTCGCCCATCCGGACGGGCGCATCCCCGCACACAAGCACATTGCCATGCTCAATCTGCTGGAGCCGGGTTACCAGGCCTCGGAGCGGCTCGAAATTTTTTCCAGTTATTCCTTTCGCGCACCTATCAGCACGTTATTGGCCATCGTCACGAACAGCCCGACGTTGACGAAGGCCTTTGACCAGTTTCTGCGCTACCGGGTATTGATCGGAAACGTCGATACCGTGAAGGTCAAGCGGGCTGGCCAGACGTTCGAGTTCGAGTATGTGCTGGACGGCGCGGGCAGAAGTTCATCGAGCGCTTTCTATAATTTTCTGCTGCTCATTCGTCTCGCCGAACAGTACAACGACGACGAGCCCTATCCCACCCAGATCGAGCTGACTGGCGAATCGTTTGCGCCCGTCTCCCAGCTCTCGCACCTGTGTGGCGCGACGGTGAAATTCAGGCAAGGCCGCAACCGCATGCTGATGAAAACCGGAGCGGCAGACCTGCCGTACTGCAAGTACAACGAGATCACCGAAAACATTCTCTGCGGGCAGGCCGATGCCGATATCCGACGCTTCGTTGTCGGCCATTCGTTTTCGTCGAGAATCGAAGATTTCGTGACGAAGATGATTCGTGAGGCGCATGCCGGCCTGCCATTTGCAAACCCCATGGAAGAAGTCTGCGGCCGCCTTGGCATTTCACGCTCGACCCTGCACCGGCGCTTGCAGGGTGAAGGGACGAACTTCCAGGCGATCCTGTCCCATGCGCGGCTCGAGGAGGCGAGGCGGTTGCTGCCGCTGGCCGATTATTCGGTTGCCGCGGTGAGCGATCTTCTCGGCTTTTCTTCTCCCTCCGCGTTCTCGCGTTTCTTTCTCGAGAACAGCGGCAAGTCCCCTTCGCGCTACAAGTTCGAAAACTGCAGGTTCTAGTGACCTTACTGGACAGACTGCGCCTGCGCTGTCCGCCCCCGAACCGCAAGGCGGAGGGCGGGATCGATGCGCGGTCACCGATCGCAGACTCCAGGACAATCATAAAGACATGCCACGCGTTAATCTGGAGCCCACGAGGCAATGAGTACTTTCCCCTTCGTTCCCCCTTGCGGAGAAAAAGCGGACGACGACGCGTTCATTGGCGAGGCGCCGGCGTTTCGTCAGCTGGTCAGGATGATCGATCGCGTCGCGCCCACCGATCACGCCTTGCTCATCATCGGGCCGACCGGCTCGGGCAAGGAGCTGGTCGCCCGGCGCGTGCATACGCGCAGCCTGCGCCGCGATCAACCATTCGTTGACGTCAACTGCGGGGCGATTCCCGAGCATCTCGTCGAAGCGGAACTGTTCGGGCACGTCAAAGGCGCGTTCACCGGCGCCGGCGAAAGCCGTCCCGGGCTCTTGCAGCAGGTCGGCAAAGGCACGCTGTTGCTCGACGAAATCGGCGAATTGCCGCTCGCGCTGCAGCCCAAGCTCCTGCGGGCACTGGAAACGCGCACGTTCCGCCCGGTCGGCGCCTCGTCGAGCGTGCGTTTCGAGGGACGCGTGGTCGCCTCGACGCACCGCGATCTGCGCGAACTGGCGCGCAAGGGGCTGTTTCGCGAGGACCTGTTCTACCGGCTCGCGGTATTCGTGCTGGCCGTGCCCGGGCTCGACCAGCGCGTCGAGGACATTGCCGCGCTCGCCGCCCATTTCGCCTCGCAACAGGAGCGCCGCATCGAGTTTTCACCGGCTGCGCTGCGGCGCCTCGGCCGGCATGCGTGGCCGGGCCACATCCGCCAGTTGCGCAACCTGGTCAGCCAGTTGAGCGTGCTTGCCGAAAAGCCGCTGATCGAGGAAGACACGCTCGAGCCGTTTCTGCTCAGCGAATCAGCCGGAGCGGTTTCGCGCGCAGCGCTCGCGGACATGCTGCTGCAACTCGAGGGACGCGACAAACTCGCCGCCGCCGAAGACCTCCTCATCGACCGCGCGCTGGAGCGGACCGCGGGCAACAAGAGCGCCGCCGCGACCTTGCTCGGCGTCGGTCGCAAGACCGTCGAACGGCGCCTGAAGTCGCGCGAGGAACACCATCGCGAAGCGCACAAGAGTCTCGAACATGCGAACGCGCTGATCGATGCGGCGCGCTTCGCCGAGGCCATTCCCCATTTGCGGCGTTGCCTCGACGTGCTGCAGACGAGTCGCGACGAACCCGCCGCGCGGCGCGCCCAGTTCGACGCCTACCGGCTGCTCGGCATGAGCCTGCGCAGCGTGCGCGGCTGGCTGTACGCAGAAGCCACGGCCTGCTACGCGGCGGCGCTCGAAGTCGGGGAAGGGATCTGCGAGCCTGGCGAAATCGCGGCGATCCAGTTCGGCGTCTGGACCACCCAGTTGACGACGCTCCAGCTCAAGCAGGCGCGCGCGAGCGCACAGGAGATGCTGCAGCGCGCCCAGAACAGCGGCAACCGCGTGTCGCTCGACGAAGCGCACGTCGCCATGGCCAACACGCTCTACTGGCTGGGCGACAGCGAAGAAGCCCTCGCCTGCCTCGCGCGCGGCAGTCTGCTCGGCGTGACGCGCGACGATGTGCGCACGGGTTCGCAGGGCATCGATCTGGCGAGCCTCGCATTGACATTCGAGGGGCTGGCCGCCTACCAGATCGGCGAGTTCGGGCAGGCCCGGCGCGCGATGGACATGCTGATCCTGCGCGCGAGCGAGCCGGGCGCGCACGCATTGGCGCACGTGCTCAACCTGCAGGGCGCCGCGTGGCTGGCCAGCCTTTTCGACGATCAGCGGCGCGGGCCGCTCGCGAGCGAACTCGAGTCGGTGTCGATCGCCAACGGCTTCCCGTTCTATCGCGGCATGGGCCAGATCTTCCGCAGCGCCGAACTCAGCGCGCAAGGCCTGAACGCGGAAGCCGAGGCCGTCATGCTCGACGGCTACGACAACCACATGGTCTGCAACGGCGGTGCGCTGTTCCATTCCTTCAAGATGTGGCAGCACGGCGAGCTGCTGCTGCGATCCGGCCGCGCGAAGCAATGCGAAACGATGCTGGCCGCCGCGGTCGACGAAACCCTCGCGCGCCAGGAGCGCGCCCACCTTGGCGAGCTGCTGGTCACCCGCGCGCGGGCGCAGTGGGCGCTCGGCGATCTGACGTCTGCCGAGCAGGGATTGCGCACCGCCCTTTCGACGGCGCTCGCGTTCGGTTCGGTGCCCGCGCGCGTGGAGGCCGCGCGCTATCTCGCCGACCTCCTGCGCGCCACGGGTCGCACGAGCGAAGCGATCGACACGCTCGCCCGCGCGTTGCGGGATCAAGTGGCCGATTCAACCCGCCGCATCGCGGACGCTATCGCGTTGCTGGCCGAACTGCGCCACGAAGCTTCGGGACCGGCCGCAAGCCGTTGAGTCGCGCCACTTCACCACGCCAAATCCGCCACGCCGGGGACTGGACGAAATCGTCCACTCCCGGCGATTTCCGCGGTCGAAATCGTCCTGCGCCGCCCTCTCACGCGCTGCCGTAACCCGTCACCGCCGGGGTCTCGCAGCACTGGCACGATGGTTGCTCACTGTCGAACATTCGGGACCAGAAAAGCCAACACGCGCATCGAAATCACGACGGGGTCGCGATGCACCAGCGCAATACGCAATACGCGTGGATGGCGAATATATTCGACGGCAAGGCGAAATAATGATAGTTGCAATTGAACGGGAAACACCGCAGCGTACGGAGTCCGCCAGTCCAAATGCAAAGCGTGCGACCACACGCGAGGACGCGAAAACCGGGGCACAGGCCGTCAGCCCATACACGGCGAAAAATCTCGACGGCGCCATCACGCACCTCGAAATCGCCATTGGCTTCGACGGCAACATCGCCGTGTTCGGCCGGCA
Source organism: Paraburkholderia sp. EG287B (assembly GCF_040965595.1). NCBI lineage: Bacteria > Pseudomonadati > Pseudomonadota > Betaproteobacteria > Burkholderiales > Burkholderiaceae > Paraburkholderia > Paraburkholderia sp. EG287B. Next base: position 4,083 of record NZ_JBFRCG010000020.1, read on the forward strand.
CTACTGGCTCGATCGCGTCCAGCGCATTGCGTCCACGCCGGAGATCATGCCCGCCCAGTCCCGGCGGCTTCGGCACCTGCTGGACCAGCTCGAGGCCGCATGAGCGCGCGACACCCCGTGACGAAGGCGCCGGTCAGTGCGCCGGTCCGAAGAAGGCCTGCGCACCTTCCGATGGCGTCAGTCCGGCGGCGAAATAGCCTTCGAGGCGCTCGGCCTTGGCGTCGTCGAGCAAAAACGGCGGACGCACGAGCCCTTGCGCAATGGCGTGGTCGTACCACCGGCTCATCCACTCGCGCAGCTTCGTTTCATAGGGGGACGGCAATTCGTCTGGCGCGATCTCTTCCATGCGCAATCTCCGCTCGCGGCCTGTCTGCCGCTATATTCTTGTCGCGACACGTGCTGCGCCCATCGAAGGACGCAGGATTTCGGGGGGAAACACTTGCCATCCCCGGTCAGGATGGCGGAAGAAAAACAGCGCGCGCGGTCCGTCCGCTGTCTGCGCCTCGATGAACACGCTCGCGATCCGCCCCGACGGCGCACGATGCACCGTCACGACCCGCACTGTCTGCCTGCTGGTGGGATTCAGCCACTTCACGACCGCTGCCCCTAACGACTGCCGCACCGCCATCGCCGCCCCCCCACGCTTTAGGTGAAATCATCGTAGACAGCCGTTAAACCGGCCGCCATCGGGACGGGTAGATAGTTCCCTCGGGATCGTCTGGTTCGCTTGTCAGGATTTCCTTCTCGCCGCGCGTGGCCGAGCGTCACTCGCCGACCAGGCCATGCCGGATCGCATAGCGGATCACCTCCGCGTTATTGGCGAGCCCGAGCTTTTGCATCAGCCGCATCTTGTGCGTGCTGATCGTCTTGGCGCTGAGCGCGCACGCATCGGCGATATCGTTGATGCTCTTGCCCGACGCGAGCATCTGCAGCACCTGGAACTCGCGGTCCGAGAGCACCTCGTGCGGGGGCACGTCGCCCGAATGCTTCTCGAACACCATGGCGTCGACGAGTTTCGGGTCGATGAAGCGCCCGCCGTCCGCGAGCTTGCGAATCGCGGCCAGCAGCACTTCGGGATCGCTGTCCTTCGTCACATAGCCTGTCGCGCCGGCGCGCAGCGCGCGCGACGCCACCTGGGCTTCGTTGTGGATGCTGAGCACGAGCACCGGCAACGCGGGTTCCTCGGCGCGCACGCGGCGGATCAGATCGACGCCGCTGATGCCCGGCATCGTCATGTCCAGCAGCAGGAGGTCGACTTCGCAGGTCCTCAGCTTTTCGATCACCTCCGAACCTTGCCCGGCCTCCGCCGTCACGACCATGTCGGCCGTCGTCGCGAGGATCTGCTTGAGTCCGCCACGCACGATGGCATGGTCATCGGCGATGAGTATTCTGATCATGGGGGTCTTCAAGCGGAACGTGGATCGAAATCGTGGTGCCCGACGCAATGCCGATGGTCAGGTCCTTGCAGGGCTGACTGTCGATGCTCAACGTACCACCAATCAGCCTCGCGCGCTCTGCCATGCCAAGCAGACCGTAAGCGTACCTGGCATACGCGGCGGCCACGTCGAAGCCGCGGCCGTCGTCGCGCACACGCAAGTCGAGCGAGCCGGGCTCCGCAGTGAGCGTGACCTCGACGCGCTGCGCCGCCGCGTGGCGCGCGACGTTCGTCAGCGCCGCCTCGACGATCCGGAACAGCGCCGTGGCCTGCATGTCCGACAAGGCGGGCTCGGCGCTTGCCATGTGCAGCTCGCACGGGATGGCGTTGTGCCGGCTCCATTGACTGGTCAGCCATTCGAGCGCCGACACGAGGCCGAAGTTGAGCGCAGCGGGCCGCAGGTGGCTCGCCACGTTGCGGACCATCCAGATCGTGCCTTCGACCAGCTCGCGCATGTCGTCGGCCCGGCCGACGGCCTCGGGGTCGTCGGTGAGCCGCATCCGCAACAGCGAGACATCCATTTTCAGCGCAGTCAGCAACTGGCCCAGTTCGTCCTGTATCTCCAGCGCGCTGCGCTTGCGCTCGTCTTCGCGGATCCCCTCCAGATAGGCCGACAAGGCCCGCTGCTGCTCGCGCGAGCGCACGAGTTCGTCTTCCACGCGCTTGCGGCCGGAAATATCGTGCAGGCCCACGTAAATGGCCGGTGCGCCGTCGTAGTTCGACAGCCGTGCCGTCGCCATGGCCCAGAACTGCGTGCCGTCCGGCCGGCGCAGTTTCACCTCCGCGTCGCCGAAGCTGCCTTGCGCCGCGAGACAGCGCACGAGTCTTTCGCGCTCCAGCGGATCGACGTAGAAGTCGACGATATTGACGTTCGCGCACGCCGCTTCATCGAGGCGAAGGAGTTCGCGAAACCGCGCGTTGGCATAGAGCAGATCGCCGTCGGGCATCGAGGTGATGCCCATGGCCACCGGGCCCGATTCGACGATCGCGCGAAAACGCGTCTCGCACGCATTGAGGCCGCGCTGCTGCAGGGCGAGTTGCCGGTGGGCCGAGCGCAGCGCGAGGTGCGTGCGGACCCTGGCCATCAGCTCCTCGACCTGCACGGGCTTGCGCACATGGTCGGCTGCGCCGGCGCTGAGGCCATCGGCCAGGTTTCGATGATGGCCTGCCGGCATCATGAGCACCACGGGAATATCGCGCGTGCGCGCGTCCGACTTCAGGCTGCGGCAGGTAGCCAGGGCGCAGACGTTCACGGCCTCCGAATCGAGCAGAATCAGTTCGGGCTGGGACACGCACGAACGCTCCAGGACCTCGAGGCCGCTGTTCGCGGCGAGCACCTCGAAGCCCTCCCATACGAGGTGGTCGGCGATCAAACGGGTCTCGTTCGGCGTACCGCCTGCGACCAGTATCGTGCAGGCGTTCGTTGTCGCGGCCTGCGAGTCAATCATCTTGCCCACGGTTGCTCCGGCCCTGGTTACTTTGTTTTGTCCTCGTCGCCAAAGCCATGGCCCTTCGGCAACCCTTTATCACGTATGCAGGTAAGACGGATTCCGCGCCCCGTTAGCCCTCCATGCTCCAGGTGCCCGACGTTGCGCACGAATGCCTCGCGGAAATTTCCGCACGGTCGATCAGTTCGTCGAGACTGCGTGCGAGTTCGCCAAGTGCCCGCAACGCGTACAGATCGAGTTTGTCGGCATGATTGCGGCGCAAGTCTTTCATGCTTTCCTGCAAGCGCCGGATCGTGCCCGCGCGGCTGTCCGGCAGCGGCCAGCAATGCATCAGATAAGCCAGCGGCGTGAGATTGCGGGATTCGCACCACGTTTCGAACAGGCGCATGCAGATCGAGTTCACGTCCTGCACGCGCGCCTTACGGTCGCCCCACTCGGAAATCATCGCGCGTCGCCTCTGCAGCTTCGAAATTTTGCTGACGTCATGATGAGCCCGCCAATCTTCGCGTGCAGTCGTCTTCGACTGCAAACGGTAAAGGGGAATCCTGAATTTCGTGTCAGGGAATCCTGAACGGCGGGCTTCGACCCGCAATCGCGCCCCTGAAGGTCTGCCGCGCATTGCCCGCCTAGCCCGAAGTAAAGCGGATTGTCGGCGAGATTACATCGCGTTATGCTGCGCGCGACTGCCCCTTCGGTTCCACACAATGCCGCGCACGGCATCCGCTGATTTCGTATGAACAGAAGACAGATGATCGCGCAATGCGTCGGTATAGGCGCGAGCCTGATAACGATGCGGGCGACCATGGCGTTGCCGGTCAGCCGCCCGCCAGCAAGCGTCGTATTTTTAAATCCCGGCGAAAGCGTGGAACACGATACGGGCCAGCACTGGCAACTCGTCTCGCGCTTCATGGCCGCGACTGCCAGACGCTTCGGCATGCAGCTGGAAGTGCTTTACGCGGAGCGCGATCATCTGCTGATGCTGCGCCAGGCCGAAGCCGTGGCGGCGCGTGCGGCGCCGCCCGACTATGTGGCGATCGTCAACGAAAAGATGGCCGCGCCCCAGATGCTGCAAACGCTGGCGCGCTCGCCCGCCAAAGTGCTGTTGATCCACAACGATCTGACCGAAGCCCAGCGCGCCCAGACCGGCAACGAGCGCGACCGGATCGCGAACTGGATCGGCACCGTCACCGCCGATGCCGGGCGCGGCAGCTTCCGGCTCATGGATTACCTGATCCGTTTGAACGGCAGCGGGCCCGCCCGCGTGATCGGCATTACGGGCGACCCGGCCACGCCGGTTTCGGCGGAGCGCGCGGCGGGCGTGCAGGCCGCGCTGGCGCGCCGGCCGCAGGACCGCATCGACCAGCTCGTCTACGGCGACTGGAGCTTTTCCGACGGCCGCGACAAGGCGCGCGTGCTGCTCTCGCGCTATCCGGACGCCAATATCCTTTGGGCTGCCAACGATACGATGACGCTTGGCGCACTGAGTGCGGTGCAGGAACGGCATCTGTCCACCATCGTCGGCGGGCTCGGGGCGCTGCCCGAAGCCGTGGCTTCGGTCATTCGCGGCGAGCTGGCCGCGATCGTTGCCGGCGACCAGTTCATCGGCGCCTGCGCGATGGTCCTCATTCACGACTACCATTACGGCGCGGACTTTGCGCAAGTGGGCGGACCGCGTCAGCGGCTCGACTACCTGAAGGTGCTCGACAGCAGCGACGCCAGGCGTTACGCCGAGATTGCCTTTCAAGGCCGCACCTCCCCCGACTTCAGCGGCTTCTCGCGCGTGCAAAGCCGGCATGCCGGCGCCTACACGTTCGATCTCGACACCCTGCTCAATTCCGCCTCAAAGGCCGCGTGATGCTGCAAACCTTTTTGCGTGCGCGCTTCCCACGCAGCCTGCACGCGCAGCTCATGCTCTCGCTGCTGGTGCTCTGTACGCTGGTGGCGGGCACGTCGGCTTTCTTCCTGCTCGAGCACGCGCGCGAAAGTCGGATCGCGGAACTCGACGAACGTGCGAACCGCATTGCCGATCTCCTCAGCCAGTCGCTCGCGCAGCCGCTCTGGAATGTCGATCGCGACGCGATCGCGCGGCAACTGAATGTGCTCAAACCGAATCCGGAGGTAGTGAGCTTCACCGTGACCGCGACCAGCTATGGTGTGCTCGCCGACGCGAGCAACGCGCCGCTGCCCGACCCGCAGGCGCGCGTGGTCCGCGTGCGGCCGATAGAATTCACGCCACCCGGCAACGCGCCGCCTGAAAAGATCGGCGAGGTCCGCGTGGTCCTGACGAGGGCCGCCGCCGACCGCGGTTTCGAGGCCGCACGCGCGGCCGTGCTGGGAACCCTCGCGCTCGTGCTCGCCGTGGTGTACGTCACGACCTTTCTGCTCATCAAACACCTCGTGCGCGAGCCGATCCGGCGCCTGGAGAAAATGGTCGACCGCATCGCGTCAGGCGATCTGGACAGCCGCTGCGCCATCGAATCCAGCGTCGAGCTGGGCCGGCTCGCCGAGCGCGTCAACGTGATGGCGGAGCGGCTGCGCGACTCGACGGCATCGCTCAGGGAGAGCGAGCGCAAGTACCGGAGCATCATCGAGAATTCGCTCGAAGGATTCTTCGTTCTCGATCGCCACGGCAAGCTCTGCGACGCCAATCCCGCGATGGCCCAGTTGCTCGGCTACCGCGACGTTCGGGGCATGATGACGGCGCCAGGCGACGACGCGAGCGCAGTTCATGCCAAGCCACAGCCGTTTTCCAGCGGGAAAACGGCCCAACTCTTCGCGATGCTGCAACTGACCGGCAAGATCGCAGGGCTGGAAATCGAACTGACTCGCGCCGACGGCAGCGCGGTCTGGTGTCAGCTCAACGCCCGCGGTATACGCTACGACGGCGCGGGCCCCCAATGCCTCGAAGGACAGTTGACCGATATTTCGGGCCGCAAGCAGGCGATGGAGATCCTCACGCGCCATCGCGATCAGCTCGAGGAGGAAGTGCGCGAGCGCACGCGAACCGAGCAGCTGCTTCGCCATTCACGCGAACAGTTGCGCCAGCTTTCGTCCCACCAGGAATCGATCCGCGAAGAAGAACGGCGCCAGATCGCCATGACGATCCACGACGAACTGGGCCAGTTGCTCACCGCGATCAAGATCAATGTGTCCCTGCTCAAGCTCGCGCTGAGCCAGGGCGCCGAGTGGCAACAAAAGGTCGGCGATATCGGCGGCCTGGCTGAACGCACCATCGACATCGTACGCAACGTCGCGAGCCACCTGCGGCCGGCCGCGCTCAATTTCGGCCTTCTTTCGGCGCTCGAATGGCTGGTTCAGGACTTCACCCGGCACAACGCAACGGTCTGCACGTTCCGTCTCGAAGGCCGCGAACCGTCATTGAGCGACGACCGCGCGACGGCCGTGTTTCGCATCGTCCAGGAGGCGCTCACCAACATCAGCCGGCACGCGCAGGCCTCGCATGCGGAGGTCGTCCTGCGCTGCATCCATAACCATTTCGAACTCGAGGTCCATGACGACGGCAACGGATTCGACGTGGCGAGAGCGATCCGCGGCAATTCGTATGGACTGCAGGGCATGCAGGAACGCGCACGGATGATCGGCGCGCAGTTTCATATCGGAAGCCGGGACGGCCCGGGATCGACGGTGCGCATCGTCTTCAACGAGACGACGGAAAGCGTCCATCGGGCTCTGCCCGCCGACAACGAACTCCGCTAGTCATGCGTCATCCGCCTGGCGCTGTTCGAGCGCACGCAGCATCTCGTTGGTCTTGTCGAGAAACGCGGCGTGGTAGGCGCCAGGCAGCGTGACGTCGTCCATGACCGACATGACGTCTTCCAGCACTTGCCTGAGCGACCCATGGATCTCGCCGCATTGCGCCGGCGTCAGTTTCGGCAACGCCAACTCGATGAACTTCTGCATGACGAGCGACCTCGCCGCGAGATGCGAAATCTTGATGGTCGTTTCCGCCACTTGTGACTTGAGCACGTCCAGCACGTCTTTGCTATTCGTCATGATCACGCGTGCTCCGGGTTCATAAGGTGGGTACGCATTCGCCTCTCTCGCTCGCCTGCATCATGACCGGAATAACGGCACGGGTACCACACGGCTACATGCGATTAAGCCGTAACCTGGCGCGCGGGTTTGCTGAATTTAGCGTCAGGAAATCCTGATTTGCACGCCCGGCCTCATGTTCCGGCGCCCGGCGTCGGCTGCGCGAGCCGCCACGCGAGATTGGCGCGTGCCGCCGCCTCGCAATGCGAATGAAAGTAATCGGTCAGGTAGATGCGCGGCCGCGCAAGCAGGGCTTCCAGCAACCGCCGCTCGTGCATGGCGTACGCGTGGTCGTCCAGGTCCGGGCGTTCGGCTCTCAGGCGCAGGCCGTTGTCCTGAAACTGGCGGCGCGGCGCGCCGAGCGAGGCGAGATCGATGTCGCACGCGAAGCGCGCATCCAGCTCATCCGGCGCGCGCGTATGCCGGGTCGCGAGTATCGCTTCGCAAATGCGCTCGCAAGCCGCGATACGATCGTCCGCGCAGCGCCGCAGCCACTGCGCGCTGCGCTCCTCGTTGTCCTGGGCGCCCGGCACATAGATCACGTCGTGGCACCACAGCGCAAGCTCCACGAGATCGCCATGCGCAATGGCCCCGCGCGCCCGATCGAAATCGCGCAGGCAGCGGCGCACGTGGCGCAGCGTGTGGTAGTGCCGCCCCGGCTCGCCATAATGACGCGCGAGATCGGCGTAGACGGCGTCGGCGCGCGCGCCCCCGCTGCGCGACCATAGCTCGACGAAGCGTCCCTGCGTGTGGTTCACCCCTGCTCCTTTGCGCGCTGCGCGATGCTCAGAGAAATTCCTCGCGAATGTCGATGGTCGAGCGCTGACCGATATCCGCGTAGTGCTGCGCGAGCCAGGCATCTGCTTCCTTGCGGCCGTTGTCGCGCAGTTCGCACAAGAAATCCCAATCCGCGTTGTACTTGCTCGATACGCTGAGCGCGCACATCGCGGCGTCGGAGCGGATCGAATGAATCAGCATTTCCTTCATCTCGTCGCGAGCGAGCTTGCCTTGCTGGATCAACTCGGTGACGAACGCAATCGCGCGCATTTCGCGCATGAGCGACGAATTGAAACTGATCTCGTTGATGCGATTCAGAATCTCCGCCGCCGTGACCGGCACGCCGGGACGCACGAGCGGGTTGATATGGACGATCACCACGTCGCGCGTCTGGCAGTGATAGATCAGCGGATAGATGGCCGGGTTGCCCATATAGCCGCCGTCCCAGTAGTGCTCACCTGCGATCGTGACGGCATGGAACAGCGTCGGCACACATGCGGAGGCGAGCACGGCGTCCGCGCAGATGTCCTCACCGCTGAAGAGGCGAATCTTGCCCGTCTCCACGTTGGTCGCGCACAGGTACAGCAGAATGGGGCACGCCTTGCGCAGCGCGGCGAAGTCGACCTGGCTTTCGAGCACCTGGCGCAGCGGGTTCACGTTGCCCGGATTGAACTGATAGGGCGAGAACACGCGCAGCATGATGTCGGCCACCGCATAGAGCGGCGAATGATCGAGCCCGAAGCTGTGCGAGCCCTTCAGCCACGGCACCCAGCGCAGCGGATTGTGGCGCTCGGCCGACTCGGCCACCGCTTCCCAGAAGTCGTGCAGCGCCTGGCGCGCTCCGCCCACGCCCCCCTGCAACAGTCCGTACGCGAGCACCGCGCCATTCATCGCGCCGGCACTCGTTGCGCTCACGCCTTCGATCGCGAGCCTTTCGTCTTCGAGCAGGCGGTCGAGCACGCCCCATGTGAACGCGCCGTGCATCCCGCCGCCCTGCAATGCGAGCGCGATCTGCCTGGGCGCCGCGGCGTCGTGATCGCTTTTCTGGCTTCTTGTTCGCTTCGTTGCCATGAGTCGCCTCCTCGGGCGGTACGCTCATCCACGTACGTCATCGATCGCTCACGCATCGCTCGAGACGAGCGCATCCAGCAATGCCTTCGCTTCGCGCAGGTCGGCGGTGTCGAAACCCTCCGTGAACGTGTCGAGGACTTCGGACAGCACCTGCCTCGCCTCGTCTGCCCGGCCTGCGCGCTGCCAGAGCCGGGCCAGACTCGACGCCGCGCGCAGCGCCAGCGACCTCGCGCCCTGCGCGCGGGCCACGGCAATCGCCTCGAGAAAGCACGCTTGCGCCTCTTCGCTCGACGCACCTTGCAGCATGGTCCCCTCGAGCCGATGCAATTCGGCCTCGTAGAAACGCTCGCCGGTTGCGTCCACGATCGCCATGGCTTGCTTCAGCGTGCGCAGGCCGCCTTCCACGTCGCCGGCTCTGCCCTGGCAGTCGGCCAGCAAGCCCAGAAAGTACGAGCGGTGTTCCTCGCCGCCGGCGGACTGTTCGGCGTGCAAGCCTTCGCGCAACTGGACGATGCCTTCCTGCAGGCTGCCCGGTTCGATGCGCGCCCAGCCCGACAAAATGCTTCCCCACGCGAGCCAGTACGGCAAGCCGTGTTCGTTCGCGACGGCGAGGGCCGCTTCGGCGCGTTCCCGCACCAGCGGCGCCTCGCGCCGAAACTGATGCAACTCGGCCACATAAGCGAGCGTGAATGCGAGCGTCGGCCCGTAGGCGAGCTTGCGCGCGAGCGCAAGCGCCTCCATGCTGCGCGCGTGCGCCTGATCGGGATAGCCCTGCAGCCAACGGATCAAGGCCAGGAAATTCAACGCCCGGCTGCCGGGATCCACGCCATGCGCGAACACATGGGCCTGATGGCGCTCGGGATCGTAGAGGGCGAGCGCCTGTTCCAGGTGCGCAGCGGCCGCGTCCAGTTCGCCCTGCAGGAAGAGGCACGCGCCGAGCGCGCCGTGGGCCTCCAGCAGCCAGTCGAGATCGCCGGCATGCTCCGCCATGCGCAGCATGCGCTCGCCCAGTTCGCGCGCCACCGCGTAATTCGCGCGCGTCATGTTATGGATTCTCAACCCGAGCAGCGCCGCAAAGAGCTGCGGCGTCTCGCCGAGCTGCTCGCCCAGCTGCCGTGCGCGCGTGTAGGTCGCCGCGACCTCGGGCGCGCCATAGCCGCGCACGTTCATCAGAGCCGGCCCCAACGCCAGCAGCAAGGTCAGCTCGTGGGACGCGCGCGCGGGCGTATCGGGCAGTCGCTCGAGCAAACCGAGGGCGGCGCCGAGGTGATGCATCGCGTCGGGGTCGGCCGCATGCCTGAGCGCCTGCTGCCCCGCGCGATGCAGATATTCCACCGCCTTCGGAATGTTGCCGCTCAGGCTGTAGTGATGCGCCAGTTCGCTGCAGTAGTCCGCGATACGCGTGGGAAACAGCGCCTCGATCGCCTTCGCGGTGCGCTCGTGCAACGCGCTGCGACGTTCCGTGAGCAGCGAATGACCCGCCACCTCCTGCGTCAGCGCGTGCTTGAACGAGTACTCGACCTCCGGGTAAGCCGGCCGCTCGTAAATGAACTCCGAGGCTTCGAGGTGCGCGAGCAGCCCGCGCAGATCGTCGTCGGTGCGCGCGAGCTGTCCGCCGCAAATACGCTGCATCAGGCTGAACGGAAAGTCCTTGCCGATCACGGCGAGCGTTTGCAGCAGCTCCTTCTGCGCGAGCGGAAGCCGGTCGATACGCGCGGCGAGCACGCCCTGCACCGTGGTCGGAATGTGCAGCGCGGCCGGTGTCCGCTCGATCCGGTAGCGCCCCGGCTCGCCGAGCAGCGAGCGCTCCTCCGCGAGCGTCTGCACCACTTCCTCCATGAAGAACGGATTGCCCTCGGTCTTTTCGAGGATGCGCTGCTTGAGGGGCAGGAGCGAGGCATCGTCGCCGAGCAGGACCGTCAGGAGTCCCTGGGCTTCTCCCGGCCCGAGCGCTTCGAGCCGCAGCTCGCTGCAATCCCATGCCGGCCGGTACTCCGGCCGGAAGTTCACGAGCAGCAGGATGCGGGTGGCCGGCACGCGCTCGACGAGATAGACGAGGAACGCCTCGGTCTCACGGTCCAGCCATTGCAGGTCTTCGAACAGCAACTCGACGGGCTGGCTCTGGCTCTCGCGCGTGAGAAGCTGCGTGATGGCGTCGAAGGTCCGGTCGCGGCGAATCTTCGGGTCCATGTCCGCCAGCGCCGGAGCCGATTCCCCCGTGCCGAGCAGATACAGCAGGTAAGGCACGAGGTCCTCGAAACTGCGCTCGAGCGTCAACACCTTGCCGACGACTTTCTCGCGGCAACGCCGCTCATCGTCGCGCGCGGTGATCTGAAAATAGCTCTTCAGAAGCTCGATCAGCGGCAGATTGGCGAACGCCTTGCCGTGCGAGACCGAAAACGTTTCCAGCACCAGACACCCGCGCCGGGAACGCTCCTTGAATTCATGAAAGAGCCGCGACTTCCCGACACCGGCTTCGCCGACCACGCCGACGACCTGTCCCCGCCCCGCCCGCACCGTTTCCAGCGCCTGATTCAGGTGCGCCATTTCCGCCTCGCGTCCGACGAAGCGCGCGAGGCCGCGATGTGCAGCCAGTTGCAGCCGCGTGCGCAGCGCGCCCGGGCCCAGCACCTCGTACACGGGCAGCGGCTCGGGCACGCCCTTGACCTGAGCTGCCCCCAGCGCCTTGAACTCGAAGTAGCCTTCGGCGAGCTTGTGAGTCGATTCGCTCACCAGGATCGACGTGGGCGTGGCGATGCTCTCCATGCGCGACGCAATGTGGATCGTGTGGCCAACCGGGTCGTAATCGGTGTGCAGATCGTCGGTACGGATCGAGCGCACGACGACCTCGCCGGTGTGCACGCCCACGCGGATCTGCAGCGGAATGCCTTTCTCCAGCCGGATGCGGTCGCCATGCCGGCGCATGGCCTGCTGCATCCGCAAGGCCGCGAACAGCGCGCGTTGCGGATGGTCTTCGTGAGCGATCGGCGCGCCAAACAGTGCGAGGATGCCGTCGCCCAGCGATTTGGCGACATAGCCCTCGTAATAGTGGACGGCTTCCATCATCAATGCGACGACGGGTTCGATCAGGTGGTGGGCCTCTTCCGGGTCGAGGCCGTGGATCACGGCCGTCGAGCCGGCCATGTCCGCGAACAGCGCCGTGACGGTCTTGCGCTCGCCCGCGGTCTCGCCTCTCGCCTCCATGGCGACGTGCTCGGCACGGATACGCTCGGCGAGGTGATGGGGGGTGTAATGAATCGGCGCGGGCGGCGCTTCCGCCGTAGATCGCGCCGACTCCGGCGCCGCGCCGAGTGGCGCCCCGCACTCGTTGCAGAATCGGGCGGCGGCGGCGGCCTCGTGCCCGCAACGCGGACACGTGCGCGTGAGCGGGGTCCCGCATGCTTCGCAGAATCTGGCCTGGTTGAGATTCTCGAATCCGCAGTTTGTGCAGCGCATACCACCTCGTCGCGGCCAGGGACCAACATGGGCTCATTATGCGCCGCGTGCCCTGAGGCAACAGCCCGATATTCATCTGGCATCGCGTGGGCAACATCGATGCAAACGTATACTCCCTGCCAGTATTCACCTATACTGCCCCACAGTATCCTCAATCGATGCCGTCATGCCTCATTCCCCCGAAGAAAAGAAGCGCGTGCTGACACGCGTGCGCAAGGTTCGCGGCCAGCTGGACGCGCTCGAGCGCGCGCTGGAGGAAGGCGCGGACTGCGCGCCGGTGCTCCAGCAACTGGCGGCGATTCGCGGCGCGATCAACGGCGTGATGGCCGGTGTGCTCGAAAGCCACCTGCGCGAAGAATTCACCCACCTTGCGGGATCAGCGGAGTCCCCGGGATCGATCGACGATGTCGTGACCCTCGTTCGAACCTATTTACGCTAGCTCACCGCGGGATTTGCCGCGCCGATCTGGCCGAACCCCCTTCTTTACAGGACTACTATGAAATCGCGTGCTGCAGTTGCGTTTGCGCCGGGCAAGCCCCTCGAGATCGTCGAGATCGACGTCGAACCACCCCGCAAGGGCGAGGTGCTGGTCAAGATCACGCATACCGGCGTTTGTCATACCGATGCCTTCACGCTCTCCGGCGACGACCCCGAAGGCCTCTTCCCCGTCGTGCTCGGCCACGAGGGCGCCGGGATCGTCGTGGAAGTGGGCGAAGGCGTGACCAGCGTGAAGCCCGGCGATCACGTGATCCCGCTCTACACCGCCGAATGTGGCGAGTGTCTGTTCTGCAAGAGCGGCAAGACCAATCTGTGCGTGTCCGTGCGCGCGACTCAGGGCAAGGGCGTGATGCCCGACGGCACGAGCCGCTTCAGCTACAACGGTCAGCCCCTCTATCACTACATGGGCTGCTCCACCTTCAGCGAGTACACCGTGGTGGCCGAAGTCTCGCTCGCGAAGATCAACCCGCAAGCCAACCCCGAGCAGGTGTGCCTGCTCGGCTGCGGCGTGACCACGGGTCTGGGCGCGGTGAAGAACACCGCCAAGGTGCAGGAAGGCGATACCGTCGCCGTATTCGGCCTGGGCGGCATCGGCCTCGCCGTGATCCAGGGCGCGAAGCTCGCCAAGGCCGGCCGCATCATCGCCATCGACACCAATCCGGGCAAGTTCGATCTGGCGCGCGCCTTTGGCGCCACCGACTGCGTGAACCCCAAAGACCACGAGAAGCCCATTCAGCAGGTGATCGTCGACATGACGGGCTGGGGCGTGGACCACAGCTTCGAATGTATCGGCAACGTCAACGTGATGCGTGCGGCGCTCGAATGCGCGCACCGCGGCTGGGGCCAGTCGGTCGTCATCGGCGTGGCCGGCGCGGGGCAGGAAATCTCCACGCGCCCGTTCCAGCTCGTGACCGGCCGCCGCTGGCTCGGCACGGCCTTCGGCGGCGTGAAGGGCCGCTCGCAATTGCCGGGCATGGTCGAAGATGCGATGGAGGGCAAGATCCAGCTCGCGCCGTTCGTCACCCACACGATGCCGCTCACGGGCATCAACGATGCCTTCGACCTGATGCACGAGGGCAAATCGATCCGCAGCGTCGTTCACTACTGACACTGAACTGACACAGAACGAAGGAGAGAGACCATGGCCTCAGCCATTCACCCCACGGTTGACCGCGGCATCCAGAAAGGCGCCGAAAACTTCGCGGGCGGCACGCTGCGCTGCCAGTGCGCGCAAGATCCCGTCGAGGTGCGCATCGACTCGCAGGTGCTGTTCAACCACGCCTGCGGATGCACCCAGTGCTGGAAGCCCGCGGGCGCGCTGTTCTCCGTCGTGGGCGTCGTGCCGCGCGACAAGGTGACGGTCGCGGCGCACGGTGAAAAGCTGAAGGTCGTGGACGACAAAGCCACGATCCTGCGTCACGCCTGCACGGCCTGCGGTACGCACCTGTATGGCCGCATCGAGAAGAAGGATCACGCGTTCTACGGTCTCGATTTCATCCACACCGAGTTGTCGAAAGACGCGGGCTGGGACGGCCCCGGCTTCGCGGCCTTCGTTTCCTCGATCATCGAGAGCGGCACGCCGCCTGCGGCCATGGCCGATGTGCGCCAGACGCTGCGCGACAAGGGCCTCGAGCCGTACGACTGCCTGAGCCCCGCGCTCATGGACCTTCTCTCCACCCAGGCCGCCAAGGCCAAAGGCACTTACCGGGAGGCCTGAAACGCTTATGGAGCGCATTGAACGACACGTCAGCCACGGCGGCAGCCAGGAGGTCTGGAAGCACGCCTCTTCCACCGTTGGCGGCGACATGAGGTTTGGCATCTATCTGCCCGAGGCCGCGCTGCGCGGGCAGAAATGCCCCGTGCTGTACTGGCTTTCGGGCCTGACCTGCACCGAGCAGAATTTCATCACCAAGGCGGGCGTGCAACGCTACGCGGCGGAGCACGGGATCATCGTCGTCGCGCCGGACACCAGTCCGCGTGGCAGCGATGTGCCCGATTCGCCCGACTACGATCTCGGCCAGGGCGCGGGCTTCTACGTGAACGCCACGCGGGAACCGTGGGCGAAGCATTTCCGCATGTACGACTACGTGGTCTCCGAGTTGCCCGCCGTCGTCGAGGCCGGGTTTGCCGCGAGCGAAGCGCGCTCGATCAGCGGGCATTCGATGGGCGGGCACGGCGCGCTGGTCGTTGCGCTGCGCAATCCGGGCCGCTATCGCAGCGTCTCCGCGTTCTCGCCGATCGTCGCGCCGAGCCAGGTGCCGTGGGGCGAGAAGGCGCTCACCGCCTACCTCGGCGACGATCGCGAGGCGTGGAAGCAGTATGACGCCGTAGAGCTGGTCGGCAGCGCGAGCGAACGCCTGCTGCTACTCGTCGAACAAGGCGGCGGCGACGAATTCCTCAATACCCAGCTACGGCCGGACTTGCTGCAGGCGGCCTGCGCCAAGGCGGGACAAGCGCTAACGCTCAACGTGCGCGAAGGCTACGACCACAGCTATTACTTCATCGCCAGCTTTATCGGCGAGCATATGGCCTTTCACGCCAAAGCGCTGGCTTGAAACGCGCCGCGCGCCCGTTCGCTGGTTTCGGCGCACGGGCGCGTTTTCTGGTGTCGTTCATGGGCGAGGCGCCGAGGCCGCGTCTACGCATAACCCAAAGTCATGCGACCGGGAAAATAAAGCGCATTGACGCTGTACTCCCCATCCTCCAATACTCAACGGCAACACATAAAAGCCATGCCAGGAGAATGAGGATGACGAGCGCCCCGCTTTTCGATGCGGCACGCAGCACGATCGAGCCGACCAGCAAAGACGCGATTCTGAGCGACGTCCGGGCCTGGCGGCTCGCGCGCGTGCAGGAGCAATTGCGCAAGCACAACGTGCCCGCGATCCTGCTCTACGACCCGGTGAACATTCGCTACGCGACCGACACGTCCAACATGCAGGTATGGGCCGGCCGCAATCCCGCGCGCTACGTCATGGTCTTCGCGGACGGTCGCGTCGTCGCCTGGGAATTTCACAGCAGCGAACACGTCTGGAACGGCCTGGACCTCGATGTCGAATTGCGCGGCGCGCTCGGCTGGACGTTCTTCAACGCGGGCCATGAGGCGGAGCGCCGCGCGCAGGCGTGGGGCGCCGAGATCGTCGACGTATTGGGCCAGCACGCACCCGGTGAAACTGTGCTCGCAGTCGACCGGCTCGATCCTTTCGGCGCAGCCTGCCTGGAAAAGCACGGCATCTCGCTACTCGACGGACAAGCCCTGATGGAGACGGCCCGTTTGATCAAGTCGTCCGGTGAACTCGTGTTGATTGGCGAATCGCTGCGCACCTGCGAAATGGGCATCGAGCGCATGAAACGCGAGCTTCGCCCTGGAATGACCGAGAACGACCTGTGGGCGAATCTCCATTACGAGAATATCCGCCACGGCGGCGAGTGGATCGAGACCCGGCTGCTCGCCTCCGGGGACCGCACGAACCCGTGGATGCACGAATGTTCCTCGCGCGTGCTACAGAAAGGCGACCTCCTCGCCTTCGACACGGATATGGTGGGACCGAACGGCTACTGTTCGGACATCTCCCGCACGTGGCTCGTTGGTGACGGCCGCCCTTCGGACGAGCAGCGCAAGCTCTACGAGTATGCGTATGCACAGGTCCATTTCAATATGGACCTTCTGCGGCCGGGCATGACGTTTCGCGAGTTCTCGGAAAAGGCGTGGAAGATTCCGGAGCCGTTCGTCAAGAACCGTTACTGCTGCCTGGCTCACGGCATCGGCATGGTGGACGAATATCCCTCGATTGCCCACCAGGTCGATTGGGACAGCGCGGGCTACGACGGCCGCTTCGAAGTGGGCATGACGGTGTGCGTCGAAAGCTATATCGGCGCAGAAGGCGGTACGCAGGGCGTCAAGCTCGAGCAGCAAGTCGTGCTCACCGAAAACGGCTGCGCCTCCTTGACCGGTTGCGCCTTCGAGAGCGATTGGCTGTGACCCGCGACGTGCGGCATGCAGTGCCGCACCTCGCGCTCGTTACGGCGTGCCCGCCAGCACGCCGTCCGCGATAACGCGGCTGATCAGAACTTGTGACGGATTGCAGCGCGAATCACGAGCTGATTCGAGTTCGAGGAAACGTCGGCCGCGCCCGGCACATAGGCGACGTCGAGCACCGTCTGGGTCTTGTCGCCGCCAACGTGCTGATACGCGCCCTGCAGATAGAGATCCGTGCGCTTCGACAGATTGTAGTCCGCCATCAAACCGATGGTCTGATAGTTCGGATGCAGCTTGCCGGTGGTCGCATTGAAATCCGCACGCGTATAGGTGTACATCGCACCCACGAAGAAGGCCGGGGTGAACTGATATTTACCGTTCACCTCGAAGTTCTGGAAGCGCAGCGACGACAGAGTCGATCCGGCGGGAGGCGTGATCGCGCCAACATAGCCGTTGCTGACCGGTTGCGTGACGTCGGTGTTCGTGTACGCAAAGCCCAGCGTTGCCGAGCCGATCGTATAGTTGATCCCCGCGCCGAAGATGCGCAGGCGTTGCGCCAGAAAGTTTTCGTCGCCGCCGTTGTTGATCGCGCCAGTGGCCGTCGAAGACGGGTTGTTGGCCTGCAGATACGACGCCGCGATCAAAAGCGAACCGTTCGTGTACTGGGCGCCGACGCTGTACTGCCGGTTGTTGGCGAAATTCGTGTCGTTGCTGAAGCTATACGTGCCGCCGAACTGGAAGCCGGCGAGCGACGGGCTCGTATACTTCGCCGTGTTGTTGACGCGGAACGTGTTGTCCGTATTGTCGTTGTCGTAAGGGTGCGAGAAGAGGTAGCCGGCCCAGCTTCCGTTCGCCGTCGTCTGTGCGAGAAAATCGACCAGCGAGTCGTACTGACGCCCCAGCGTGACCGTACCGTACGTGTCGCTCGCTACGCCCACGTAGGCCTGCCGGCCAAACATCAAGCCGCCCTGCCCGAGCTTTCCGTTATTGACGTTGAAGCCGTTTTCAAGCTGGAACACGGCCTTCAACCCACCGCCGAGATCCTCCGCGCCTTTCAAACCCCAGCGGCTGCCTTGAACATAGCCGCTCTGCAACTCGTACACCTTGCTGCCGCGTACGTTGTTGGTGAAGTCGAAGCCTTCGTCGATCACGCCATAGAGCGTCACCGAGCTTTGAGCCATCGCGGGAGCGGCAAATGCCGCCAATATCGATGCCGCGATTATATTGCGTCCTTTCATCGAAGTTCTCCAAACCTGGTTTTCCATTCGATCACGAATGGTCGTATGTAAATCTTCTGATTGATTAAATGCGTAGTTAACCTAAGTATTTTGGTCGATGAATGTCTCCTTTTCTTGTTATCAATCTATGGCCCGGCGAGGAAGCGGTGCGCGGAGTATTGGAGCAACACTGCAGGCTGTCAACGTGATTATTTTCCTCGTCTGATGACTTTAGATTATGCGACCTTCCAGCACCTCTACCGCAATCGATTCGATTCGCCTCGTAGTTCCCGGGCCGGTGCGTCGACATATTCGACAGGCAACGGCGTATCCGGCTCCGGCGTCCCCAGCAGCGCCTCATGGGCATTCGGCAGGCGCGTCGTGCGATATTCGTTGGGCGACTCGCCAAACTCCTTGCGGAACTCGCGGCCGAGATGCGAGGCATCGGAGAAGCCGCAGGACGAAGCGATATCCGCAACCGTGCGGTCCGAACTCGTCAACAGCCACGACGCCATGCGTATGCGAATCTGCCTCGCGTACGCGCCCGGCGATTTGCCGGTTTCCGTCGTGAACAGGCGCTCGAGTTGTCGAACCGAAACATCGAGCCGATGCGCCAGGTCGGGCAGACTCAGCGGCTGGCCAACGTGTTGCTCCATCAGCAAGATTGCGCGCCTGACCTTGGGATGCGTGGCCGGCTCGAGCCCTGGCGGATGCGGTTGCGGCGCGTTGCCCTTCTGCGCATCGTCCACGAGCAGAATGCGCAGCGCCTTGCGCACGATCGTGGCCTCGACGTGGCGCAGCAGAATCGCGGCGGCAACGTCGATCGACGCACGGCCGCCGGAACACGTAATGCGCCTTCTGTCGATCACGAAGAGCCGGTCGGCAACGAGGTCACGCTCATCGACATGCGGAAATCGCTCGACGAAATCCCAGTAGTGGAACCAGCTCACGCAAATGCGATAGCCGCTCATCACGCCGGCCCTTGCGAGTGCGAAGGCCCCCGTGCAGAGCCCCACGAGCGTGGCCGGCGTTTCGGCCATCGCGCGAATGAAGGAAAGCGTGGCGTCGCTGGCCGGCGGTCCCGAATGCAGCAGTCCGCCGACGATCACGACATAGTCGAACGCCTCGGCCTCATCGAAGGTCGTCCACGGGGTGATCTGGATGCCGCAGCTGGCGCGAACCGGAACGAGATTTTCGCCGACGAGGGTCCACGAGCACCGTACCGGGCGGCTCATGTCGCCTTCGTCGCTCGCGAGCCTGAGCAGGTCGACGAAGCCGGAGAACGCGGTCAACGTGAAGTTGGGCAATAGCACGATCCCGAAACGCAGCCGCCTCGCGGCCGTGCCTTCGCTGTCAATCGCGTGGTGAACCATGAAGACCGCCTCTATCAATGCATTCCAAACAATCGAAACGGTCGAAATCCGTTGCCCGTTGATCAGGCTGTAACCGTTAGCCGGTGACTGCAACGCCGGCGTCGAGCCAGTCGCGCATCATCGCACCGGCCTCTTCGCTGAGCCAGTTCCGAAACTGCAGATACTCGGTGCGAGGCCGCGCATTCCGGTGCGTGATCAGATAGTGGTAGCGGTCTCTAAACACAAGCGCATCCGGAACAGGCCGTATCAGGCGTCCCTGCTCGACCTGAAGATGGAGCAGATGATGCCAGCCCAGCAGCGTCCCTTCTCCGGCTTCCGCCTGCGCGACGAGGAGTCGGTAGTCGTTGCTCTCGAGGTTGCGGTTTTCGGCCAGCATGTCCGTGCCGTCGCCCTGCTGGAACCAGTTGCGCCACACGCGCCAATCCACGTGTTCGCACACCTGCGCACGCCCGAGCAACGAGAGATTCAAGGTGGGTTCGGAAAGCAGGTCGAGCGGTTTGAGTTTCCTGCCGCGAAAATACCGGTCGTAAAACGTCGGGCTGCAAACCGGATAAACGACATCATGAAACAGCGGCTCGACCTCGTATTCCGGCTCGCGCGGCGGATTCTTCGTGATGATGATGTCGGGCTCCATGAGTTCGTCCAGCTCCATGAAGTGCTCCGTGACCATCACATGCAGCCGGATATCCGGAAAGCGCGCGCGAAACGCCGGCAGGCGCTGCGACAACCACAGGGCCGAGAACGTATGCGAGACGCAAATGGTCAATGCGTGCCGATCCGTGCGCCGCACCGCCTCCGCCGCTTCGGCGATATTCATGATCGAGAGATACGACGCGTTATAGAGAATGCGTCCAGCATCGGTCAGCGCGATATGCCGGCCGGTGCGCTCGAACAGCGCGACATCGAGCGAGTCTTCGAGCTCCTTGATTTGTCTGCTGATTGCGGCCTGCGTGACGCAGAGCACCTCAGCCGCCTGGGTGAAGCTCTCGTATCTCGCTGCCGTCACGAAGCAACGGAGTGCACGGAGCGACGGCATCTGCGCGAGGAGTCTGTCTGCGAATAGCTGCTTCTTTAACATGGCTTGCGCTCTTTAAACGGGTGCTCGCATGACGCGATCAGGCGCGCCACGAACCAGAAAGGGATTCGGATGAGAATAGTGTGCGAGTCCGTTTGCCCGGTGGCAAGTAAGGTGTTCCATAATAAGGGTCTTATAGACGATGCAGCATCGCCCTTCTACTGTGTCGCCTGGCTTACGTCCCACCGACGACCCGCTTTAACACCCTGTCGAGTGCCTCCCCATAGTGCGTGTAGGTGCCGCGCTCCGTAAGTTCGGCGTGCAATTGCGCGTTGAGGCCACCCGGCGTCATGCAGTGCTCCGCCAGCGACGAAAAGGATTGCGCCGTGAGCGTCGTGTCGTGCGCCAGACCCACGCAATAGCCGGACAGGAACGCCCTTGCGTCGCCATACGGAACGCCTTGCCGAACGAGCCAGTCCGCCTGACTCTCCAGCACCGCGTAGAAGCACGCCATCGTCGCAGTCACCGCGGAGATGGCGTTGAACTTCTGCTCGTCTTCGACTTCGACGGCCTCACCCATGGCAGAGAACAGCGCTTTCGCGATCGCATCCGGCGGGCAGATCGCCGTGCTGCCTTTGCCTTGTGCAACGGCGGGCAATGGAATGGTCCGCACGACCTTGCTGGCCGGGCGAACGAGGCTCGCCATCCTGTCGACTGACATCGCGGCGACGAAGCTGATCACGTGGTGGCGCGCATCGAACTTCACCTCGCCGAGCACATCGGCTGCGATTTGCGGCACGACGGCGAGACACACGATGTCCGACGCGTCGAGCACGTCCTGATTGTCCGTGCCAATGCGGATCCGGTCGTCGAGTGCCGCCAGTTCGGCAGCCGTTGGTTCGCCGCGCGGAGAAAGCGTGATCCGCTCGAATGACAGGCCCGAGCGCAGCAACCCGGTCACCACGGCCTTTGTGATTGCACCCGTTCCAACGAATCCGATGCGCATTAGCATGCAAGTCCTGTTCAGCAGTGGCGCAAGCCCGCCACGGAATGCGAGCGGGGCCTGACGGCCCGCTCGCGCGCGTTACCGCTGCCAGTTCAGGCGAGCTTCAGCCAGGTCGTCTTCAGCTCGCAATACTGGTCGTGTGCGTAGACCGACTTGTCGCGGCCGCCGAAGCCCGATTGCTTGAAGCCGCCGAACGGCGTCGCAAGGTCGCCCTCGCCGAAGCAGTTTACCGTGACCGTGCCCGCACGGATACGCGCCGCAACCTTATGCGCGCTGTTCACGTTATCGGTCCACAGCGAAGCCGCCAGTCCGTAGCAGGTGTCGTTCGCGATGCGGATGGCATCTTCCACGTCTTCGTATTCGATGAAGCACACGACCGGCCCGAACACCTCTTCGCGCGCGATGGCCATATCCGGCGTGACTTGATCGAAGATCGTGGGCTCGACGAACCATCCACCGGTCTCGGTCAGCGCGGCACGGCCGCCGCAAATCATGCGCGCGCCCTGCTCCTTCGCTTTCTCGATGTGCGCCAGCACCTTCTCGTAGTGCTTTTGCTCGATCAGCGCGCCGAGCTTCGCGTCCGGGTCGAGCGGATCACCCGTCCTCCAGCCCGCGAGAACGGCCTGAACTTTCTCGACCAGTTCCGCCCGCTTGCTCGAAGGAACCAGAATCCGCGAGCCGGCGCTGCAGTTCTCTCCCATGTTCCAGAACGCGGCGGCGACGGCCTGTTCGGCGACCGCATCGAGATTCGCGACATCGGGAAGAATCACCTGCGGATTCTTGCCGCCGCATTCGAGCACCACACGCTTGAGGTTGGTATCCGCGGAATAGTGCAGAAAGCGCTTGCCGGTCGCGGTCGAGCCCGTGAACGCGACGAGATCGACATCGGGATGGCGGCCCAGCGCCTGCCCCGCGCTATCGCCGAAACCCGTGACGACGCTGAACACGCCCGCGGGTACGCCGGCTTCGAGCGCGAGATCCGCGATGCGCAGCGTCGAGAGCGACGTTTGCTCCGCAGGCTTCACGACCACGCTATTGCCAACCGACAAAGCGGGACCGATCTTCCAGGCCAGCATCAGCGCGGGGAAGTTCCAGGGCAGGACCGCGCCCACCACGCCAATCGGCTCACGCGTAATCATGCTGACGACATCCGCGCCCGAAGGCGAGAGCGCGTCGTAACGCTTGTCAGTCACTTCGGCGTGCCAACGAATGCAGGCTGCCGACTCGGGAATATCCAGCGCGAGGCATTCACTGATCGGCTTGCCCGCCTCCAGCGCTTCGAGCAGCGCCAGTTCGTCCGCATGCTCGTCGATCAGTTGCGCGAGGCGAAGCAGGACCGCCTTGCGATGCGCCGGCGCTGCGTTCGACCACACGCCCGATTCGAATGCATGGCGGGCGGCGGCGACCGCGTGATCCACATCCTTTTCATCGCATTTCGCCACTTGCGCCAGCACCTTGCCCGACGCGGGGTTAAGCGTGGCGAACGTTTCTCCCGACACCGCTCCACACCGCTCTCCGGCGATCAATGCCCGGCCGTCGAGCGCCAGTTCCGCGGCTTTCTGCTTCCATTCCTGATGCGTCGTCATCTCATGTCCTTGGTTGATTAAAGCTCGGCGCCCGCCGACATTTCCTTTGCCCAGATCGTCGCCGACACCGCCATGTCCACAATGGGCCGGACCGGCAGCGAGCGCGGATGGGGCTGATTCAGAAGCTGGTGGACAAGCTCGTTGTTCTGGCCAAGCGCGTATTCGGCGATCAGCTTGCCTGACGACGATCCTCTGCTCAGCCCGAGCCCGTTGCATCCCACCGCTTCCAGAATTCCATCGTCGCGGCGGCCGAACAACGCGCCGTTGTTCGCTGAGAGACACAGTGGACCACCCCACGTGTATTCCAGCTCGACGCCCTCGAGCATGGGGAATCGGCGGTCGAACGAGCGCTGATGCAGCGTTTTCGCCTTCGCGAGATCGGCTTCGGACACCTGCAGCCCCGGCCGGAACGCGAAATGGTTGCGCACGCAGATACGGTCCGTAGCAAGACGGCGCACGGTCGTGCCCATGGGGTCCGCCGGGATCAGCGCCCACGACCGCGTTCCGCCCAGCTTCTCGACCTCGCCGGCATGCATGACGCGAGTCATCGATGCAAAGGTGTAGACAGGCAGCAAGCCATTGGGATGGATGCCGAACGTCGCCGCATAAGCGTTCGTGCAGAGAATCACCTGTTTGGCGACGATCTTTCCTCTGGCGAAATGCAGGACCTTTTCGTTGCCGCGGTGCTCGATTTCGGTGACTGCACTCAGCTCGTAGACCGTGACGTTCTCCGGCTGCGTGGCCGCGAGTCCGCGCATGAGCCCAGCCGGCTGCACCGTGCTGCAGCCCGGCGTAAAGAGCGCCCCTTGATAAAAGTCCGTGCCCGTTACCTTGCGGATGGCCACCTGATCGAGCCATTCGAAAGCTTCGTCGATGCGCGTCAGGCCCTGCGCAAAATGCGAGAGCGCGTCGAGCCCCTTCTTGTTGACCGAGGCGTGAAATTTCCCGTCGTCGCGCCAATCGCAATCGATCTTGTGTTGCCGTACGATCGAGCGCACATAGTCGATGCCGTGCCGCTGGAACCGCACGTCGGCCTTGTCCTCCGCCACGCTGCGCGAATAGCTTTCACTGCTGATGTCGTGCGGCAAATCGACGAAGAATCCGGAATTGCGTCCGGCCGTCGTGCGCCCGATGCGATCGGCCTCGACGAGCGCGATCGACGCATCGGGCGCCAGTTCGGCAAGCCGGCGAGCCGCGCACAGCCCGGTGATGCCGCCGCCCACGACGACCCAGTCGTATCGATGCTCCGACGTCACGCTTCTGGCAGGCCCCGCCGGCGGGAGACTCTCCCACCAGCCGTTGACGCCGTCCGGCGCAGGAAACCGCGCGAATTCCAGGTTCGAGACCATTTTCAGTGATTACTGGGTGTTGCGAATAAGCGGTTTCACAAGCTGCGCAAACGCGCTGCGCTCCTCCTGTGTGAGCGCGCCGAGCGGTGCACGCGCCCCCCCAACCGGCAGCCCCGCCAGTTCGCAGCCGTAGCGCACGTACTGGATGAATTTTCCGCTGCGCTCGAGCAGTTCGAGCACCGGCAGCAATTGCGCCATCAGCTTGCGGCCCAACACGAAATCGTTCTGCTTGACGCACGCGTCGAACAGCGCCGTGTGCGCTTCCGGCAGGAAGTTGGAGGCGCCGCCTACCCAGCTCTTCGCGCCCCACGCGAAGAATTCGAGCGCCTGGTCGTCCATGCCGCAGCTGACCACCAGCCGGTCCTTGAAGTGCGTGACGAGATGGTGCAGATGCGAAATATCGCCGGTGCTCTCCTTCATGGCGATGAAGTTCGGACGCTCGAGCAGCGTTGCCAGCACGCCATCGCTGATTTCCGTTCCCGTGCGGGCCGGAAAGTTGTACAGCATGATCGGCATGTCGAGCGCGTCGTCCACCTTCAGCATGTGGCTGAGCAGTTCTTCCTGCGTGGGCTGCGCGTAGTACGGCGCGGCAACCAGCAGCGCCGGTAGCCCTGCACGCTTCGCCTCGAGGCCCAGGCGTATCACTTCCTTCGTCGTGGTCGCGTTGATGCCCGCGGTCAGATACGTCTTTCCACCCGCCGCCTCGGCAACGGTGTTGAAAGTCTTGACGCGTTCCTCGAAGCTCAACGCGTAATATTCGCCCGTGGTGCCGCCGATCCCGAGTCCCGATACGCGGCCCGCGAGATTCGCTGCGTGCTTGCCGAGCAAGGCATGGTCGATTTCACCGTCTTCCTTGAACGGAGTGACCAGCGGAGTATGTACGCCCTCGAAGCTCATTTCGATTCCTCTCTTCAGTAATCTTCAAACAGATAAACGGGTCTTCACTGCATTCGCACTGAGCGGCTGGCCTATGCCAGGGCGTCGGCGTGCGAATAAATCGGAAACTGGTTGCACAGATCCCGCACGCGGCTACGCACGGCGCGCTCGACGTGGTCGTCGCCGCCCGGCTCGCGCTCGAGGCCCGCCAGCACTTCGAGAATCATTTCGCCGATCTGCTCGAATTGAGCGGTGCCGAATCCGCGCGTCGTACCGGCCGGCGTGCCGAGCCGGATGCCGGAAGTCACGGTCGGGTTTTCCGTGTCGAACGGAATGCCGTTCTTGTTGCAGGTGATGCCCGCGCGCTCGAGGGCCTTCTCGGCCTGCGTGCCAGTAATGTGTTTGGCACGCAGATCGACGAGCAGCAGATGGTTGTCGGTGCCGCCCGTAACGAGCGAGAGCCCGCCCGATTGCAGCACGTTGCCGAGCGCGTCGGCATTACGCAGCACGCGGTCGATATAGCCCGCGAACTCAGGACGCAGTGCTTCGCCGAACGCCACCGCCTTGCCCGCGATGACATGCATGAGCGGACCGCCCTGCAAGCCGGGGAACACGGCGGAATTGATCTTCCTGGCGAGGTCGCCGTTGTTGGTCAGGATGAAGCCGCCACGCGGGCCGCGCAGCGTCTTGTGCGTGGTCGACGTCACCACGTCCGCGTACTTGATCGGGTTTTCATGGCGGCCGGCCGCGACGATGCCGGCGATATGCGCCATGTCGACCATCAGCAGCGCGCCAACGCTATCCGCGATTTCACGGAACGCCGCAAAGTCGAGCGCGCGCGGATACGCCGAGTAGCCCGCAATGATGAGCTTCGGCCGGTGCTCCTGCGCGAGCCGCCGCACGGCGTCGTAGTCGATGCGATACGTTTGCGGGCTCACACCATACTGCACGGCGTTGAACCACTTGCCGGAGAGCGCCGGCCGCGCGCCATGCGTGAGGTGGCCGCCCGCGTCCAGCGACATCCCCATCACCGTGTCGCCCGGCTTGACCAGCGCGAGCATCACTGCGCCGTTCGCCTGCGCGCCGGAATGCGGCTGCACGTTGGCGTACTCGACGTCGAACAGCGCCTTCACGCGGTCGATCGCGAGCGCCTCGATGCGGTCGACGTGCTCGCAGCCGCCGTAATAGCGCTTCGACGGATAACCCTCGGCATACTTGTTGGTCAGCACCGTCCCTTGCGCTTCCATCACCGCCGCCGAAACAATGTTCTCGGAAGCGATCAATTCGATCTGCGTTTGTTGCCGGCGCAATTCGAGCGCGATCTCCGATGCAATGACCGGGTCACGGCTCTGGAGCGTTTCAGAAAAGAAGCACGAGTATTCGCTCACAGGTCACTCCAGGAAGTAATCGTGTCAAGCAGGCCCTGATGGAACATGAAAATGGTTGGGGGCAGCGGGCCTTTCCTGCCCCCGTGAATACGAACCTTCTGGTTACTGCTGCAGCCAGGCCTTCAGCTTGTCCGGGTGCGCGTCGACGAACTTCTTCGCGGCGGTCGCATAGTCGTTCGTGCTGTTGCCTTCGAGTTCGATGGCTTCGACATCAGCCAGCGTCAGCTTGAAATGCTTGAAGAACACATCGGCGCGGGGAAACTTGGTGGCGAACTGTTTGGACGCGAACGCGTGCACTTGCTCTTCGCCGCCCAGCGTGCCCTTGGGGTCCTTCAGGTAGCGCATCTGCCACTTCTGCCAGAGCCAGTGCGGGCTCCAGACCGTGGCGACGACCCACTGCTTCGTTTGATACGCGCGCGACACGGCAGCGAGCATCCCGGCTTCGCTCGACGACTGCAGGTTGTAGCCATTCAGGTCGTAGGCCTGAACCGACTTTTGGGAGGCCTGCATCAGGCCCGAGCCCGGACCAATGCCCTGGATCGTGCCGTCGAGCTTGCTTTTGACGTCCGGCTTGTTGAGGTCCGAAATCGACGACACTTCCGACTCCGGCACGTAGGCGGGCACGGCCCAGCCGTTGCGGCCACCCGTGTAAATGACGCCGACATCATCCAGATCGTTCTTGTACTTCGCGTAGTACACAGCGTGCGTCACCGGCAGCCAGCCGCCCACCATGATGTCGAGGTCGCCGCGCGCCACGCCCTGGAACTGAATGCCGATGTCCGCATTGACGAACTTGACCGGCTGATTCAGCTTCGTTTCGAGCACGTATTTGGCGACGTTGGCCGTGGCGAGTACGTCGGCCCAGTCGGTGATCGCCAGCTTGATCGGCTCCGCCGCTACCGCAGACCCGACGCCGACACTCATGGCGACGACCGTCGATAGCGCCAGCTTCGTCACGAGTGATTTGAAAGTATCGCTAATCATGTTAGTACTCCGGATTTATATTGAAACTACCCATTCGCAGCGGATGACCTGCCTGCGATTTCAGGCAGGCATCCGGCTAGTCAGCTATGCGCCGCTTCGGTGGTGCCAGCTTTGCCCACCTTCGTGACGGGCCTCCTCTTCTTCGATTTCACGCCGAACGTCTCCGTCAGGCGGTCCAGCACGATGGCCAGCAGCACGACGCCGAGGCCACCTTCGAAGCCGATGCCGATGTCGAGCCGCTGGATGCCGCTCAACACATATTCGCCGAGGCCGCCTGCGCCGATCATCGAAGCAATCACGACCATCGAAAGCGACATCATGATGGTCTGGTTCACGCCGGCCATGATGGACGGCAAGGCATTCGGCAGCTGGATCTTCCAGAGCAGCTGCGCGTCGGTGCTGCCGAACGAGCGGCCCGCTTCCAGCAATTCCTCGCGAACCTGGCGGATGCCGAGCGTCGTAAGCCGCACCACGGGCGGCATGGCGAACACGACGGTGGCGATCACGGCAGGCACGCGGCCGAGGCCGAACAGGATCACGGCGGGAATCAGATAGACGAACGCCGGCATGGTCTGCATGAAATCGAGCAGCGAACGCAGAATCAGTTCGACCCGCTTGTTGCGCGCGCCCCAGATGCCGAGCGGCACGCCGACGATGAGGCTGAACACCGTCGCGGCGACGACAAGGGCCAGCGTCGCGACCGTTTGCGGCCACAGCCCCATGTAGTGAATCAGCAGCAGCGCGATGCCGACGAACACCGCGAAGGCGATGCCGCGGCGCCACAATGCAAACGCCACGAGAAAGACGAGCATCGCGACGAAGGGAATCGCCCCAAGGCCGTCTTCGAGCAGCTTGACGACTGCACCGAGCGCCGCGGAAAACGCATTGAATCCGCCCTGGAAGTGATTGAAAAGAAAATTGACGGCGTTCTCTGCGAACTTGCCGATGACTGACGAATTCATGCTGCCCTCCGCTCCATAACCTGTTTGAGTATCGTCCGGCACGACACGACGCCCGCGAGCTTGCCTGCCGCGTCCGTCACCGGCACGTCGTGTTGCTGGCTCAGGGCGATCGCGGAGAGTTCGTGCAGGTCGGTGTCCAGCGAGACCGTGCTCAAGTCCTTGAGCAACGCTTCGCGCAGCGGTTGGGCACCCGCCTTGTGCAGCGAAGCGGGCGTGACGCAACCCTGGTAGCGGCCGGCTGGATCGCACACGTAACCGCATTCGGCGCCGCTATCGATCAGTTGATTGAGGTAACGCTCAGCGGGCGCGCCGACGTCGCCGGAAATCAGTCCGCGCTCCACGCGGGTCAGGAGGCTCTCGGCCTTGAGGAAACGCGAGACGTCGACATGACGGAAAAAATCCCGCACGTAGTCGTCCGCCGGAGACTGGATCAGTTCGGCCGGCGTGCCGACCTGAATCAGGCAGCCGTCCTTCATGATGCCGATCCGGCCGCCAATTTTGATGGCCTCTTCGATATCGTGCGAGATGAAAACAATGGTCCGCTGCTCCTCCTTCTGGAGCCGCAGCAGCTCGCTCTGCATTTCGAAGCGGATCAGCGGATCGAGCGCGGAGAAGGCTTCATCCATCAGCAGCACGGCAGGATTGACCGCCAGGGCGCGCGCAAGACCGACCCGCTGCTGCATGCCGCCCGAGAGCTCGCTGGGCAGCAGCTTTTCGTATGAGCCGAGTCCCACGCGCTGCAGCGCCGCACGGGCGATTTCATAGCGCTCGGACTTCTTCATGCCCGCCACTTCCAGGCCATACGAGATGTTGTCGAGCACCGAGCGGTTCGGCAGCAGCGCGAACGACTGGAACACCATCGCCATCTTCTTGCGGCGCACTTCGCGCAGTTCGGGCGTGGACATCGGCGCAATGTCACGGCCTTCGAGAACGACCTGGCCGGAGGTCGGCTCGATCAGGCGATTGAGCAGCCGCACGAGCGTCGACTTGCCGGAGCCCGAGAGTCCCATGATGACGAAGATCTCGCCGGCCTTCACGTTGAGGCTGACGTCGTTGACCGCCACCATGTTGCCGGTGCGCTTGAAGACCTCATCGCGTCCCAGGCCCTGCTTGACCAGTTGCGCGGCAACCTCGGGCTTCGGGCCGAAGATCTTCGACAGGTTCTTGACCGTCAGGATGTCGGTTCCTGATATGGCAATGGGCCGGGCCACCGAAGGCGTACCCGCTGTGTTGATTGCGCCTGGCGGCAACGTGTCGCCCGGTGCGAACGTCAGATGAGGGGCCATTTGTCATCCCAACTGGCTGGTTCAAAAAATTGGCGCTGGTGAACTCCGGTACGACCTGAAGTGCTAGCGTGGCGATTCAGCTGGCATCCCGGCTTCGAATCCAATACGTCGGCGGTTTCGGTTCTGGCGCGGCCGTTGATGCAGTGATTGCAGCGTAGCAATCCAATTTGTCCCCTCCAGCTACATTTTTTCGGCCCTTTCCCATACCTTTGGTAATGCGTGCGAGGCGCCAGGTGAGCAATGAAACGTTTAGCGAAAAGGCGAACGGCGCGCAGATCCTATATAGGTGGGGGCTTTGCGGGCAATTGAGTGGTGGGAATGGCCGCGTTTGGCCAATCTTCGGGAAGCGGCGCGCGCCGCATAGGACAAGGGAAAGTCCTGGGGAGCATTCAGTCAGGGAAAATACCAGGAAAATGCGAGAAAAATGCGAGTAAATGGGAGAAACGACGGGGAATTGGGCGAAAGTCCAGACGACAAAAAAAAATTGCCCCGGCGCGCCCCGCAACGCATTGCGGGCCACGACGGGGCATCGGTGCATTTCAATTCAGGCTGAACGGCTTGCCGAAGCCATTCAGACCATAGTCGCCCTGCTACAAATCGAGTACCAGGTTCGAAGTCGGGCGGCTGCAGCACATTAACCGCATCCCCTTCTCGATTTCGCGCGGACGGATGCCGCCGTTGTGCTTCATGTCCACGGAGCCTTCGAGCACCTTCGTCTTGCAGGTCCCGCATATGCCCTGGCTGCATGACGACGGCAAGGGCACATCGGCCTTGCGCGCGGCGGCGAGCACGGTCTGCGAGGCGTCCATCGTGAACGAGCGGCCCGAGCGCGCCAGTTGCACCGTAAAGCCGGCCTGCGCGGCCGGCTCGGCGCTGGCCTCGGCGACCGGCGCCTCAGCGCACTCCACGGTCTCCGCGAAGTTGAAGCTTTCCTGATGATAGCGGGCGGGGTCATGGCCGCCATCCGCCAGCATCTTTCTGGAAGCGTCCATATAACCACCGGGTCCACAGATGAACACCTCGCGCTCGCGGTAGTCCGGCACATGCTCCATCAACAGATCCAGGCTGAGTCGCCCCACGGGCCCCGACCAGTCCGGTTCGCTCCCGAGCGCCTCGCAGACGTGAACCACGCGCAGTTTGTCCGAGAGCGCGCACAAGTTCGAAAGCTCGTTGCGAAAGATGATGTCTTCCGGCGTCCTTGCGCTATGAATGAACACGATATCGCGGTTCAGCCCGAGGTCGAGCGCCGCGCGCGTCATCGACATCAACGGCGTCACACCCGATCCCGCCGAAAGATAGAGACTCTTGGCAGCCGGTCCCGAAGAAGGCGTGAACACCCCCGACGGCCCGAAGGCCTGCAACTCGACGCCCTCTTTCGTGTTCTCGTGCAGCCAGTTCGACATGACACCGCCCGGCGTGCGCTTGACCGTAATGGAAAGCGTATAGGGGCGCGTGGGCGGCGAGGAGATCGTGTAGCAGCGGCTGACCTCCTTGCCGTCGATTTCGGCGGACACGGTAATGAACTGCCCCGGCTCGAAGCTAAAGTGGCCCTCCCGCGTGCTGAACACGAAGGTCCGCACGTCGTGCGTCTCGGCGCACACGCGCATGCACGTCAGCGTGCGCTGTTCGTGGCTTGGCCACTGCGCGTCTGCGCGCTCCCACGTGCTCGCACTGCAAAAACGATCAAGCATTTCCTGACCCTGCTGGATGAAACATGAATCCGCGGCTACGTTCATGGCGACCTCAAACTCCGTGTGCCTTCAGCTTCGCGTCGTACCAGCGCGAAAACTGGTCGAGCGCGGCCTCGGTGAAGTTCGAGAAAGGCCCCGGAATATAGGCCGGATCCTGCGTTCCCGCATGCGTGTTGCCGACGAGCTCCGCGTCCTGGGTCGTCGTCGCGACCCACACTTCCGTGAGCTTCTTCAGGTCGTAGTCCACGCCTTCCACCGCGTCCGCATGGACCAGCCAGAGCGTGCGCACGAGCGTCTTGTCCGGCGCGAGCGGCAGGCTGTAGGCAATCACGGCGTGGTCGCTCATCACGTGAGTCCAGGAGTGATGGCCCCACATGTGGACGTCGCCGAGATCGCGGCGCGTGACGCCGCCCAGCAGCTTCGTGCAGGCCACTTTCGTGTCCAGCGTCTGCGATTCGTTTGCGCCCGAGATGACGAGCCGCTGAGTGCGGAAGTTGGTATCGACGCTCTCGTCGAGCGCTTCGACCGTGCCGCAGACATAGCCGTCCCTTTCCCAGTTCTCCAGGCATGCCGCGTTGCGCTTCAGGTAATCGTCGTAGGCCTGCAGCGACGCTTCGCTCTGGCCGTCCGGACAAAAGCCGAAGTCTTCGGCAAGAAACGAGTTCGTCAGCTCCGGGTGCGTGCCCGCGCAGTGGTAGCACTCGCGGTTGTTTTCCATTACGAGCTTCCAGTTGCCGTTTTCGACGATCTCCATTTCATGGGCGATCTTCGTGCGCGTCAGGTCGTACGGCGCGAAGCGCGGCGCCATCACGGCCTCGAGCTTCTCGAAGTCCGCGGGCGGTTCGTCGGCGAGGCAAACGAAAATATGCGCGCCCACTGTCTTCACATGAACCGGAATCAGGCCGTGGCAGCCTGCGTCGAAGTCCTTGCCCATGTGTGTCGAATGCTTGAGGCTGCCGTCCAGATCGTAGGTCCACTGATGGTACGGACACACGAGCATGCCGACGCTCGCCTTGCCGGCCTTCTTCATGATGCGCGAGCCACGATGACGGCAAACGTTGCGATACGCCCGCACGTTTTCGTCGTCGTCGCGCACGATGATGACCGATGCACGACCGATATCCACCGTGTGGACATCGCCCGGTTCCGGCACGTCGGCCGTCACGCCAACGAGAATCCAGAGCTTGTGAAAGAACACCTCGACGTCCGTTTCGAACACGTCCTGACGCCCGAACAATTCACCGGGCATGCCGTGTCCCTTCTTGCGGCTATCGACGAGTTCGCGGTGCGTTTGAATTTGAACTTCGGACATAGTGGGCCTCTGGATGAGAACGTTGCGTAGCGTTCGGAACACTGATATGGCGTGAAGTATTGGACCGTCGAAACACACCGTCAACGCGCTTTATAAGCTGCTTCACATTCGTTTAAATCATGCGAAAATGCGCCCGGAATGCGGCGCCCGAAATGGGCCTCGCGGGCCGACTAACCGGGAATGCCAGGCCAGGGTTTCCCCGGTAAAAGAGGGTCGTCCATGCAGGCACAAACCCACTTGCCTTACCCGTCGACAGATGTAAAAGCGGATGAGAAACACCAAAGCAACGAAAGGCTATCGTCGGATCGTTCCCTCGCTGACCGCCCTTGTCGAATTCGAGGCCGTGGCGCGCCTCGGGAGTTTCACCTACGCGGCAAGCGAACTGGGTGTCACGCAGTCCGCCGTGAGCCGGCAGGTGAGGTTCCTCGAAGAAACGCTCGGCGTGCAGCTCTTTCACCGCCTGCACCGCTCGATTGATCTGACGAGTGAAGGCGAAGCGCTATACGTGGTCGTCGCCGAGTCGATGCAGAAGATCGCAGGCGTGTTCGATCGGCTGGTGACCGGCACCGAGCAAAGAGAACTGGTGCTGGCTTCGACGGCCGCGTTTTCGCAATTCCGGCTCCTGCCGCGGCTCGCGAAGCTGAAGAAGCTCGATCCGCCTTTGCAGCTGCGCTTGTCGACCGACATGTTTACGGCGGACCTTCGGCATGTCGAGGTCGACGTCGCCGTGCGCTATGGAGACGGCAACTGGCCGGACGGGACCTCGACCCTGCTGTTCGATGTCGAAGTCTTTCCCGTCTGCTCGCGGGAGTTCCTGGAGGAATACGGCACGCCGCGCTCGCTCGAAGACCTCGCCAGGATGGCGCTCGTGGAGTCGGATGCCACGTCCGAAGGATGGATGGGCTGGAACGAATGGTTTCGCGCCGTGGGGTACCGGCCCGCGCGCCTGAACAAGGTGCTGCGGTGCAGCCTCTACACCGACGCCATTCAGGCCGTGCGCTATGGGCAGGGAATAGCGCTCGGCTGGAACAGGTTGGTCGACGACCTGCTGCGAACGGGAGACCTGGTCCGCATCGACCTCGCGACGTTCCGGCCCAGCGACGCCTACTTCGTCGTGGTGCCTCACGGGCGGACCATCACGCCGGTCATCACGCAGCTCATCGAGTGGCTGCGAGGGGACCCGGCGCCGCGCTGACTGCAGGAATCCTATCTACTCAATTACCGGAGCCCCCATGTATCAGCGCCATGAGAACCTCGAGCATTTCATTCGCGTTGCGCGAACGCTGTTTCAGGCGCCAGCGCTGCCGGAGGCTGGCCGCCAGATGGCCGTGAAAGTATTCGAGCGTCTCGAACAGCCGTCCGACGACGGCAAGCGCAACCGCGCACGCTATCCCGCCTGCGATCTCCTCGATGCATCCCTCGCACCACTGCTTGACGACTCAACCAGTCTCGGCGATGCGGCCCGCGCCATCAAAACGCTCGAACCCGCTATCGGCTGGCAGCGGCGAACGTCCGGAGCGAATGGAAGCGAGGACTATGTCGAAAAGCATGTGAACGGCATGATTTGCGGCCCCGGCGGCATGGAGAGCCGATACGACTTGCAACTGGGGTTTTCGCTGCTCGCGCCGCACACGCGATACCCCGATCATCGACATCCCCCTGAAGAAGCCTATGTGTTGCTCAGCGCAGGGGAATTCCGCCAGCGCGACGGCGACTGGTTCGATCCGGGCATCGGCGGCGGCCTCCACAATCCGCCCAACAGCCTGCACGCCATGCGCTCGGGCACCACTCCGCTCCTCGCGCTGTGGTGCCTGCTGGTATGAGCGCGCTTTTCGATTATCGGCGGCTCAATCAAAGGCTCAGCAGCCCGCGATACAAGCCGTAGCCGGCCACGACCGCGGCAACGAGCACGGCTGCGAATACGAATTTCTCCAGATGCGTAAACACGTGCTGCCCGGCCTCGCGCCTCGCCTTGGCGAACAGGACGACGCTCGGCGCATAAAGCAGTGACGAAAGGAGAAGGTATTTCACGCCCCCGGCATAAAGCAGCCAGACCGCGTAGAGCACGGAAACCGCAGCAATCAGAAAATCCCTGCGGCGTTCCTTTTGCGACAGTTCATAAGTCTCGCCGCGAATGGCGAGCAGCAACGCGTAGCTCGCCGACCAGAAGTAAGGCACGAGAATCATCGAGGTGGCGAGATAGATGAGCGAGAGGTACGTGCCTTTCGACACCAGCGTGATGAGCAGAAACAGCTGCACCATGCCGTTGGTCAGCCATAACGCGTTGGCCGGGACCTGCCTCGCGTTTTCCTTGCGCAGGAACGCGGGCATCGTGCGGTCGCGCGCGGCCGAGAACAGAATCTCCGCACACAGCATGACCCACGAAAGCAGCGCGCCGGCCAGGGAAATGGCGAGCCCCACGCTCACCAGCACCACGCCCCAGTGTCCGATAACGTGTTCGAGCACGCCTGCCATCGAGGGATTCTTCAGCCCGGCGAGTTGCGGCTGCGTCATGATGCCGAGCGCCAGCACGTTGACGAGCACCAGCACGAGAAGCACGACGAAAAATCCGATCACCGTGGCCTTGCCGACGCTCTTGCGGTCCGCGGCGCGCGCCGAAAAAACGGTCGCCCCCTCTATGCCGACGAACACCCACACCGTGACGAGCATCATGTTGCGGACCTGATCGAGCACACCGCCCAGCGCCGGATTCGAGCGCGCCCAGATATCGGCCGAGAAAATATGCAGGCGAAACGCGAGGAGGCAGATGAGAATGAACAGGACGAGCGGAACGATCTTCGCAATCGTCGTGATCTGATTGATGAAACTCGCTTCTTTTATGCCGCGCAGCACCAGGAAATGCACGCTCCATAGCAGCAGCGAGGAGCAGGCGA
The DNA here is from genome assembly GCF_040965595.1 of Paraburkholderia sp. EG287B. Taxonomy (NCBI): domain Bacteria; kingdom Pseudomonadati; phylum Pseudomonadota; class Betaproteobacteria; order Burkholderiales; family Burkholderiaceae; genus Paraburkholderia; species Paraburkholderia sp. EG287B. The sequence continues at coordinate 39,739 of NZ_JBFRCG010000020.1, forward strand.
TTGCGGGTAACGTATTGCCTTCGCCGAAGACGGGGAAAAAATAGCCGAGCGTACTGAATAGCAGCACGTAGTAGCCGACATTGCCGAGCCACGCGCTGATCCAGTAGCCCCAGGCCGAGGCGAAGCCCATGTAATTGCCGAATCCGGCCTTGGCGTACGCGTAGACGCCGCCATCGAGATTCGGCTTGCGGTTCGCGAGTGTCTGAAATACCAGCGCAAGCGTCAGCATGCCGAAGGCCGTAATGACCCAGCCGATCAGCACAGCGCCCACACCGGCGGAAGCGGCCATATTCTGCGGCAACGAGAAGATGCCGCCGCCGATCATCGAGCCCACGACGAGGGCAACGAGCGCGCCCAGCCGCAGCCCGTTTGTGCCCCTGTGTTCCCCGGCGGCATCGAACCCGTGGGTGGCGTCGCTCATATCCGCTCCGTCTTCGCAGTGTCAGGTCGGGGTATCCGGCTCCATTGCGAAATCAATGTTGGCAGGTATGCAGGCAAATGCAAGGAAAACGCAGTGCAACCGGAAACGACAGGAAACGTCGGGCCATGCGCGGCGCATCGCCGGCATTGCGATATGATCGCGCTTTACTGTGCCGGGATTCCCTACATGCAAGTGCTGGTCGACGCTGACGCCTGCCCCGCCGTCATCAAGGACATGTTGTTTCGGGCCGCGCGGCGTGCCGAGGTCACGGTGACGCTGGTGGCAAACCAATATCTGCGCACACCGCCGTCGCCCTTCATCAAGTCGATTCAGGTGCCGGCGGGTTTCGACGCAGCCGACGCCCGCATCGTCGAACTGGTCGAACCGGGCGACCTCGTGATTACCGCCGACATCCCGCTTGCCGCCGCGGTGCTCGAAAAGAACGCGCAGGCGCTCGATCCGCGCGGCAACTGGTTCACGCGCGAAAATATTCAGGAACGGCTCACGATGCGCGACGTGATGGATCAACTGCGCAATGCAGGCGTCGAAACGGGCGGACCAGCCCCGTTCAGCGCGCGCGACAGCAAGGCGTTTGCCGGCCAGCTCGATCGATTTCTCGCGCGGCATAGCCCGCCGCCGCGCAAGACCGAGTGATGGCGGAAGCGATGAGACGTTTGGGATCATCGCGTCATGGATGCCCCTGTGCCGTGGCCCCGCACGCGCGAATCGCGCGCGATTAGAGCCGAAATTCTCCCTGCGCGCCGCTAACCCCTGCGAAGTGCAGGGTTTTTGTCAGGTGATTTGACGCCAAAAATGAGGCGGCGCGACCGCGAACCCCGCTGGTTCCCGAAAGTCGCCGATCCCCCGCCCGCCCCGGCGCAGCCGGACTTTGCCGCCGATTGCCCCTGCCCGTCTTGATGCGTATTGGGCAGGCACGATAGTTCGGCATCCTCATTGCCCTGCGTTTCGCTCTTGCCATTGGGCGGCGTCTTTCCTATGATCATCAAACGCGAATCACTCTCATTCGCATCGAAATACCATACGCCCGCGCAGACGGTTGCGCGGTTGCGCCTCGTGAATCTTTTCGCCGTCTTCGTCCTTCGATGAGGTAACCCGACATGGTCCTTTCCGCTCCAGGTGAAAGTTCAATCATGAGTAGAACTAATGTCAAGCCAGGTCCGCCCTCGCCCGTGCTCGACTTCGTGGCGATCGGCCTCGGGCCGTTCAATCTGAGTCTCGCCTGCCTGGCCGAGCCGATCCGCGATCTGCGCGGCCTCTTCCTCGAGCGCAACGAGGATTTCGACTGGCACCCGGGCATGCTGATCGACGACACCACGCTGCAAAATCCGTTTCTGGCCGACCTCGTGAGCCTCGCGGATCCCCAAAGCAAGTTCAGCTTCCTCAATTACTGCAAGCAGGAAGGCAAGCTCTATGCGTATTACATCCGCGAGCGCTTTTATCTGAGCCGCGCCGAATACAACCGCTACTGCAAATGGGCCATCGGCCAGCTGTCGAGCATCGCGTTCGGCTCGAGTGTGGAGCACGTCGAATACGACGCGCAGCAAGGGCATTACGTGGTGCGCGGGCGGCACGTGCGCACCGGCCAGCCGTTCATGCATCGCGCCGCGCGCCTCGTGATCGGCGTGGGTTCCGTGCCGCAATTGCCGCCGTGCTGCGGCGAGCTGCGCGAGCGCTGCATCCATAGCGCGCATTACGTGGCGCGCAAAGCCGAGCTGCAGCAAAAGCGCTCCATCGCCGTGATCGGCAGCGGCCAGAGCGCAGCCGAGATCTTCTACGACCTGCTCAAGGAAAGCGACGAGCACGACTACACGCTCACGTGGATCACGCGCTCGCCGCGGTTTTTCCAGATGGAGAACACCAAGCTCACGCTGGAAATGATCTCGCCCGACTATATCGACTACTTCTACAACCTGCCGGACGGCGTGCGCGAAAACATCATCGCCAAGCAGGACAGTCTCTACAAAGGCGTGAACGCCTCCCTCATCAACCAGATTTACGACCTGCTCGACGACCGCCGCAGCCGCGGCAGCAACCGTGCGCGTCTCATCACCAATTCCGAGCTGAGCGCCTGTCATCACGACCGCATCGAAGACCGCTTTCACCTGCGCTTCTTGCAGCGCGACGAGGGCGTGCAGTACACCCATGTCACGGACGGCGCCATCTTCGCGACCGGCTATGGGCAGAATGTGCCCGGCTTCATCGACGGCATTCGCGCTCGCATCCGCTGGGACGACAAGGGGCGCTACCGGCTCTCGCGCAACTATGCGATCGACGTGAGCGGGCGCGAAGTTTTCGTGCAGAACGCGGGGCTCTACAGCCACGGCCTGACCAACCCCGACCTCGGCATGAGCTGCTATCGCAACTCCTGCATTCTGCGCGAGCTGACCGGTGTGGAGCACTACAAGATCGAGCGGCGCATCGCGCTGCAGGACTTCTCGGTGCCCGACACGGAAGCGTTCGTGAAGATGCCGCTGGAGGCGCAATGAAGCTGCGCAGCACGATCATCCTGATGACGACCTTCGCCGTCGTCAGCGATGCGATCCTGATTCCGTTCTACCCGCAGTTCTTCGCCGCGCGCTATGGCGTGACGAGCCCCGTGCATGCGGGCGCTTACGTGGCGTTCATCTCCATTGTCGTGATGCTCACGCTGCCGCTCTGGGCGCGCATTGCGAAGCGCCTCGACGCCATGCATCTGCTCGTCTATACGCAGTGCGCCGCGGGCGTGCTTTCGGTCGCGAGCTATTTCGCGGCGACGGTGCCGCTCTTCTGGGTGCTCTCGCTCGCGATGTTCATGTGCAAAAGCAGCTATCTGCTGATGTACCCGTACATGATGCGGCTCGAAGCGAAAGAATCGCATGCGCATACCATCGGCGTGCTGTCGGTGGTGGTGCACTTCGGCGCGATTGCGGGCGCGGTGGCGGGCGGCTTCGTCATGCAGGTCTGGGACGCGCATCACTGCATCTTCGCGATGGCCGCCGGCGACTTCGTGCAGATGGCGATCTGCCTTGCGCTGATCCGCACGCATGGCATTGCGCGGCGCTGCCGGTTCGCGGGCGTTGCCGATGAGGCGCCAGTCAAGCGAGGACTGCGTGCGCGCATGCCGATCCTGCGACTCGCGCTGCTCATGCTCGCGTTCGACTTCTGCGTGTATCTCATCCGGCCGTTCATGGCGTCGTACTGGCAAGCGGTCACCGACGCGCCCGGCGAGCTGGTTCCAGGGCTCGTGTTCGCCATTCCGGGCATGGTCGCGCTCGTCGCGCTGCGCCTGAACAAGCGCCTCGCCATGCAGGGCAAGCGCGTGCCCGACCACATGCTCGCGAACCTGCTGCTGTGCACCGCCGGCATGCTGCTGCAAGGCGTGGAGGCGCCGTTGTGGATCGTCGCGGGCCGCGTGATGTTCGGCTGGGCGCTGTTCCAGATCGTCGTGAAGCTCGACGTGACGATGTTCGCACTGAGCACGCCCGCCTCGTATGCCGCCGATTACAGCGTCATCAACTTCTTCCAGAACCTCGGCGTGCTGCTCGCCTCGTTCGCGGCCGGTGCCATTGTCGACGAAGCGGGCTTGCGTGCGCCGTTCTTCGTGGCTTCCGTAGGCCTCGTTTTCACTGCGCTCGTGAGCGTCTGGCTGCTCGCCCGGCCGCGCGCCGAGGACGCCGCCCTTTCCAACCCGATTGCCGAAACAGGAGTCACCGCCCGTGCGAACTGAAATCGCTGCCGACGAAATCGCGTTGCGTCATGTCCCGCCTGCACGCATGGCCAGAGCCGAGGCCTTTCACATCCGCCCGCTCGACGCGCAACGCGACGCACCCACGCTGCATCAATGGTTCATCGAAGAACGCGCCGCGTTCTGGAACATGCGCGACAAGAGCGTGGCGGACGTGGCCGCTTTCTATCAGGCGATCGAAGACTCCGGGCACGCGCGCGCCTGGCTCGGCTTGCAGGATGACGTACCCGCCTTCCTGTTCGAAAGCTACGAACCGGCTCACGAAGAGATCGGCGAGCACTACGATGTGTGCGCCGGCGACCTCGGCATGCATCTGTTCGTCGGGCCCGCTGCCCGGCGTACATCGGGCTATTCGCGCCATGTGTTCGAAACGCTCATGGCGTTCCTGTTCGAGCGCCTTGGCGCGCAACGCGTCGTCGTCGAGCCGGATGCGCGCAACGCACGCATCCACGCGCTGAATCGCGCGATGGGCTTCGTGTATACGAAGGACGTCACGTTTCGCGAGAAAACCGCCTCGCTCGCGTTCTGCACACGAGCCGATTTTTACGCTGCCATTACGCAGGATCACTAAATTCCATAAGGACGTCGCAACATGAATCATTTCGCAACCCAGGCTTCCATGCAACACGTTCTCCTCACGCCCCACGAGGCTACCGGGCACCTCACACCCGAGGTCTGGCAGCGCGCGAACCGCATGCTGGTGCGCAAGGCCATTGCCGAGTATGCGCACGAACTGATCGTCGAACCGCAGCGCGTGGGCGATGCGCCCGGCGAGCACTACGCGCGCTATGCGCTCGAATCCGACGACGGCACCCGCGTCTACACGTTCGAGGCGCGTCTGCTCGCACTGCGCCACTGGAGCATTCGCCCCGAAACCATCGTGTGCTCGCAGGACGGCGCGCCGCAACCGCTCGACGCGCTCGCCTTCATCCTCGATGTGAAAGCGCGCCTTGGCATCAAGGAGGAGATGCTGCCCATTTACCTCGACGAAATCAGCAGCACGCTGTACGGCGCGGCCTACAAAGCCGTGAAAGACGGCCCGGATACGGCCGAACTCCTCGACGCCGACTTTCAGGCGATCGAAACCGCGATGAGCGAGGGCCATCCCGGCTTCGTCGCCAACAACGGCAGGCTCGGTTTCGACGCGGGCGACTATCGCGCGTTCGCACCCGAGGCGGGCTCGCCGCTCCAGATCGTCTGGCTTGCCGTGCACAAGGAGAACGCTGCGTTCCACAGCGCCGCCGACCTCGACTACGAACAGCTGATGGAAGAGGAACTGGGCGGGGAGACCGTCGCGCACTTTCGCTCGATGGTCGAAGCGCGCGGCGTGGACTTTGCCGACTATCGGCTGATGCCGGCGCACCCGTGGCAGTGGTTCAACAAACTTTCGATTGCGTTTGCGAGCTATGTCGCGACCAACCGCATCGTCTGCCTCGGCTTCGGCGAGGACCGCTATCAGGCCCAGCAGTCGATCCGCACGTTCTTCAATCTCTCGGACCGTTCGAAGCGCTATGTGAAGACGTCGCTCTCGATTCTCAACATGGGTTTCATGCGCGGACTCTCGCCGTACTACATGTCGGGCACGCCCGCCATCAACGACTTCATCAAGGGCCTCGTGGCGAGCGATCCGTATCTGCAGGACCAAGGGTTCACCATCCTGCGCGAAGTCGCGTCCATCGGCTTTCGCAATCGCTATTACGAAGCGGCCGTCCAGGTGGACAGCCCCTACAAGAAGATGTTTTCGGCGCTCTGGCGCGAGAATCCGCTTAGTCTCGCGGGAGACGGCCAGCGGCTCATGACCATGGCCGCGCTGCTGCATACGGACCGCCATGGCGCGGCGCTGCTGCCCGCCCTGATCGAGGCTTCGGGGCTCACGCCGCAAGCCTGGCTCGAACGCTACATGGAGGCGTATCTGGCACCGCTCGTCCATTGCTTCTATGCGCACGATCTCGTTTTCATGCCGCACGGCGAGAACCTCATCCTCGTGCTCGAGAACCATGTGCCCGTGCGCGCGATCATGAAGGACATCGCGGAGGAATCCGCCATCCTCAACAAGGACGCGCAGCTGCCGGAGAACGTCAAGCGCCTCGCGGTGGACGTGCCCGAGCGCGTCAAGCTGCTCGCGATCTTCATCGACGTGTTCGACGGCTTTTTCCGCTACATGAATCAGATACTCGTCGAGCACGGTTGCTGCACGGAAGACGTGTTCTGGGACACGGTGGCGCGCTGCGTTGCGCGCTATCAGGACGAGCACCCGCAACACGCGCGCAAATATGCCGAATACGACCTCTTCGCGCCCGAGTTCCTGCACTCGTGCCTGAACCGTCTGCAACTCGGAAACAACCTGCAGATGGTCAATCTCGCCGACCCAGCGGGCAATCTGAAGATGGCGGGCAATCTGCAGAACCCCCTGGCGGGCAGGCGCGGCGCACCGCGAGACGCCGCGCAGGCGAACGGCATGAACGCCGAAGCGGTCGCGGCCTAAGCATGGCGGCAAACCGCGCGCTCGACGACATGCTGCAACTCGCCGCGCGGCTCGTACCGGGGTTGCAGGGCGTGGTAGCCGCGCGCCCCGCGCAAGGCATCGTGCATACGCGCCCGGCGCCGCCCAACGGCGACGCCAATCGTGCTGCGCTCGATGCGCTCCTTGCCTTCTGGTCGCGCACCTACCCCGAAGCGGGGCGCCCCTACTGGTCGTCGCGCTGCTGGGGCATCCTGATCTGGCAACCGCTCTACTTGAGCGTGATCGGGGTGCATGCGGCTGGCGTGTCGCTGTCGCTTGCGGACATCGCGCAGCCCATTGCCGAGGGCTGGACCCGCGAGGTCCGCATACGCGATCACGAACCGGCGCAGGGCGACACGCACGTGTTGATCGCGCACGCCGCACGCGAAATCGCCTCGTGCTGCGAGCAGATGCACGACGAGCTGATGCCGGTGATCCGCCTCAATCCGGCGGCGGCGCGCGGCACGCAGGCCGACGTGGTGCTCGCCGCACTGCTTGCGGCACGCAAGGCGCGGCCCGAATGGAGCGACGCCCAGGTCGAGGCGCATGGGCAGCGGTGGCTCGCGGCGCTCGGCCTGCAAGGCTGCTCAGGCTATTTCCCGTTCTCGCGCACGGACGGCGCGAGCGCGCTCGCGCTGGAGCGCCGCACCTGCTGCTACCACTATCGCCGCCGCGACGGCGAACTCTGCAGCACCTGCCCGCGGCTCGCAAAGCATGAACGCATCGTGCGCCTGAACGCGCAACACGAAACAGGATGAAACCGACCGATGAACGATATCAGTGACCTCGCGCATCTCGCGCTGCCGCCCGATACGGAGGAAGCGCATGGGCAATTGCCCGCGAGCGCCTATTTCGACGAGGCGCTGTTCGAGCGCGAGATGGCGCGTATCTTCGCGCACTCGGCGCTATACGTGGGCCACGAACAGTCGGTGCCCGAGCGCGGCGACTGGCGGCACCTGCCGCAGGACGAAGGCGGCCGCGTGCTGGTGCGCGGCGAGCACGGCGTGCAACTGCTCTCGAACGTCTGCCGCCATCGCCAGTCGCTCATGCTGGGCGGCAAGGCCGGCAACGTCGCTGCGAGCGGCGGCCCTCCTGCGCAAGGCAATCTCGCCGCGAGCGGCGGCAACATCGTGTGTCCTTTACATCGCTGGACGTACGCCCCCGGCGGCGAGCTGATCGGCGCGCCCGAGTTCGAGCGCAAACCGTGCCGCAATCTCGAGCGCTTCGAACTGCGAAATTGCCATGGACTGCTCTACGAAGGGCCACGTGAGCCAGCGCGCGACATGGCGCGCGTGTTCGAGCGCCCCGAGTTCGACTTCTCCGGGTACGTGCTCGATCACGTCGAAACGCATTCCTGCCGGTACAACTGGAAAACCTTTATCGAAGTCTATCTGGAGGATTATCACGTCGCGCCATTCCACCCAGGCCTCGGGCGCTTCGTGACCTGCGAAACGCTCGACTGGGAATTCGCCGAGACGTACAGCATGCAGCGCGTGGGTGTGCACGCCGCGCTTGCGCAGCCGGGTTCGGAAATCTATCGCGCGTGGCACGATCGATTGCTCGATTATCGCGGCGGCGCAGCGCCCGAGTTCGGCGCCATCTGGCTCGCGTATTTCCCCACCCAGATGATCGAGCTCTATCCGCACGTGCTCGTGGTCTCGACGCTCTATCCGAAAAGCCCGCAGGAAACGCTCAACGTGGTGGAGTTCTATTACCCCGAAGAAATCGCGGCATTCGAACGCGAATTCATCGAAGCCCAGCGCGCGGCGTATCTGGAGACGATGATCGAGGACGAGGAGATCGCCGAGCGCATGGACGCGGGACGCCTGCGGCTCCACCGGCGCGGCATCAGCGACGCCGGGCCGTATCAGTCGCCGCTCGAAGACGGCATGCGCCATTTCCATGCGTGGTATCGGCGCGCCCTTGCGGGTCCACTCGGGTGAGCCATGCGAAACCGCGCAAGGCAGGCGGCTTCGCACGGGCGCGGCGAATGGAGCACACGCCGCGCGTCTGCCCGCCGCGTCAGGCGTCGGCCACTTCGCTCAAGCTGGGGTAGTCCGTATAGCCTTGCGCGGCGCCTCCAAAGAAGCCGTTGCGATCCGCCGCGTTCATCGCCGCGTTGCGCTGCAGGCGGGTGACGAAATCCGGATTCGCCAGCACCATCTGACCGTAGGATTCCAGATCCGCCAGCCCCGTGGCCACATCGACGCCAATCTGTTCGCGCGGGCGGCCAGCCCGGTTCACGATCAACGCGCCCTTCCACAGCTTGCGAATGTCAGCCAGCAGCGCCTCGTCGCCCTGATGCGCGATATGCAGATAGGCGAGCCCCAGCTTGTCGAGTTCGGCCACCAGATAGTGGTAAAGATCGGGGCCTTGGGCGCCCTCGTCGATGCCCCACAGCGTCGTGCCCGGTGAGAGGCGGATGGCCGTGCGGTCCGCGCCGATTTCCCCGGCAATGGCGGCCGCGACTTCGAGCGCAAAGCGCGCGCGGTTTTCGATCAGGCCGCCGTATTCGTCGGTGCGCGTATTGGCGCTCGGCGCGAAGAACTGCTGAACCAGATAGGCATTCGCGCCGTGGATTTCGACGCCGTCCGCGCCCGCCTCGACCGCGCGGCGGGCCGCGGTGCGGAAGTCCTGGACCGTGCGGCGGATTTCCTCGATGGTCAAGGCACGCGGCACGGGAATGTCCTGCATGCCGCTGGCCGTGAACATGGCCGTGCCCGGCGCAATGGCGGAAGGCGCGACGCCCACGCTGTGGTGCCGCGTATTGTCGGGATGCGACATGCGGCCGGCGTGCATGAGCTGGATGAAGAGATGGCCGCCTCTCGCATGCACGGCCGAAGTGACTTTTTTCCATCCGGCGACATGCGCGTCGCTATAAATGCCCGGGGTCGTAATGTAGCCCTGTCCCTCTTCCGAAGGCTGCGTGCCCTCGGTGACGATCAAGCCGACGCTCGCGCGCTGGGCGTAATACTCGGCGGCCAGTTCGCCGGGCGTGCCGTCGGCCAGCGCGCGCGAACGGGTCATGGGCGCCATGGCCAGACGGTTTGGCAGCGTGTAACGCCCGACGCGCACGGATTCGAAAAGCTTGCTCATGATGATCACCTCGACTGGTTTGGATGGGTGCATCATCGCCTGCTTCACGATTGGGATAAATATGGTAATTTGGATATCATTGATCCGTTGATGGAGCAGTCAAGGTGGAACTACTGAACGACATGGCCTTGTTCGTCGAGGTCGTCAAAGCCAGGGGGTTTCGCAGCGCCGCGGACGTGACGGGCATGCCGAACTCCACCCTTTCACGCCGCATCAGCGGCCTGGAAAAAGCGATCGGACTGCGCCTGCTGCATCGGACCACACGCAAGATCGAGTTGACCGAAGCAGGCCAGATCTATTTCGAGCGCTGCAAGCGCATCGTCGATGAAGCCCGCCTCGCGCACGAGCAGCTAGGCGACATGGTTGCGCAGCCGAGCGGCGTGCTGCGGGCCTCGTTTCCGGTCGATTTCGCCGTCACCTACCTCGCGCCCCTGATCGCCGAATTTGCCGGCCTGTACCCCGCCATCTCCTTCGATTTCGAATTGAATCCGCGGCGTGTCGATCTGGTGAGCGACCCGTTCGACGTGGCGATCCGCATGGGGGAGTCCGAAAGCTCGCAACTCATTGCGCGTCCGCTCGCGTCGCTCACACCATATCTTTATGCGTCGCCGGGCTATCTTCAGCGCGCGGGCGAGCCAGGCAAGCCGGCTGATCTGGAACGGCACGAATGCCTGGTCATCCTGAAGGCCGACACGTGGACCTTGCACGACGCGAAGCGCACGAGCACGGTGAAGGTGGGCGGACGCTTCACGCTCAACAGCGTCGGCATGATCCGCCGCCTCGCCACACTCGACATGGGCATCGTGCTGCTGCCGGAAGAAATCGTGGCCGACGAGGTGGCCAGCGGAGCGTTGCGGCGAATTTTGCCGCAGTGGCATGGCACGCCTACGCCGGTCTATGCGATTACGGAAACGCGTTTGCTGCCGGCGAAGACGCAGCGCTTCATCGAGTTTCTGCGGGAGCGGCTAGCGCGGTAGCAAGGCGCCGAGGACAGATGAGCGCTGAGACACATCCGCGAGCGGCACTGCGGCCGCTCGCGGATACGGCACTACGGCTTAGAAGGCAACGTAGGCCGACGTAGCGACGCCTTGATTGCCGTCAATGATCGGATCGTAATTGACGTACACCGTGCGACCATAGAAGAACGGCATGCCGAAATCGAAGCTGGTCCCCGTCAGGCCCCCGCCGCCGACGTTCCCGTACGCGAAGCCGCCGTCCTCGAACAAACTCACCGCGTTGGCGATGCTGAGCCCAGCCGAAACGCTGATGCCGTTGAACCCTGTGACAGACGGCGTCCGCGAGACCGTCGAAGCGGGGCAGTAGAAGCCGATCGCGCGCGTGCACAACGTCGATACCAACGTGCTGTCGGGGAAGAACAGCCCGTTTGAGCCTGTATCGAAGAATGCCCCCGATACGTTCGTACCGCTCAGCGACGCACTTTGCACGTTGCCATAATGGTCGGTCGTGAGCTTCTGAATGCCGGAAGTCGGCGCCGCATTGTTCGATTCCGTACCGATGCCGAACGTCAGGAACCCGGTCGCGCTCGTCGATCCCGACGACGTCACGGCCGGCATGTTCAGGATCACACCCGTGTTGTCGGTCGGGAACATCCGCACTGGATTCGTCACTTGCGACGCTACCACTACCCCCAGGTCCGTGCAGCTCGCCGAACTTCCCGACCCCGTGCAGCCGTAATAGACGCCATTCGACGTGGGCGCGCAGCCACTGCCGCAGTCGTATTTCGCAGGGCCGATGCCGAGAATACCGTGGGCTGCGATTGACGACGACGTATCGTTGAGCGAGCCGATTGCGCATTTGTTGTTAGTGCCGCTAGCTGCCGTTTGCGGCAGGTCACCCGTGATGTGGATGGGCACGCTCGAAGCCGTTTCACTGCCGATCGTCACGTCCGCCGTGCGAACGGAGCCCCAGGCGTTGCCGTCGGCAAAACCGAAGCACTCGGCAACGGATTCGCCGCTCACTGTCTCGACCGGCAGTGCGGACTGCATCTGGCTGTTCAGCGCATCCAGCGTGAGGCGCAAGCCCGATGATCCCGTGTCGACTTGAACGTTGTCGATTGTTTGGCAAATGTTCGTGCTGTGGACGCAAACCGTGACGCTGACCGTCGGAATGTTCGGAGCGTTCTTGTACCCCGCCGCTACGGTCACGGCAACCTGGTTGCTCGCGAGCGTCGCGGGCAAGCTCGATACCGGGCCGCCGGCAGCGAGAACGGTGGTGTTGGAGGTTCCGCCCGTGCCGCCGCTGCCTGTCGACGTGCTCGCCGACGAATTGCCCGATCCGCCGCCACCGCCGCATCCCGCGACGAGAGCGACAGCCGCCGCCAGACCGAATGCGGCCAGCATTCGGGCCAGTTTCCCATTGATACTCAACATGGTTCGCCTTGATTTTGTTTGTTATTGGATGTCGGTGGCGCTCACGCCCGTCGGCAACGACTGCGGCAGATAGGCTTGTCCGGAGAACGCGCCCATGTGGCCGCCGGAATGAACCACAAGATTGGGAAGCTCGACGGCCAGCGGACCACGGCCAGGATTAGCGGTGCGCTGCGAGACGCGCGCGCTGTCGTATTGCGTGAAGTAGGTGCCGAGCAGTACGGGGAGGTTCGGCATGTTCGGCCCACTCCAGGCGATGCCGAATACCGTTCCGGCTGCCGAGGCGTACTCACGCACGACCGTGCCGGTCGCGAAAGTCGTTTGCGTCACCGTGTACGAGGCGGCGCTCGTGGTACCGGCGACGCCCGATGCAGAATGGACGACGGCCGCATTGGCCGAACTGGAGACAGCTCCAGCCGGCGCGGGCGTGGGCATGCCGCCGAGTGCAGCCGAGGCAGGTATTGCCGCGCCCAGCGCAGCGCAACTCAACGCCGCACAAAGCGCGACGTGGATGATCTGTTTCGACATCAGGAGACAACCCTTTCTTGGTTGGTTTATCGCGCGCATCGGCGCAGGGTTGCCGTTGCCATTCTTGCGAAAATCAACGGCGAAAATCGAACCTTCATTTGGCGCCTGGCGTCCGGAAAACGAACCGGAACGCCCCGCGGCACAGAGGGTCCGCCGCACAGTGTATCAATTCTCTATTCGTGTATTTTCTCAGTTGCTCGCAGTTGGCTTCAATCATTGAGCCTTAGTTTGCCGAGGCGATCTCCGCCTCGATTATCCTGGCCGTTATCTTCGATCTGGTAAACGCGCGTACGCACCGCGGGAAGCTCGGGCGGCTCCTTAGCGATTCCCCATGCGCTCAGCAAGCCTTCGAACGAAGCACCGGCCGGCGCCGTCCGTGGCTCCGGCAGAGGCACGCCGGTCGAGCGGTAGCGCGCGGTTCCTCGCGCACTCGCGCCCTTATTGACGCGTTCGGCGGCGCCGTTGCGCATGGCGTAGCGAACGACATCCGAGGCTTCGCGTGAACTCATCAATCCCGACGCAGTAATTTCACTGACCGACGCGCTTTCGCGTTGCGCCAGCCAGTGCAGCAGCGTGAGCGCACTAGCGTGAACCTTCATTAACTGGCCTCTCCCGTCTTTGTCTTGTCCCTGTCCCCGGCGCAGACCACGCGACGCACTGGACGAATTCCGCATTGTCTGCAATGCCATGTCCTTATCCGCCCGCTGGAGTCGTGGCCGTGCCATCGGGTTTGAGTGCGGCTGCGAACCTGAACAGCGCTGCGGGGACCGCGTCCGCCAGGAGGGTGAAAAGCGCGCGCGGGCGTGGGCTGCACGCGCAGACAGGCCATCGGCTTTGCATTCGTTTCAGTCCCCGCAGGTGCGGGCCCACGCGGTAACCCCGAAGCGGCTGGCACGCCGCGTGTTTGCATGCATATTTATCTGCTCATCCGAGGGTATCGGCAACCGTCAGACGAATCTTTAGCGCAAGCGATGAATTATGAAGGCCGCCTCTTTTGTAATAAGAATGAAGGGGTCTGAATTTCAATTGAATAATCATTCACGGGAAGGTTGGTTTGCCATCCCACATACTCGCGGTTTGCCATCCCACATACTCGCGCCCCATATCCCGTCACAATCGACGCGGCCGCCCGGGCCAGCGGTGAGTGATGCAAAACACATAAGGGCCCGACTGTCGCTTCGAGAACGACCGCAAACAACAACCGTCAGCGCGCCGTGTTCCGCCTGGCTGTACCGGCGCTACGCCATTACGCTCAAGGCCAGCCTCGCCCGCTGAAGCCCGCTCAGGCAGCGGGCACGCGCCGCGTGAACAGGCGCCGCGTCAGATCGAACGCCACGAGGTTGCCCGAGACGACCAGCAAAAGCCCGATCACGGCAAGCAAGGACCAGCGGTAGCCCTCGTAGACCGTCGAAACCGCCAGCGCCACGATCGGGAACAAGACCGTGCAATACGCCGCGCGCTCGGGCCCGATCCGGCCAACCAGCGTCAGATAGGCCGTAAAACCGATCACCGACCCTGCCACGACGAGCCAGGCCAGCGCGCCGAGATAGCGCGCGTCCATTTCGAGCCTGAACGGCAATCCGGCGACGGCGCTGCCGGCCACGAGCACTGCGGTGCCGATCAGCATGGCCCAGCCATTCGTGACGAGCGGATTGAGCCCCATCGACTGCATGCGGCTGGACAGCAGATTGCCGGTGGAGAAACACAGCGTGCCGAGAAACGCCACCGCGAGGCCGAGCCACACGGTCTGATCGCCGATATGGCCGGCCATCTGCTGCAGGAAGAGGCAGACGATCCCGATCAGCCCGAGTACGGCGCCGCCCACAGCACTGGGTTGCAGCGGCCGGCCCATGAAAATGCGTCCGTTGATCGAGTTCAGCAGCGGCGCGGTCGAAAACACCACGGCCACGAGCCCGCTCGGCACGATGTTCTCGGCATAGTAAAAGCACAGGAAATTGAGGCAGAACAGCGCCAGCCCCTGAGCGACGAGGTAGCGCCACGCCGCGCGCGGCGGCCAGATGGGGCGGCGCATCACGCCCAGCAGCGCGAACACCAGGAGCGCCGCGAGCCCGAAACGCCAGGCGATCGAGACAGGCGCAGGCACGACGCCGAGCTGCCACTTGATAGCGATCCAGGTGGTGCCCCAGATCAGGACGGTGAGCACGTAGAGTAAAAGATTCATTGTCGGAAAGGACCTTTAGTCGATGCCCCAACTATGGCGCACGGGGGCGGCGCGGACTTGTCCAGGATTGCGCATTTCTTGCCTGCGCCCGGCCACGGCCAGCAACAGCGGGGGCGCGAGCGTATACTTTGCAAAACCGCTTTGACTACCCGCTTTGTGGAGCCCATCGCCGCCTTGCAGCCCGCCGCCCCGACCATGAACGCCCAGGTGCCGCTTCCCGCGCCCGCCCTCGCCGAGACGCCCTTTGGGCTGCATTCGGTGTGCCGCACGCTGAGCGCGGCGAACGCGTCGCTGGAGCGTTTTGCGTGGCTCGGCGACCAGTTTGCGGCCGCCGTCTGGACGCGCGTCACGCGCGAGGCCGAGACCGTCTATGACCGGCCGGGCCATCACACGTTGTCGTGCTATCTCGACGGCGGCTACCGCACGGAGCGGCAGAAGCTGCCCGGCGTGTACGGCGCGCCAAGCCGCCTCTGCGCGCTTCCGGGCGACCACGAATCGCGCTGGTGGGTGCGCGGCCATATGCATTTCATGCATCTGTACTTCCTGCCCGAGCACTTCACGCAGCGCGCGGTGCGCGAACTCGACCGGGAACCGCGCGAACTCACGCTGGCCGACCGCACGTATTTCGAAGACAAGCGGATCGCCGTGCTGTGCCAGACGCTGGCCAACGAAAACTGGGCCGATCCAGACGGCCTTTTGCGCAGCAACGCAACGGCGCACGAAGTGCTGAGCCTGCTGCTGCGCAGCCAGGGCGTGCGTCGCGCGGGCGCGGCGCTCAAGGGTGGCCTCGCCGTGTCGACACGGCGGCGCCTGCGTGACTATATCGACGCCCACCTGGGCGAGACGCTGACGCTCGGCGCACTGGCCGATGTCGCGTGCCTTTCCGAGTACCATCTCGCGCGCATGTTTCGCGCCTCGTTCGGGCGGCCGCCGCATGCGTGGATCGCCGCCCAGCGTCTGGAGCGGGCGCGTTTGCTGTTGCGCACGACCGCCCTGCCGCTCGCGCAGATTGCGACAGAGTGCGGGTACGCGAATGCGAGTCACTTCAGCCATCGCTTTCGCGACGCGTTTGGCGCCGCGCCGAATGTCTATCGTCAAGCATTCCTGAAGTAGTCGCAGGTCCCCCGATCCCGCCGTGCGTGGCTCCATGTTTTGAGGCGCGGCTGGGTCTTGTCGCGGCTGCCGGGCCTGCCTATCGTGGCGTCATGCCCTCGACGCTCATCGCAAAGAGCCCGCCATGTTCCGAACTCTCGTCAAACAGACTTCGCGTTTTAGCGCCATTGCTCCTTTGTCGCCCGCTCTGCGCGCAAGCTTGCGCGGCGTCGCCATTCTGGTTGCGGCAGTAATAGCGTTAATCCTTGCGCTCATGTTCTCGCCAAACAGCACCCGCGCCAATCTTGCGCTGTGTCTTGCGTCGCAGTCCGAATCACCGTCGAAACACGACAGGATAGATGCCCACAACGCCCAGTCCCTCGCGATCGAACGTTGCATCGACTAGCCACCCTGCTCCACCAGCAAAAGTCCCCCATACCGCCGGGGCTTTGTCACAATGTGCGCTACGCGCCGGCAATCAGGCGCCTAGTCAAAGGAGATCGTGATGACGGAGCTTGTGACTTGCCTGTGGTTCGATGAAGGTAGAGCACGCGAAGCGGCGGAGTTCTACGCCGCGACGTTTCCGGACAGCCATGTCGGGGCTGGCCATGTTTCCCCGATACCTGGCATCGGCGCGGGAGCGGAACTGGTGGTCGAATTCACGGTGCTCGGCCGGCGCTTCGTGGGCCTGAACGGCGGCCCCAACTTCCAGGCGAACCAGGCCGTGAGCTTCATGGTCGAGACCCACAGCCAGGAAGAGACCGACCGCTACTGGAACGCCATCGTCGGCAACGGCGGCGAGGAGTCGGACTGCGGCTGGTGCAAGGATCGCTGGGGGTTTTCGTGGCAGATCACGCCGAAGCGCCTGCTCGAATGCGTCTTCGGCGCTGATCGCGAAGCCGGCAGGCGCGCGATGGAAGCGATGATGACCATGCGCAAGATCGACATCGCCGCGATCGAGCGCGCCGCTGCCGCGAAGTAAGCGGCACGCGGCCGGACATCGCAAGCGCCACATAGCTGGCATGCAGATGGCGCCAGCATGGCGTGAGCGTCATATCCGGCGCACAAAGCATTGACCCCGCCGAGCGCAGGGAACGATACCTGCGAGATGCCCTCGTACGCATAAGGGCGGCGCCACGATACGTGAACCGCCGCCCGGCCATTCATCGAGCGGTCGACGCCAAGCCGGAGCGGCGTCGCCGCGATGCTTGCGAGGGCACCATGGAGTCTCGCCAGGGGCGTTCGATCGAAGTCGACTTTTTCCGCGGCGTCGTGCTGATCGTGATCGTGCTCGATCACATTCCGGGCAGCGCCTTGTCGCAGCTGACGTTGCACGCTTACGCGCTGTGCGACTCCGCCGAAGTGTTCGTGTTTCTCGGCGGCTACGCGTCGGCCGCGGCCTTTATGGCCGTGCGCGCGCGCCGCGGCATGAGCGCCGCGCAAGGCCGCTTCCTGCGCCGCAGCTGGGAAATCTACCGCGCCTATCTGCTGACCGCCCTGCTCACACTGCTCTCGGGCGCGATACTCGCGCTCCTGCACCTGAACCCCGCTGCCGCCGACCTGAGCGGCTGGGCGTCGTTCGCCACGCATCCCATACGCGAAACTTTCCACGTCGTCCTGCTGGCGCGCCAGCCGTATCTGTCGAGCGTGCTGCCGATGTATGTCATATTTGCCCTGTGCGTGCCCGCGGCCGTGCCCTTCGCCCGCCGCGCGCCGCTCGCCACGCTGGTCTGCAGCCTGCTGCTCTGGGCCTTCGCGCCGCTGCTGCCTGCGCTCATCGGCGCGAGCGCGTTCGCGAACTGGCCGTTCAACCCATTCGCGTGGCAGCTGATGTTCGTATTCGGCATGCTCTGCCGGCTGCACCCGGTTCCGCCCGGCTTCAAGACCTCGGCAATCGCGCGCTGGCTGGTACGATGCGCGTTCGCCGCGGTGGTGCTGTTCGCGGCGGTTAAATGGTTCGTCCTGACTCAACCCATGCCTGGGACAATGAAACAGCATCTGGCCTTCGCGCGCGTCGTCAACTTCATCGGCATTGCCTTGGTGGCGGCGTATTTCGTTCATCGCGGCACGATCGCGCGGATCGCCGCGCGCGTGCCCGCCGTCGTGACCGTGGGCCGCACGGGGCTCGTATGCTTCGTCGGCGGCACGCTGATCTCGGTGATCGTCGACACCGCCACGCCACACGCGCTGCATGGCGCGGCGGCGTTCGCGGCGGCGCTCGCCGGCGACACCGTCGCGATCGGCGCGACGCTCATGCTCGCGAGGGCCTGGCGCGGCTCGCTCGGGCGCCAGAAGGAGAAGGCCCGTGCGCGCGTCAACGGAGCCGGCTGCGGATGATACGACGGGGCACACGCGCACTCGCATCCCTCGAGGCGATCGCCATCGCCACGCTCACGCTCATCGCCAGCGGCCCCGCTTTCGCCCAGCACACGCCTTCGCTGCCGCTGCATTGCACCGACCTTGCTGGCGCGCTGCTGCCGCCCGCGAGCATCGGCCTGCCGACCAACGGCGCGCTGGTGCAGAGCGCCGCGATGATCTCCGCGACCGCCACAGGCAATCTCAACGGCGACTTCTGCCGCTTGACCGGCGTTATCCGCGCCCAGAGCGCCGGGACGCCGGACATCCGCTTCGAAGTGAACCTGCCGAGCCGCTGGAACGGCCGCGCGCTGCAATTCGGCGGTGGCGGCTACAGCGGCGTCGTGGTGACGGGAACCGGCCCGATGCCCTTCTCGCCCGACCGCGCCCCGCTCGCGCGCGGCTATGCGACCTTCGGCGACGACTCCGGCCACAACGGCACGTCGTCGGAAGCCAACTTCGGGCTGCTTGAAGAAGCCGTGACCAACTTCGGCTACGCGCATTTGAAGAAGGCGCATGACGTTGCGCTCGCACTGATCACGCTCGGCTATGGGCGGGCGCCGGAGCACATGTATTTCGCGGGCGGCTCGACGGGCGGCCGCGAAGGCTACACCGTGATCCAGCGCTATCCCGACGACTACGACGGCGTGATCGCGAACTCGCCCGCGCTGAACTTCCCGGGCGTGCGCCTGACAGGCGTCGTGGTGGGCCAGCACGAATACCGCACGCCGGGCGGCTATCTGTCGCCGCAGCTGCTGGAGCACGTGTACGAGCGCGTGATGCAGGTGTGCGACACGCTCGACGGCGCGGCGGACGGCCTCATCAGCGACGTCGAAGCCTGCCGCGCGAAAGAGCCGGAGATCATCGACTCGCTGCGTTGCTCCTCACAGGACCAGGCGGATCGCCAGCACGCCCCCGACGACTGCCTCACGCCACCGCAACTCGCGACGCTGGAAAGCCTGCGCGACGGCCTGCGCCTGCCCTACGCGCTCGCCTGGAATGCGGACACCTATCGCGGCTACAACGTCTTCCAGGGCACGCGCTTCACGAGCATGCTGGGCCTCGCGCACTCGCCGCAGCGGCTGACTCAACTGGGGTTCGTCTCCAATGGCTACCTGTACGCGCAGGGCGATGCCTACCTCAAATACTTCATCACGCACGACCCGACTTTCGATTCGACGAACTTCGACGTAATGCATCCCGGCCGTTACCGCGAGCGGCTGCTTACGCTGTCGACGACGATCGGCGCGATGAATCCCGACGTGTCGCGCTATATCGCGCGAGGCGGCAAGCTCATCACCTTGCAGGGACTCGCCGACGAGGTCATCAGCCCGAACCAGACCATCGCCTATTACCAGGAGCTGGTGGGGCGCTACGGCGAAGCGCGCGTGGACAGCTTCATGCGGCTTTACATGGTGCCGGGTTACCAGCACGGCAATGGCGTGTTCATTCCGTCCGTCGATCTGCTGGGCGCGCTCGACGACTGGGTCACGCACGACAGCGCGCCGGAAACGTTGTTCGCGACCGACATTGCCCAGGCCACGAACGGCCGCACGCGGCCGCTGTGCCGCTACCCGGCGTTTCCGCGTTATCTGGGCAAGGGCAATCTGAATCGCGCGACCAGTTTCACGTGCGTGATGCCGCAATGACTCATGCGCGCTACGCGTCGCGCACCCGGCGAGCGGCACGCTGAGGCAGCACCACGATGCAGCCGACGATAAAGATCATCAGCAGCGCCGAAGCATAAAAGCGGCTGAAGTGCAGGCCGCCGTCCGCGACAGGCTTGTCTAGCAGATCGCCCAGCGTCGCGCCGAGCGGACGCGTGAGCACGAACGCGAACCAGAAAAGCGCCGTGCGCGACACGCGCGGCCACAACCACAGCAGCGCCACGACCACGAGGCCCGCGCCGAAGATCGCAGCGCCGTATTCGTAGCCCACGCCAAGGCCGCCGCGGTCTTCGCCCGCGACCCAGTCGCCCAGCGCGGTGCCTAGCGTTTGCGAAAACAGGATCGTAATCCAGTAAAACCACTCGACGCGCGGCGTCGCGACACTCTCGATCGAAACCGTGCCTTCTGCCCGGTACCAGATCGCGAGACTGGCCAGGAGCAACAGCAGAATGATCGATACGCCGCCGGGATAGCCTACGCCGAGCGAGCGGTCGAAAAAGTCGGCGAGCGTCGTGCCGAGCGTGGTCGTGGCGACGATCGTCGCCCAATAAAGCCACGGGTAGAAGCGCTGAGCGCGGATCTGCGCCCCAACCAGCACGACGAAGCACGCGAGGAAAATGAGCGAGCCGACCAGATAGCCCAGGTTCAATGACATCGTCACCCAGTCACCGCCGGTTTCGCCGAGCGTGGTGCAAGCAATCTTGATGATCCAGAAGCCGAGCGTCACGGCGGGGACCTTGCTGACCGCATCTTCGATGAGACTTCGTGTGGTGGTGGACATGAATACTCCTTGCGCCGCATGACGGGCGGAACGAAACAGCTTGGGACTATATGCCGCCGTTGCTTAACTAAGCCTTAACTACGGCCGAATACGCACGAAACGCGAACCGTTGCCTGCGCATAAGCAAATTCTAAGGTTGGCTGCGTAGTCTGGGGACATGCGCCGTAGTGATCGGACTGCGCAAGATTGAATGAGCGTCTGCAAAAACGGTTTTTGCAATCCGCGCATTTTTTTAGTCATCCGAATCGATTTTATTATATGGAGTCGTGAATCATGAAACCTCTACTCGCTACCGCTATTGTCTCGCTCGCCGTCGCGTTGCCCGCCGCCGCCTTCGCACAGGACACCGAACCCGCGGCCCAAACCAGGCAGATGCAGATGCAGCAACCGGCAAACCCGCAGCACGCCAGCACGCAACGCACCGACGACTCCGGCTATGGGATGGAAAGCTCGGGCACCTCGAATGCGTCGGTTGCGCAAACGTCGCGCCACGACGCACTCGTGTCACACGAGGGCCGCAACGACCTGTTCGCGCATCATTGATGTGCGAACAGGTCGCGCAGGCTGGCATGTCATTGGACTAAAGCGCGGCACATGCGGGATGTCACCCGCCGCCGCGCCGCTTGTCGCGCGCCAGTTCGTTCGGCGGCATGGCGTCCCTCTCCTGCAGGGGTTCACCCGCAAGCCGGCGCTTGCCGGCCTGATCGCTGGCGATACTCGACGTTTCTCCTTCCGCGTCATATTCCGCGGCAACCTGTTTTTCGGCGCGGCTCCAGTATTCGTCCGCCCGCCCCTGCGGCGCGCCGTCATCTTCCCAGAGTTGATATGCGCGTCGCCGGACGCGCTCTTCCCGTTGGTCATTCATGGTCATTCCTCCGATGTGCGCGCGTAAGCAGCACTGCAACCGGCTAGCCTCGGTTGCGAATGGCGCACTGCCTGTGCAGCGAGCAAACACGATGCCCGACGCGTGCGTCATACTCACGCCACCCGCAATCGAATCTCTGTTGAAGAAGATCGCTCATGACCAACACGAACACGCTACGTCCCTTCGCTTTCGTCCTTGCCGTCCAGGACCTCGAACGCAACGCGGCATACTTTCGCGACGTGCTCGGCTTCCGCGTGGATTGGGCCGATTCGACCGACTGGCGAATCGTCGAGAGGGGCGGCGTGCGGATCATGCTCGGCCATTGCCCCAATGCGTTGTCCCCGGCGGAGACGGGGGATCACAGCTACTTCGGTTATCTGGAAGTCGACAACGTTCAAGCGTTTCACGATGAAATCGCGCAAAGCGGTGCAATTGTCCTGCAGCCTCCGGTCGATCGCCCGTACGGCATGCGCGAATGCACCGTGGCCACACCCGACGGCCACCGGTTCGTAGTGGGTCAAAGCATTACGTGACCCACGCCTGGTGTCTTTCTACGATGCCCGCCTGACAAAATGACGTTTCCCAACATTCGCAAGCCAAAGTCAGTTAGCGCGACACCGCGAAACCGATGCGCGCAGCCCAGCGGTGCTGGTTGTAATCGAGAAGATCTTCGGCGTAGCCGTTGAAGTAGTTGAGGAACAGGTACCCGCCCCATGCATTGCCGAATAGCTTGGCGAGCGGGTATGTAAATTGCACATCGACGCTTCCATAGGTCGATCTCGTGCCCTTTCTCAGGGTCGTCGCGAGTTGCCAGCCGTCGGGGCTGCCATATTTGAACAGCAGATCGACATAGCCGCGATAGTGAGCAATATCCCCATTCGACTCCTGGATGTGCTCGTACGCGTAGATTTTCGGCTCGATAGTCAGGTGGTTGGCGTTGAGGTCGCCGAAATCCCAGATCGGCTTCACGTACACGATATCGACGCCGCGCGACCCTGAACCGGCGGTCCCGTTCGACTCGTGCTCGTACCCCGTCTCGATGCCCATTCGCGTGAACCAGCTGGACCTCCACCCGGTGTCCTCGAGGTAGTAGAAGAGCGCGGGCATGTAGCTCGTATCGTGGAACGGCGACTCGTCCCCGCGGACATCCCAAAGCGAAGTCTGCGTATAGGCAAAATAGAGGTTGTCGAGGAAACCGCGTGAACGCGGATCGTCCGGCAATATGAAGCGGAATTTGATACTGATCTGGAATCTGGCGAGATCCGCGTCGCTCGACGACCAGCCGTCCGCGAAATAGTTTGGCTGGTAGAACGAAAGACGGCCCGCGAGGAAAGTGCCAATGTCAGGCACCAGCGAATTCGAGGGCTTTACGGTGGAAGGCGGCATTTGCGCCGCAAGCGAAGCATTGCCCGCCATCGGTCCTTCAACTGGCGCCGTGGCGACCGGTTCCGATGCGGACGCAACCGTTGCCGCCGGCACCAAAGGCGCGGAGGCAGGAGCCGCGGCGTTCGCCGTTGCCGAGGCCGGCATGCGCGTGAGCAGGACCACGGAAGGTGAAACGTCCACGCCCGGCACATCCACTCTCAAAGCGCCGCGCGCCCACTTGGGCCATGCCGCGCTATAGCTCACCGCCTTCATCTCTCCAGCGGCGAGCCGCAAATGCTCGGGTGCGCCTGGTTCGCGCGCGAGCAGCACGGCCTTCGGCAACGCCTCGCCGTTGGTCAGCGTGATGCTCAAATCGCGCGGCACGTCGATCGAAGTGCCGGTCGGCGCATCGCCGGTATACACGATCGTCACGACGAGCGGTTCGTCGGATCTCGCCTCGCGCGGCGGGCGCATGATGGACACGGCGGCGCGGCTCGCAGGCACATAGCCCGCCAAAGTTGCCACGGCCAGGGTGGCGCACGCCAGTCTGCCCCAAGCCAACCGGGCGACGGGAGCGGAATGCGAATGCGATGCCCTCTGAAATGCCAATCGAATCGCCACGTTGCCTCCTGGTATCGTCAGAATGACTCGCTGCCGGGCAAGCCAGGCCGATTTTCTGCGTGAGTGAAGCGTGGTGCATTCGGGAATCGTGCCCTATTCCCTGTTATTCGCTGTTACATAGAGGATGCCGAAATTGGTTGCCGCCGCTGCTATGATCAAAATGGTTCGTTCCGACTTGCCGGCCATTGCCGGCAAACGCTTTTCGCGAGGGCTGACAATGAAACCTGTCCTGCTTGCGCTAGCCCTGCTCGGCACTTCCACGTGCTGGGCCCAGGCCAGCGCTCCGGCTGCGTCGTCGCATCAGCATCACGTTGAAACCGTCGACGACCGCGTGAAAGAACTGCATGCCGAACTGAAGATTACTCCCGCCGAAGAGGATCAGTGGGCGAAAGTGGCCGACGTCATGCGCAATAACGCCAAAACGGTGGATGATCTGATCCAGCAGCGGCACGATAATGCCCAGCAGCAAACCGCGGTGGAGAACCTTCAATCGTGGAACGAGATCGCCCAGGCGAATGCCGACGGCAGCAAGGCGATGCTCGATGCCTTCTCGGCGCTTTACGCGGCCATGCCCGACTCGCAGAAGAAGCTTGCGGACGCCGCTTTCCGGCCCGCTGAAGCGCGCACGAAATAACCAGCCGCGAGCGTCCGCAACGCGCGCTCGCGACGGAGGATCGGCGATGAAACTCCGTGTGTTGAAGTTTGCATTCCTCTGTATCGCGACGACGCTGTGCGCGATGCAAACCGCACAGGCGCGCGTGAACGTCAATGTCGGCGTGGGCATCGGGATTCCTGGGGCGTTCTACGCGCCGCCGCCGCCCGTATTCTTCATGCATCCCGCCGCGCCGATGTGGCCGCCTCCCGTCGTGTATTCGCGCCACGGCTTTTCTCCGTGGCACCGTCCTCCACATTTCATGGGTCCGCGACACGTCCGCCATCCCGGCTGGGGACCGCCGCCGCCACGCTGGCGCTAGAGGCGCCCTGGTCGCCCCTGCTCGATTACGCGGTAAACAAGAAAAGCCACGGCTCGCGAAAGCCGTGGCTCATCTCACTCCTCAGCGATATCAGGCGCCGAGCGCGGGATCGCTATAGCTCGGATGACCCGTCTCGACGTGGCCCGCAATGCGGCGCACGAACGTCGCATCGCTATCGACCGTGATCGTCAGGTCGTACCAGCCGTGCGCGTTGCGCAGGTCGAGATAGAGCTGCTCGGTGTCGCCGCCGGGCACAGTGCGCTGGATCTTCGTGCCCGGGTCATACGCGTTGACGATCGTGAACTGGCAGCGCGCGCCGCCCTTGTTCTCGAGGCGCAGTTGCAGGTTGCCGTTCGCCACGTCGTAGCCCTCTACCACTTCGGGGCGCGCCGTTTCGTTGCCGCCGAACCAGCCCGACTTGACCTGGGTGCCCGCGAAACGGCGCAGAAACCCGTTCGGCCCATGCACGCTGAAGTCGTACGCGCCGCTCGCGCCAAGCGCGAGCTTGTCCTGCAGATGCTTGCCGGCTTCGACCGTATAGGTGCGCGGCGCATCGGTGCTGCCCGCCGTGTAGACGAGGAACACGGCACCGGCGCGGCCCGAGTTGACGAAGCGCGTGGTGACGTCGCCCGAGCCGGCATTGGCATCGAAACGCACGAACAGCTCGTACGGCAGCGCGCGCGCGTTGCGCACGCCCGCTTCCTGCTTCGGCACGCTGCCCACGACTGGCGGCACCGGCACGTAGTCGGGGTGACGCAGCTTGTCGGGCGGCGCATAGCCCGTCGTGGAAGGCAGCGCGGGAATCGCCGCATTAGGCGTGGCGAAGTTGAATGCCGATGTGAGGTCGCCGCACACGGCACGGCGCCACGGCGTGATGTTCGGCTCGCGCAGGTCGTGATGCAGACCGAAACGCTTCTCGATGAAACGGATCACGGAAGTATGGTCGAACGTCTCCGAGCACACCCAGCCGCCGCGCGACCACGGCGAGACCACGAGCATCGGCACGCGCGGTCCGAGGCCGTACGGGCCCGCCGCATACTTGCTGCTGCCCGGAAAGATTTCGTTCGTCGTGTCGACGGTCGAGAGGCCGTTCGCGCTCGATGCGGGCGGGAACGGGGGCGCCAGGTGATCGAAGAAGCCGTCGTTCTCGTCGTAGTTCACGAGCAGCACGGTCTTGCTCCACAGGTCCGGGTTCGACGTGAGGATCTGCAGCACCTGGTCGACGTACCACGCGCCATAGTTCGCGGGCCAGTTCGGATGCTCCGAGTACGCCTCGGGCGCAACGATCCACGAGACCTGCGGCAGCGCATTGTTCGCCACGTCCTGCTTGAGCACGTCGAAATAGCCGCCGCCCGCCAGCACGTTCGTGCCCGTGCGTGCGCGGTCATACAGCGGATTGCCGGGCTGCGCGTTCTGGTATTGATGGAAATACAGGAGCGAGTTGTCGCCGTAATTGCCGATGTACGCGTTGTCGCCCGTCCAGCCCCACGAGCCCTTGGCGTCGAGACCTTCGCCGACGTCCTGATAGATCTTCCACGTGATGCCCGCGCTCTGCAGCACTTCGGGATACGTGGACCAGCCATACCCCGCTTCCGCGTTGTCGATCACGGGGCCGCCGCCGCTGCCGTCGTTGCCCACCCAGCCGGTCCACATGTAGTAGCGGTTCGGGTCGGTGGCCGTCATCGTCGAGCAGTGGTACGCGTCGCAAATCGTGAACGCGTCGGCGAGCTGATAGTGAAACGGAATGTCGTCGCGCGTGAGGTACGCCATCGTGGTCGTGCCCTTGGCCGGCACCCACTGGTCGTAGCGGCCGCCGTTCCAGGCGGCGTGCGTCGTGGTCCAGTCGTGCGGCAGGTCCTGGATGAACTGCAGGCCCAGGTTGGACGCCGTGGGATGGAACGGCAGCACTTCGCCCACACCACCGGCCGCGAGCGGCTGGTTCCACACGGGCTTGCCGGTCGGCAGCGTGATCGCGCGCGTGTCGCCGAAGCCGCGCACGCCGCGCAGCGTGCCGAAGTAATGGTCGAAGGAACGGTTCTCCTGCATGAGGATCACGATGTGCTCGACATCGCGGATGCTCCCCGTGCGATTGTTCGCGGGAATCGCGAGCGCATTGCGGATGCCCTGCGGCAGCATCGTCAGGGCGGTGGCCGAACCGGCGCTCATCGCAGCGGTGCGGAGAAAGTCACGGCGGCTTCTCGAGGTCATCTTGTGGTTTCCATCTTCAGGTTGAGAAAGGCACGCACGGCACGCCGCCTTGACGGGCGGCAGGCGGCAAGGCCGCGCGGCCGGGTACGTCAATCGGCGGTGTGGATAACGGGTGTGACAAGCGGTTCGATCTGCGCGGCTTGTGTGTCTTGCGCGCTCCCGCCGGCGGGTGGCTTCGCCGGCGAGCGCACGGCGTTCGCGGGCAAGGCGACGCCGGCGTTTGCCATGCTGTTCGCACTATCTGGGAGATTCGATGCGCCCGCATCCGAGGCCAGCGTGAAGGCATTGGCCAACTGCGGGCGCGGTGGCGTGCTGCCCGGCTGCGCTTGCGCGAGTTCGCGTGCGGCGTTCGTGGTGAGCGCGGCGCGCGCGTCGCTATCGCGTGCGCTGCATGCGTCAAGCGCACACAGCGCGGCTGCGCATGCAAGCAGCATGGCGGGCGCACACATCGTCGTGAATGCATCGGGCAGGCTCAAGCGTCTGCGCGACGCGCCTTGCCATGGCAAGCGCGCCGGCGCGGATTCGACCGTCATCGAAGTCTCCGTCCAGATAGAGGCACAACAACGGCTCGAGGAGCGGCCCGAGCGGGGCCTCGCGCGCAGCACAGACAGCGGCGAGGCAACGCCGAAGCATAGCGATGCCGCTTTTAAATTTTGTGACGGTGCGAGGGTTCGCTCGAAGTGCGGCGCAGGCGGATCAGCCTGGCGCGTTGCGGATCTGCAGTTCCGGGTAGCCGGTCGCGGAATCGAGCTCGCGTGAGAAACGATGGCCGGGCAGCAGCACCAGCAGCAGTTCCGCCGTGGTGCGCACGATGCAGCCGCGCGCGACGTGGCCGCCGGTCACGCGGCCCTGCGCGTCGGAAACGGACATGTGCAGGTGGGCGCCATCGGGTGACACCGAGCCCGCGAGCGTGAGGATTTCGAGGTCGCCGCGCAGTTCGGTCGGCGTTTCGGCGCCGGCGAAGCGCAGCTGCGCGACGCTCAGGCTGCCGATGCCCTGCATGACGAACGCCGCATGCGAGGCTTGCTGGCCCAGCAAGCTTTCGACGGCGGCGCGCAGATCGTCGCCGGGAGACAGCCGTACGGGATGGATTTGCATGCTGGCCTCGGGGTCGTCGTATCCGGCACAGGTTAGGCCGGAGCGAAGCACGAGGCAAGTCGCGACATGGGCAACGGCCCGCTCGAGGCGGGCCGCTCCTGCATTCGCGCCTTCACGCGCCGATCACTGATGCGCGTAGATCGAACCGAAGCCGGGAATGTCGTGCGGCGCCGCAGCCGTGGCCGCGCCCGCCGCCGACGAACCATTCGCCACGCCGCCGAACGCCGAAGCCACCGCGCCGCTCTGCGCACTCACCTTCGCTTCGGCAGCCTCGATGTGCTGCGGATAGTCGTTGTAGTCGGCCGCCGGGTTGTAGCCGGCCTTTTCGAGTTGCACCAGTTCGGCGCGGACCTGGGCACGCGTGAGCGGCTCGGCCGACTGCGCGAAGGAGACGACGGGAACGGCGACGACAGCGGCAACGATCAGCGACTTGATGAGTTTCATGGTATCCACCTGTAAGCAATGAGTTGGTTCGGACCACGATGGCGTGGCTCGCGCGTCCAGTCTTTTTCGATGTCTCTGGTGCGACGTCGCTGACTGGCATGGGTGTATTTGAACCCCCGCACGTATCCCGCTTGTTTCCGCGCACCCCTGCTTTTGCAAGCCTCCTTGTCCATCGGCGCGGTGGATACACAACGATACAAAACCCCTCGCTACTCCCGCATTTCGCTCAGCGACACCCCGTTCGGTCGCAGGCGCAAGCGCGTATCGATGCGCTGCCACGGCAGGTCGGCGGGGTCGGCGGCCATGGGGCCGGGCGCCTTCGCCACGAGATGCGCCGAGGCGATGGCGTCGAAATCGGCGCGATAGTGGACCGAACTCTTGTTCACCAGAATCTTCATGCGCTCCGGTTCGATACCCGCTGCGCGATACAGATTGCGGTCGAAGATCTGCATCTTCACGGAGCTGACCGCGATCCGCACGCCGTCGATGCGCAGGCACGCCACCGGCCCGATTTCAGTCCACATGCCGTTCATCATCGGGCCGTCGAAACGAACACGGCCATCGGCGAGGTGCTCCACGACGAAGCGCCCGGCGAGCGGCGCGTCGCCGGGCACGCCCGTGCCGCCCGCGAGCGCCAGCTCGATCGTCGCGCCCACGCCCGCCTCGTGCGCCTTCGCGGCCGCCTGCGGGTCCCAGATCAGGCCCACGGCCGCGTCGCGCGCGCCCTGGCGCAACAGCGCACGCACGAGGCCCATCGTGTTCGAATCGCCGCCCACGCCCGGGTTGTCCTGGGTGTCGGCGATGATTACCGGCTGCGTGGCGTGGTCGGCGAGGCGCATGGCTTCGCGCACGGCGGCGTCGGGGTCGAGAAAGCGCACTTCCCAGTCGCGCTCCTGCTCGACGACGGCCGAGGCCAGCTCGTTCACCGCTGCAATGACGGCGGCTTCATCGAAGCCGTAACCCCACACGGCCGCGCCGCATTCGGGAAAATCAGAGGCCGGAAAACCCGGCGCGAACGAAAGCGAGACGACCGAATCGTCCTCCAGCTGCGCGAGATGGGCGTAGGTGCCGCGCGCCGGTTCCGCGAGCGTGCACATGCCGTTCACGGGAATCAGGAACGGAATGCGGCGCACGTAGCGCTTGAGCCTGCGCCCGGGGTCCGCGAAGAGGCGCGTGAGGATCTGCGCGGCGCGCGCGCCCGTTTCGGCCATGTCGACGTGCGGATACGTGCGATACGCGACCATGGCGTCCGCGTGCGTGAACATCTGCTCGGTCACGTTGGCGTGCAGATCGAGCGAGACCACCACGGGCATCTCGCGGCCCACGATGGCCCGCACGCGCGCGAGCAGCGCGCCCTCGCCGTCGTCGAGATGCTCGGTGACCATCGCGCCGTGCAGGTCGAGATAGATCGCGTCGAAGCCGCCGCGCCGCACGGCATCGACGATTTCGCCGGCAATGCGCTCGAACGCGTCTTCGGTCACGTGCGCGGAAGCGCTCGCCCCGGCCCAGATGACCGGCACGAGCGTATGGCCGGCCGCTTCCGCCGCCTGGATGAAGCCGCCGGCGGGCACGTTCACGTCGCGCAGCGAGAGCACATCGGCGCCGCGCGTGAGCGGCGGAAAGCCCTCGCCCTGAACGAAGCTTTGATAACTGGCTTTCGTCGGGGCGAACGTGTTGGTTTCGTGCTGGAAGCCCGCGATGAGAATCTTCATTTTCCTTTACCTCACTTGCATAGGACGACTGATCAAACCGGTTTCGTGCCGTGCCTTGAAGGCAGCAACGTACGTTCAGGGCTTCGCGCCTGCGAGCCTGACCGAAAGAATCAGCAGCGCGCCGACGAGCGACACGCCCGCCATGGCGAGCAGCGCCGGCTGCAGGCTGCCGGCCGCCGTCTTGATCCAGCCGATCGCCGCAGGCCCCCAGAATCCGCCGGAAAGCCCGATGGTGTTGATGAGCGCAATGCCGCCCGCCGCGGCCGGCCCCTTGATGTACTCGGGCGGAATCGCCCAGAACACCGTGTAGGCCATCCACAGCGCCATCGTCACGAGCGTGAGCAGCGCGAGCGTGGGCGCCAGGTGATTGCCCGTGGCCGCGCACAGCGCGAAAAGCAGCGCGGCGACCGCGGCCGGCACGGCGCAGTGAAAGCGCCGCTCGCCGAGCCGGTCCGAACGGCGGCCCATATAAAGCATGCCCACTGCTGCCGCGACATACGGAATCGACGTGTACCAGCCCAGCGTGATCAGATTGCTCACGCCCTGCGCCTTGAGAATGGCGGGCAGCCAGAAGCTGATGGCGTAAATCGACGCGATGATGCAGAAGTACGCAAACGCGAGCACATAGACCTTGCGATCGCGCAGCACGCTGCCGAACGAGGTGGCATGGGCCTCGGGCGCGCCGACTTCGGCTTCGATCTGGCGCTTTTCGGTGTCGCTCAGCCACGCCGCGTCGGCCGGACGGTCGGGCAGATAGAGGAACGTCGCGATGCCGAGCACGATGCACGGCAGGCCTTCCACGAGAAACATCCATTGCCAGCCCGCAAGGCCCGCCTTCCCCGCAAGCGTGCTCATGATGGCCGCCGAAACCGGGCCGCCGACAATGCCGCCGATCGGGCCGGCCAGAAACACCATTGCAATGGCGCGCGCCATGCGCGAGGGGCCGTACCAGCGCGAGAGATAGAAGATCATGCCCGGCGCAAAGCCCGCTTCGAACACGCCTAGCAGGAAGCGCATGGCGTAAAACGCGGGCACGCTGCGCACGAACAGCATGCACGCCGACGTGATGCCCCACAGCACGAGAATGCGCCCGAAGGTCTTGCGCGCCCCGATCTTCGGCAACAGCAGGTTGCTCGGCAATTCGAACAGCACATAGCCGATGAAGAAAATGCCCGCGCCCACGCCATAGGCCGCATCGGAGAAACCGAGGTCGGTCTGCATCTGCAGCTTGGCGAACCCGACGTTCACGCGGTCGAGGTAAGCAAACAAATAGCAGATCAGCAGAAACGGCAGCAAGCGCGCGTTGATCCTGTTGTAGAGCGCGGAAGCGTCGAGGCTTCTCGCGCGGGGAAGAATGGCGGCCATGTCCTGTCTCCTGTCTGGTTTGCGTCCTGCGCAATACCATCCTGGCCAGGGCAAACTTCGCTAGCAAGAGCAACAAAGTTCACATATCGTTCTTTTTTGGGCAACAGTCCGTTTACGCGAATGAGGGCGCGATGCGCGAAATCAATCAGCAGCGGCTGCGTTATTTCCACGAGGTGCTCACGCACGGCACGATCCGCGGCGCCGCGGACAGCCTGAACACCTCCCCCTCGGTCATCACGCGGCAAATCAGGCTGCTGGAAGACGAACTGGGCGCGCAACTGTTCGAGCGCCAGGCGCGCGGCGTGAAGCCCACCGAAGCGGCGGCGCATCTGCTGGAGTTCTGGCGCGGCTATCGCGCGCAGCAGGAGAAGTTCGAGGACCAGTTACACGCGTTGCGCGGGCTCCAGCAAGGCCGCGTGGATCTGGCCGTGAGCGAGGGCTACGTGGATGCGCTCGTCGCCGAGGTCGTCACGCCGTTCTGCGCGCACTATCCGAAGCTCGACGTGAGCCTCACGATGCTGCCCGTCGACGACGTTCTCAATGAGGTCGCCGAGAGCCGCGCGCATATCGGCCTCGCGTTCAATCCGCCGCCGCACGAGCGCATCGAGTACCGCGCGAGTTCAGCGCAGCCCGTCGTGCTGCTGGTGCGCCGCGACCATCCGCTCGCGCGGCGGGGCACGCCTGCGACGATCGACGACCTGCTCGCGTGGCCGCTCGCGTTGATGCCGAGCACGTTCGGCATCGGGCATCTCGCGAACATGCTGGCGTTCGCGGAGAACGTCGAGATACGCGCGACGCTCACCACGAATTCGCTGACCGCGCTCAAGCGTTTTGTCGCCGTGGAAAACTTCGCGACGCTGATCGGCGAGTTCGCCGCCGCGCGCGAGATCGAGGCCGGTGAACTCGTGACCGTGCCGATCGATCACACGCTCTTTCGCGGCACCAAGGCGCGCGTGCTCGTGAAGTCGGGGCGGCCGCTCGTGGCGGCCGCGCATGAGTTGCTCGACTGGATCCTGCAGCGCATGACGATGTTTCAGTCCGCGGGATAACGGCGGGCGGGAAGGCGTCGGTCACCCGAACCGCACGCAATACACCGGCGGCAAGTGCGCCGAAACGAGTCGCCAGTTTTCGCCGCCGTCGTCCGAGGTCCAGAGCGCGCCCGTGGTCGAGCCCATGGCGAGGCGCGTGCCGGAGTCGTCGATATCGAGTCCGTGCCGGTAGACGAGGTCGTACGCCGGGGCCGCCGGCAAGCCGTTCGAGAAGCGCTCGAAGGTGCGCCCGCCGTCGCGCGTGCGCGTCACGACGAACCGGCCATCCACGGGAACGCGGTACTGGTCTTTTTGGGCCGGCACGAACCACGCGGTATCGGGCTCGCGCGGATGCACCACGACCGCGAAACCGAAGCTCGACGGCTGCGCTTCGATGCGCCGCCAGTGGGCCGCGCCATCGGTCGAGCGGAAGATCGCGCAGTGATGCTGGGTCCACAGCACATCCGGATTCGCCGCGCATTGCACCACGCGGTGCGGGTCCTGCGCGTTAGGCTCGCCGCGCCGCTCGGGCGGCATGTAGTCGGCTTCCATGCCCTCGGCCGTGAGGCGCCAGCTTGCGCCGCCGTCGCCGGTCTGCCAGACGCCGCCGCACGACACGCCCACCGTCACATGCTGGCTGTCGCGTGGATCGACCATCACCGAGTGAATGCCCGGCGCGTCGTAGCCGCCGCCCGCCCATTCGCGCCGCTCCGGGCGGTCCCACAGCGGCCGGTTGAGTTCCCAGCTGTCGCCGCCGTCGCCGGAGCGAAACAGGCCGCCAGGGATCGTGCCCGCCCACAGCACGCCCGGCTCGTCCGCGCCGCCCGGTTCGAGCGACCAGATCTGCTGGAGCGACCACGGCGCGGGCAGCCGGCCCAATGCGTCCGGCTCGCTGGCCGCAATCTCCTCCGCAGGCTGTGGCGGATAGACGGGCACCGCGCATTCTTCCCAGTCCGCCACGCCCGCACGCCGGCGATGCAGCTTCACGCCGAAGTGGCCCAGGTTGAGTGCGGCATAGAGCGAGCCGTCGCGCGCGTCGGGCATCACCATGCTCACCGGCTCGCCGACGAATTCGGGTTCGCCGATTGTCCAGCCGCCCTCTCCATCGGCTTGCAGTACGAACAACCCCTTGCGGGTTGCGACCAGCAGTCGATCGCTCATCTCGTGTGCCCTCCTGTCGAGCCAGAGTCAGCGCTCTGGTCCCGTGCAAAGCGGCGGCTCATCCGCCGGACAGCGCCTGCACGACGTACACCCGGCTCTGCTCGCCGAGCGCGTCGCTCAGATGCTCCCGGTCGCGCAAGCGAACGCCGTCCACGAACACCGCCAGATGCTTACGCAACGCGCCCTGATCGTCGAGGATATAGCCGCGCAAACGCGGCTGCTCGGCAAACACGGCATCGAACGCTTCGCGAAGCGTGTGCGCGTCGATCTCGCGCTCGGGCGTCGCGACGTGCCGCTGAATCGAAGCTGCGAAGAAGAGGTGCGCCATGGCGGGCCGACGGTGCGGAAACGGCCGCATCCGCCGGTTCTGTAGTGTAGGCCATACGCCGTGGGCGTCGAGTCGTTGGCGCGGCCCGCAGCCAACGTCCCGCGATGCGGCGCAGCACGCGCGGCGCGGCCCGTCCAGGCCTGCCGGATGTAAAGCCGGCCGTTACGGCGCGCTGCCTTCGGGCTTGGACTTGCCGTGCAGGCACGGTGTCGGCAGGCGCATGCGATACAGGGAAATCGCCTGGATCGTGAGCACGCAGAGAATCGCGGTCCCGTAGGCCGCCAGCAGATTCCAGTGCGTGAGCGTGAGGCTCAGCACGAAGAAGAACGACGCGAAGCCCAGCAGTCCCGTGGTCATGCCGCGCATCAGTTGCTGCGCTGCCTCATGACCGATCAGACGGTGCGCGAACACCGCGAGAATGATCGCCATGAACGGGAACGACGCGAGCACGCCGCTCGCCTCGGGTCCGACGTAAGGCGCGATCAGTGTCACGCTCACCACGAGACCGGCGATGAGCACCATGCGCGACGGCAAATCCCACCACGGCGGCGTGAGGCGCACCGTTCTTGCCGGCTTGTTGGGAATCAGGTTGAGCGCAAGAGCAATGGCCAGAATGGCGAACAGATAAAGACCATGCGTAGGCAGCGCGCCCCATTGCAGCACGAGGGCCACGAGGGCGAACGTGGCGCCTGCACCCGCCAGCGCCACCTTCCACCCGCGCGCCGCGAGCCGGCAATAGACGACGCAAAACGCCGCCTGCGCAGCCGTTGCGACGAGCGAACCCGCCGTCGCTTGCGCGGCGAACGCCGGTCCGTGCTCCAGCGCGAGAAAAACCGAGACCGGCCCCGAGGTGAGCGGCAGCCCCACGAGCAACCCGCCGACCGCTTCGCCCCAGCGGCGAGCGGCGAGACTGGCGGCCAACAGCAACAACGGCGTAAAGACGAGCTTGAAAAGCAGAAGATCCATGATGAGCGACGCAATGCGGAAAATGCCAACTGTCAGGAATGCGCCGCGGGCGTAGCACGGGTTACGTTACGTCCTGCGGCTTGATGCCCATATTGAAGCCCGTCAACGTGGCTGACAAACCATTTGTCGTCATATAATGCGTGAGCAAAACTCACACATGACACACCTACCCGGCTCCATGTTCGACCGCCTTCCCCCGCTGCAAACCCTGCGCGCCTTCGAAGCCACCGGGCGGCTCCTCAGCATGACGCTGGCGGCGCAGGAGCTGCACGTCACGCATGGCGCCGTGAGCCGGCACATCAAGACGCTCGAAAGCCATCTGGGCGTGGCGCTGTTCCAGCGCCTCACGCGGCGCATCGTCCTGACCGAGGCGGGCGCCGAGTTCCTGCTGGCCGTGAACCACGCGCTCGCCGAACTGACCAAGGAGTCCGAGCGCCTGCGCACGCACGACAGCGTCACGCGCCTGAAGATCAACGCCAGCGTGTCCTTCGCGAACCGCTGGCTCGCGCCGCGCCTGCCTCGCCTCAAGGCTCGCCATCCGGAACTCGACGTCCACCTCGACGTGACCGACAAATACGTCGATCTCAACGACTCGGATGTCGACGTGGCGATTCGCTACGGCAGCGGACGCTATCCGCGCGTGCTGGCCGAGCGCATTCTCGACGAAACCGTGACGCCGGTTTGCAGTGCTGACTATCGGGCGAAGATGGGCGGCCTGGCATCGGTCGAGAGCCTCGCGCGCTGCACCTTGCTGCACGAGGGCGGCATGCTCGCGAACTGGGAACAATGGCTGGCGCTGGCGGGATTGAGCGGCGTGCGCAGCGATCGCGGCACGGCCTACAGCCATGGGAGCCTCGCGATCGAGGCGGCGATCCGCGGAGAAGGTGTCGCGCTGGGGCGCAGTGTGATCGTGGCGGATGACATCGCGGCCGGCCGGCTCGTCGCGCCGTTCCCGCAGTTGCGTCTCGAGTCCGAGCGCGGCCATGACCTCGTCTATCGCATCGGCAGCCGCGACGACCCCAAGGTGCGCGCCGTGCGCGACTGGCTCGCCGACGAAATCCGCGTCTTTCTCGCCGAGGCCGGTTGAGCGCGAATCAAGCGCAAGGCTCAGTAGCCGAGTGCCACCTTGGCGAGCATGCCGCACGCCACGCACACCAGAATGGCGGCGAAGCCCATCTGCGTATGCCGCGAGGAAACGCGGTGCGAAAGGTGACGCCCCAGCATCATGCCGGCGACGGTCGCGACGCTGAACCACAGCGTGAGGTCGAGCCGCAGCGGCACGCCGTGCAGCACCGTCGCCGCCACGCCGCCGGAGCCCACGAGCGCGATGACCATCAGCGACGTCGCGACGATGCCGTGCATGGAAATGTTCGTGAGCTTGCGCAGCATGGGCACGATGATGAAGCCGCCGCCCACGCCGAGCAGGCCCGTCATCAGACCCGTCAACGCGCCGGTCGAGGCCAGCGCGAGCGCCGTCGCACTCGACCACACGAGGCGGCCGGTGTCGGGATTGACGCGGCCCACGCAAAGCGGCGACGCTTCGGGCAACGCGCGCTTTTTCCCGATGGTCTGACGCAGCAGCCGCACCGCCACGAACAGCATCACGCCGGCAAAGAGCGCGAGCAGCAGGCGTTGCGGCATGGCTTGCGCGAGGCGCACGCCGAGCCACGTGGTCGGCACGCCCGCGAGCGCCATGCAGAACGCCGCGCGATAGCGCACGAGACGCTCGCGGAAGGCTTCGAGCGCTCCGATCCCCGCGCTGCTCGCCACGGCGATCAAGGCGACCGGCGTGGCCTGCTGCATGGGCCAGCCCATTCCCACCACGATGGCCGGCACGGCCAGAATGCCGCCGCCCGCGCCCGTGAGTCCCAGCATTGCGCCGATCATGGCGCCGAGTACGAGTGAAACGATCATCGGGTTTCGATGTTCATCGTGACCTTGTCCGTCAGGCTCAGGCGGGCACAGCGGCCGGCAGACACGGCGCCACGGCGCGACGAATGCAGTCCACCGCGAAATCGACGTCTTCCGGCTTCGTGAAGCGCCCGAGGCTCAGGCGCACCGTGCGATTTGCCGCCTCTTCGCCAACCCCGATGGCCGTGAGCACATGCGACGGCGTGCCCGCCGCCGAGTTGCAGGCCGAAGTCGACGAGATCGCAAGGTCGCCGGTCAGCAGGAACGGGAAGAAGCCCGGCAGATCGATCGTGAGGCTCAGCATGTGGGGAATGCGCTGCGCGCGCGCGGCGTTGAGCGTGACGCCCGGGAACGTGAGCACCTCGGCCAGCAGGCGCTCGCCCAGCCGCGCAATGCGCTCGCTGTCCGCTTGCAGCGCTTCGCGCGCAATCACGCACGCCACGCCCATGCCGACGATCTGATGCGTGGCCAGCGTGCCCGAGCGCAGACCGCGCTCGTGGCCGCCGCCATGCATCTGCGGCGCGATGCGCTCGAACGCCTCACGGCTCACATAGATCGCACCGATGCCCTTCGGCCCGTAGACCTTGTGCGCCGACATCGAAAGGAGGTCGATGCCCATCGCCTTCACGTCGATGGGCGTCTTGCCGAGCGCCTGCGCCGCATCGACGTGCAGCAGCGCGCCGGCGGCATGCACCACGCGCCCAATCGCCGCGACGTCCGTGAGCGTGCCCAGCTCGTTGTTGACCAGCATGAGCGAGACGAGCCCGGTGTCGGGCGTGAGCGCGGCGGCCACGGCCTGCGCCGTGATTTCGCCGTGCGCGTCCGGTGCGAGCCGCGTGACGGTCATGCCGCGCGCTTCGAGGCTCGTCATGGTATCGAGAATGGCCTTGTGCTCGAGCTGGCTTGTGATGAGATGGCGCTTTTGCGTCGCGCGGTCCGCATAGCCCTTGAGCGCGAGATTGTTCGACTCGGTCGCGCCGGACGTCCAGACGATCTCTTCTGCATCGGCGCCGATGAGCGCCGCCACATCCTTGCGCGCCTGCTCGACGAGCCGCCGCGCCCGCTGGCCCGCGCCATGCGAGCTGGAGGCCGGGTTGCCGAAGTCGCCTTCCATGCCCAGACAGCCGAACATCGCCTCGATCACCCGCGGGTCCGCCGGGGTGGTCGCGGCATAGTCAAAGTAACGCAAATCGCCCTTCTCGCTCATCTTCGTTTCTCGCACAACGGAATTTCGAAAAATGCTACGCGTCGGGCGCTAAAAAATGGTTCCAAAATTAAGCGGATTCTCCAAAGGGCGGAGTATCCAATTCTCCCCGACCGGCCCATCGCGAAATGAAATTCTCGACACGCCCGCCGATGCAGTGTGGCGACGCGGAGCCGATCGCACCCTCAATCGCGCGTGCACACTCACGCAAGGTGGGCGACAGCGTAAGCGAGTACCGTGTCCACTGCGCGCCGCGCGAGTGAGAAAAACGCCGGAAAAAGTGCGCTCGATGCCGTCCCGCCTCCCGCCCACCTCCGCGAGGTTCGCCATGCCGCTTTCCCGTCGCCGCTTCCTCGAACTGAGCCTCGCCGCGGGCAGCACCGCCTGGTACGAACAGCGTGGTGCGATGGCTGCGGAGGACATGCCGGCCATGCCCGAAGACCCGCAAGCGATGCAGCCGGCCCAGCGCGGCGGACTGTACGCGAGCCTGCGCGACCCCAATGCCACGCAGTTGCCGCCCGCGGCGTTCACGCAGCGCTTCTTTTACTCGAGCGCGCCGCGCGCCACGCCGCAAGGCGCGTGGACCACGGCCGCGCCCTTGCCATTGCCGCGCAGCGAAATGGCGTGGGCGACGAGCGAGGGCGAGCGCATGCACGTGATCGGCGGCTATGGCGCGGGCCAGGTCGCGCGAGCCTATCACCACGTATTCGATGCGGCGCTCGGCGCCTGGCGCAACGCCGCGCCGGTTCCGCGCGGCGCGAATCATATCGGCGTGGCGGCGCTCGACGGCGTGGTCTATGCGATGGGCGGCTTCGTCGAGCAGAACCGCATCGCCGTGCCCGACTGCTACGCCTATGTCGTGGCCGACGACCGCTGGCACGCGATTCACCCGCTTTCGCGCGGCTCGCGCGGTGCGATTTCCGTCGTGGCGCACGACGGCCTGCTGCACGCGATCGGCGGCCGCGACACGCGCTCGGTGGACTGGCACGAGGCGTACGACCCGCAGAGCGACAGCTGGAAGACGCTCGCGCCCATTCCCGGTCCGCGCGACCATACGGCGGCCGTCTCGCTCGCGGGCTGGATCCTCGTGGCCGGCGGCCGCATGGATACGTTCGACTTCAACACCGGCATGCACGTGGCCTACGACGCGAAGCGCGACGCCTGGGAAGAGCGCGCGCCCATGCCCACACCGCGCTCCGGCCACGGCGGCGCGGCGTGGCGCGGGCGCTTCTTCTGCATGGGTGGGGAAGGCACGCGGCGCGTCTTCGGGCAGAACGAAGGCTACGATCCGGCCACCGATTCATGGCAGGCCTATGCGCCCATGCTCACGCCGCGGCATGGCATGGGCGCGGCGGTCGTGGGCGATGCGATTCATGTGGCGGGCGGCGGCCCGATGAATGGCGGCGTGTTTCAGAGTTCGGTGCACGAAGTGTTTGCGCTTTGAGCCTGGACATGCTCCGCCTTCGGCATGCAGGGCCGGCTCACCCTTCGGGCATCGCGATGTCCGCGCGAATCAGCTCATCGGCGAGCGTGAGTGCCTGTTGCCTTGCCAGCGGCCCCGTCGCGCACGGCCCCGGACGCGGACAGCCGTCGAACGGATAGATGAGCCGCCCATCGGTCTTGCGGCGAATCCGCAGCAATCCGTAGTAGCGGCCCGCGCCGTCGATCTGCTCGCCGCAGAAGACTTCGTAGTCTTCCGTACTAGTCGGGCGGCGCGCGGCCTCTTTCGGCCTTTTCTCTGGCATGTCGGCACTCCGGGGATGTCCAGGGCGAGATATGCGGATGCCCAGCAAGCGCCGCGCCTGAGAGGGGCGTCGCACGGAAGTCGGCGATAACGGGCACAATACGCGCCTGCGCCGCCGCGCCGGACGCTGTGTTCGCGATTCGAACGCGCTTTCCGAACAGGCAGCCCGACCGCTCCCGCGCCGCCGCACCGGAATCCGCCCTTCTCACGCTGTCATGACCCACGATCTGCCCGAACGTCCAGCCACCGCCGCACGCCCGGCGAACTCGCCGCGCTTCCTGCTGTTCCTGATCTGCCTGTTCGCCTCCGCCGGACAGCTCGCCATCGACATCTACGTGCCCGCACTGCCGGCCATGGCGCGCTACTTCGCGACGTCGCCGCAGGCGATCCAGTCGAGCGTGTCCGTTTATCTCGCCGCCTACGCGTTCGGCCAGCTCATCTTCGGGCCGATTTCCGACGCCCTCGGGCGCAAGCGCGTGCTGGCCTTCGGGCTCGTGATCTATACGCTCGGCTGTCTGCTCTCGCTGGCCGCGCCGAATCTGGAAACCTTCGTGCTGGCGCGCTGCCTGCAGGGCTTCGGCATCGCCGCGACCAACCTGCTCGCCAAAGCCATCATCACCGACTCGTTCGTGGGCACCGCGCTCATGCACGCGTTCACCTACATGTCGATTACGTGGGGGCTCGCGCCGATCATCGCGCCCGTGATCGGCGCGCATCTGCAGGAGCTGTTCGGCTGGAAGGCCTGCCTCGTGTTCCTGCTCCTGTATTCGCTGGTGATGTGGGCGCTGCTGTGGCGCTTTCGCGAGACCTTGCGGCAACCGGTGCGGCTGGAGCCGCGCACGCTCATCGCGAACGCGGGCAAGGTGCTCGCGAGCCCCGTGTTCCAGAGCTGCTTTCTGGCCCAGGGCCTGTGCTACAGCATCCTGCTCGTCTTCAACGTCGTCGGGCCGTTCATGGTGCAGAACACGCTGCATCGGCCGCCTACCTTTTTCGGCTATCTCGCGCTCGGCATCGGCCTGATGTATTTCCTGGGCGGCCTCTCGAACCGGCTCCACGGCCCGCGCCTGCCCACCCCGGAGCAACGTCTGCGTGTGGGGGCGCGCGTGATGGCGGGCGCGTCGATCGCGATGCTCGTGCTCGCGCTCACGGTGGGCCTGCGCGTGTGGACGCTCGCCGTTCCGGTACTCGTGATGGGGCTGTGCGCGGGTGCGATGTACCCCACGCTGATGGCCAAGGGCAATTCGCTGTTCCCGCATATCGCGGGCTTGACGAGCGCGATTCTCGGCTGCGCGCTGCTGCTCGTTTCCTCGGCGATGATGGGGCTGGCCGGCTTTGTCTCCGTGCACGTGCTCACGCCGCTCGCGGTGTTCTTCGTGCTGCTCGCGCTCACCGTCGTCGTGATGGTGACGAAGCTGCTGCGCCACCTCGCGCAGAGTGAGGCCGCCGCCGCGCTCGCGCAGCGCAGCGGCGAGGCGGCGTGAGCCGCTAGCTTCCAGTCAGGCCGTTAGCGGATCGCGCGCGCCACGTCCTGCAACTGCGTGAAGGCGCGGTAACGCGCGTCGTGCAGCGCCGCGATCTCGCCCGTGGCCGGCGCGTAGACCTTGCTGATCTGCGACATCGCGGCCATCGCCTCGCGCGCGTTTTCATATAACCCGCCCGCCACGGCGCCCAGCATGGCCGCGCCCAGCAGGACGGGCTCCTCGGCGTGAGTGGCCAGCACGGGCTTGCCCGTTGCGTCCGCGAGCAGCTGGCGCACGAGGTCGAGCCTGCCCGCGCCGCCGCTGATCACGACCTGCTCGATCGGCGCGCCCGCCTGGGCCTGCACCTCGATGATCTGTCGCAGTCCATAGCCGATGCTGCCAATGCCCGCAACATAGAGCGCGACGAGGCTCGCCATGTCCGTCTCCATGCCGAGCCCCGCGATGACGGCCCGCGCGTGCGGATCGGCGAACGGCGCGCGGTTGCCGAGGAATTCCGGCACGACGTGCAGACCAGCATCGTGCGCGAGGCGCACCGCGCCCGACTCACCCTGCCCAGCCTGAACCGCCAGCCCGGCAAGCATCGCCGGCAGCGACTGGCCCTCGCTCGCCGCGCGGCTCGCCGCCTCCGTGGCGAGCGGATGCATCGTGAGCAAGCGCTCGATCGCCGCGCCCGCCACCGACTGGCCGCCTTCGTTGAGCCACGCACCGGGCACCATCGCCGCGTAGTACGGCCCCCACACGCCGGGCACGAACACGGGGTCGCGCGTGGTCGTCATCGTGCATGACGAGGTGCCGAACACATACGCGAGGCACGCCTCGGGCTGCCCTTGCGCGCCGACCGTGCCGATGCCGCCCGCGTGCGCGTCGATCACGCCCGTCGCGACAGCGGTGCCCGCGCGCAGGCCGAGTTGCGCGGCGGCCTCGGGCGTGAGCCCGCTGCCGAGCGGCGTGCCCGGCTCGACGATCGTGCGGCCGATGCGCGCGAAGCCTTCGTCTGCGAGCACGCCCAGACCCACCGTGCGAAAGTAGCTCTCGTCCCAACGCTGCTCGTGCGCGAGATAGGTCCACTTGCAGGTCACCGTGCAGGTGGAGCGCGAAAGATCGCCCGTGGCGCGCCACGTGAGGAAGTCGGTCAGGTCGAAGAACTGCCAGGCCGCGGCGAACACCTCGGGCCGGTTTTCCAGCAGCCACAGCAGCTTGGGCGTTTCCATCTCGGGAGAGATCTTGCCGCCCACGAAGCGCAGCACATCGTGGCCCGTGGCGTTGATGCGCTCGGCCTGCTCCACGGCGCGATGGTCCATCCACACGATGATGTCGCGCTCGGCCACTTCGGACGGGCCCACGGGCAGCGGCGTGCCGCCCTCGCCCAGCACGACGAGTGAACAAGTGGCGTCGAAGCCGATCCCGGCGATCTGCTCCGGCGAGATCGCGGCCTGCGCGAGCGCGTCCTTCACCGCCTGGCACACGGCGTTCCAGATCTGCGTGCTCGATTGCTCGACGATGGCGCCGCTCTCGTGAAACACGCTGATGTCGTGCTTCGCCGACGCCAGCATACGACCCGCGGAATCGAAAATGCCGGCACGGGCGCTACCCGTGCCCACATCGACACCAACGGTATGGCGTGCGCCGCCGGCATGGTTATTTGAGGTCATGGCTCGTTGACTGTGGGTTTACAGATCGACACTGTTCGGCAGGATCACGAGGTCGCGAATGGTGACGCTGCGCGGCCGCGTGAGCATGAATACCACGGAATCGGCTACTTCCTTCGGCTGCATGAGACTGCCCTGGGCCAGCGCTTCGTCCATCTTCGCCTTGGGCCAGTCGTCGAGCAAGGCGGTGACCACGGGGCCCGGCAGCACCGCGCCTACGCGCACGCCGTGCTTCGCGACCTGGCGGCGCACGGTGTGCGTAAAGGCCTGCACCGCGAACTTCGAGGCCGTGTAAATCGGCTCCCACACCACCGGCACGACGCCCGCCACCGAACTCGTGAAAATGATGTCGCCCGACTTCTGCGCGATCATGTGCGGCAGCACCGCATGCACCGAGCGAAACGCGGCGTTGATGTTCAGGTTGAGCATGCGGTCCCACTCGTCGGGATTGCCGTTCGCCACCTCGCCGCCGATATACGCGCCCGCGTTGGCGTGGAAGATGTCGAGCCCGCCAGCGAGATCGAGGATCCTGGGCAGCATGGCCGCGTAGTCCGCCGGGTTGAGCAGGTCCATGGCGAGCGGCAGCGCATTGGGCCCCAGCTCCGCGCAACATTTCGCGAGCCGGTCCTCTGCGCGGTCGATCAGCACGACTTTCGCGCCTTCGTCCACCAACGCGCGCGCGCACGCGAAGCCGATGCCGGACGCCGCGCCCGTAATGGCGGCGACCTTTCCCTTGATCGATTCAGACATGGGTAACTTTCTCCTTGAATCAGGTACGAACGCCTCAGGCGCGGCCATGCGAAACACGCGACTGGCGGGCGAGCGAATCGACGATCACGGCAATGGCCAGCACGGCGCCGGTAATCATGAAGCGCAGCGACGACGACAGGTTCAGCAGCGTCAGACCGCTCGCAATCGACTGGATCACGATGATGCCGAGCACGGCCGACCATGCGCTGCCGCGCCCGCCGAACAGGCTCGTGCCGCCGATCACGGCCGC
This sequence comes from Paraburkholderia sp. EG287B, assembly GCF_040965595.1. Lineage (NCBI taxonomy): Bacteria > Pseudomonadati > Pseudomonadota > Betaproteobacteria > Burkholderiales > Burkholderiaceae > Paraburkholderia > Paraburkholderia sp. EG287B. Next base: position 83,620 of record NZ_JBFRCG010000020.1, read on the forward strand.
CGCGATGGCGTTGAGGTTGACGTCGCCGGTGCCGGCCTGCTGGCTCGCCGAAGCAAGGCGCGCCGCCGTCAGCACGCCGCCGATGGCGGCGAGACTCGCGCACAGCACGAAGGCGCTCGTATAGATCGCGCCGACCTTGATACCCGCGCGCCGCGCGGCTTCGTGATTGCCGCCCACGGCGTGCATCGAACGGCCCCAGCGCGTGCGCGTGAGCGCGTACTGCATGACGACCGCGAGACCCAGAAAGAGGCCGAACATCAGCGGCACGCCACGCCCGCGGTTGAGATAGGCCACGACGATTTCGAGGAACACGGTCAGCGCCGCCGCGCGCCCGAGCAGGCCTGCGACCGAAGGCGCCGAAAGCCTGGCCGCATGGCGGCGCGTGCGCGTGCGCATGCCGAGCAGCAGGAGCACGATACCGGGCAGCAGCGCGATCAGGTGCGAGACGATCGGCGGGATCACCATCAGTTGTCCGAAGTTGACCATCGCCGAACCGTAGGGCAAATTGATCGAACCCGTCGAACCGAGCACGTAGAGCTGCATGCCGAGGATGGCGAGCAGGCCCGCGAGCGTCGAGACGAAACTCGGCATGCCGATCCAGTTGAGCAGCAGCGCGTACAGCGCACCGATCACCGCGCCCACCGCGATCGCGGCAACGATGGCGAGCAGCACCGGCCAGCCGTCGTTGACCCACAACGTGCCGACCAGCGCCGAGGCGAAGCCGCTCATCGAGCCCACCGAGAGATCGATCTGCCCGAGCAGCAGCACGCAGACGATGCCGAGCGAAATGACGCCGACCGTCGAGCAGTCGAACAGCATGTTCACGAGGTTGTCGGCGGAAAGAAACACCGGGTTCAGGCTCGTGAACACCGTCCAGATGATGACGAGCCCCGCGATGACCGGGAGCGAACCCAGGTCGCCCGAACGCACGCGGTCGACGAATGCCGACACGCTCTCGCCGATTCCGCTCGCATGCTTCACGCGCACGTCGCTGCGGTCTAGCAGCGTGGATGGCTTCGCATCGGGCTTTGAATCGGGCTTTGGGGCGTCCGGGTTTTCAGGCTGCGGAGCGCCATGGATAGTCTTGCTCATGATCGTTCCTTTCATTGCACGTCCTGTTGCGCCTGGCGGCGGCCCGCGCGGCGCGACACCGCGTTTTCCGTCGCCCCGGTGATCGCCGCCACGAGTTCGGCGTTGGAAGAGTCGGGATAGAAAATCCCGTTGTTGCGGCCGAGGCGCAGCACGACGATACGGTCGGCCACGGCGCGCACTTCTTCCATGTTGTGGCTGATCATGATGACGGCGTGGCCGCGGTCGCGCACGCGCTCGATCAGGTTCAGCACCTCTGCGGTCTGGGCCACGCCGAGCGCGGCGGTCGGTTCGTCGAGCATGATGAGTTTCGGGTCGAGCAGCAGCGAGCGCGCGATCGCCACGGTCTGGCGCTGGCCGCCCGAGAGCGAGGCGACCACGTCGCGCACGCTGGGAATGCGCGCCGAAAGCTCGTTGAGGAGCGTCCAGGCCTTCACTTCCATCGTGACCTCGTCGAGCCGGTACGGGCTCAACTCGCGGCCGAGGAAGATGTTCGCCACGACGTCGAGGTTCTCGCACAGCGCGAGGTCCTGGAACACCGTCGCGATCCCCAGGTCGAGGGCCGTGCCCGGATCGGACAGGTTCACCGGCTGGCCGCGAAACGTGATCGTCCCGGCGCTCGGCTGGTGCACGCCCGCCAGAATCTTCACGAGCGTCGATTTGCCCGCGCCGTTGTCGCCGACGAGGGCGACCACCTCGCCCGCATGCACGTCGAGCTCGATATCCGTGAGGGCCGAAACCGCGCCGAAGTGCTTCGAGACGCCGCGCAGGCTCAGCACCAGCTCGCCGGGCGCGCCGTGTGCCGTGGCGCGGTTCGTTGCGCGGTTCGTTGATTCGTCAGTCATGAAATGGGTACCTCTTCGTTGCTCTCGGGGCCCGGCGCGCGCCGGGCCCAGCCATGCGTATCAGCCGCCAATGCCGAGCTTCTTGCAGCCGTCGGCGTAGCGGCCCGTGCACAGGTCCGACGCTTTCGCGAAGCCCTTGTCCACTACCTCGGCCTTGATGTTCTTCTGCGTGATAACGGCCGGCTTGAACAGTTGCGTGGGCGTCTTGAAGAGCGTCGTCTCGCCCTTCACGGGCTTGCCGTCGAGGAAGCCCACGGCCACATTGGCCGCCGCGCCCGCCACGATCTCGCTGGGCTTGAGGATCGTGTTGTACTGGTCGCCCGCGATGATCAGTTGCAGGCCCGCCGTGGTCGCGTCGTTACCCGTGACCGGCGGAACCGGATTCATGCCCGCCGCCTTGAAGGCCGCAATGGTGCCGCCCGCCGTGCCGTCGTTGGCGGCCGCGACGCCCACGATCTGCGGCCCGAAGCGCGTGACCTGCCCGCTCACCCACTGCTGCGCCTTGGGCGGCGCCCACTCCGGCGTATCGTACTCGGAGAGCGTCTTGTAGCCGCTGCCCTGCAGCCCTTCGTGAATGCCCTTCTTGATGAGGCCCGCGGCGGCGTCGGTCGGCGAGCCGTTCACTTCGAGCACGCCGCCCTTGCTGCCGGCCACGCCCGACTCCTTCAGGTGCTGCACGAGCGACTGGGCGATGGACTTGCCGATTTCCTCGTTGTCGAACGAGACGTAGTAGTCGGCCGGCGTGGACGGCACGGGCCGGTCATACGCAATGACCTTGATGCCCTGGCTCTGCGCCATATGCACGAGCGAAGCCGCCGCCGTGGAGTCCACCGGGTCGAGCACGATGACCTTCGCGCCCTGGGCGATCACCGAATTGAACTGTTGCTGCTGCTGCGAGGCATCGGCATTCGCGTTCTGGTAGAGCACCTTGCAGTCGGGGCAGAGCTTGCCCATTTCGGCCTTGAAGCCGGGGAAGTCGTGCTGCTCGTAGCGCGTGGAGGCCTGGTCGGGCATCAGGAACGCGACCGTGCCGCTCGGCGCGGCGTGAGCCGACGTGATGCCCGCGAGGGCGAGACTGAGCGCGGCGGCGCCGATCAGTTGGTTGTGAAGTCGGGTCATTGGGTGTCTCCGTTTTTTGGTTGAATGCCTGGTAGGGTTGCCGGTGCTGTCGTGCTGCCTTGTGAACGTGTGAGTTCGTCCTGCGCAATACCTGACATGCGCACTGCGTTTGAAAGTGTCTTGCCGGGTGATCCGCTAGCCGATCGCGGGCGCGCCGTACACGGCTTCGCTCTTGCTGGCCGCGCTCGCGGCGTTGAGCCGCTGATACGAGCGCCAGCGCGACGGCGACATTTCCTTGATCAACAGGAACTGGCGGTTGAAATTCGAGAGGTTGTTGAAGCCCACCTGATAGCAGATGTCCGTGATGTTCAGTTCGCCTGACATCAGCAGCTGGCACGCCAGATTGATGCGCAGCTGGTTCACGTAGCGCACGAACGACACGCCCGTATGGCGGCGGAAATAGCGCGAAAACGCGCTTACGCTCTGCCCGGCCAGTTCCGCCAGCTCCGTTTCGCGCAGCTCCTGGGAGAGATTCTTGCCGATGAAGGCCAGCACGTGATTGATGCGCGTGCCCGCATAGCGACCCGGGTCGGCGCGATACGCCTCGCTGGCGAGCGCCGCGGGCTCCTCGCTTTGCACGAGCAGATCGAGCAGGTCGATGAAGAGCGTGACGCGCCGCATGCCCTGTGCGCCCAGCATCTCGCGCAGGATCGGCTCGGCGGCCGCGCCCGTTGCCGGCGTGAACAGCAGCCCCCAGCGCGACGCGTCGAGCAGCCCCTCCACGCGCCTGAATTCGGGAAACGCCTCGATCGCGCGCGCGATGAATTCCGCATCGAACTGGAGGACGAGACAACGTTCGTCCACCGGCTCGTCGTGCGGCACGCTGCTTACCCAGTTGTGCGGCAGGTTCGGGCCGATCATCACGAGATTGCCGGGCGCGAAGCTGCCGATGAAATCGCCCACGAAATACTTGCCCGTGGTCGCGGTGATGAGGTGGATCTCGTACTCGGGATGAAAGTGCCAGCGCACCGTTCGATAGGGGTAGCCGTGCGACCAGACCTTGAACGACTCGTCGCGCGGCACCGCGACCAGTTCGAGGTCAGGCTGGGAATGTGTGGCGCCGGGCGCGCTTGCGCGCGTCGCGGCTGCCCCAATGGTTTGCATCTCGACTCCTCCTGCACGGTTTTTCTTGTTCTGCGACGGTTGCTCGCGCATACGCTCGACCTACCCTCGGACCGCGCGCCGCCATGACTGAAAATTACCCGCCGCGGCACGGTTCCACCACTGAAAATCAGACCGCAGACTGATACTTTCTTGCATTCGGGTTAGTCCTGGGCCGATTCCAGTGTGCCGGAAGTCAACTTTTGTGCATAGCAACAGCCCTCGCCGGCGGACGGCGAGACAGGTCAACCACCCCAAAAACGGCAAATGTTGCTGCCGCATGATTGAGCGCGAAGCCAAAGAGCGGTCAAAAATCGCCACTTCCCCCGCGCGACGGGCGCTCGTGATGCGCAGGCAGGGAAAGTCCCGATGCGAAATCGTCCTATGACATCGGAAACAGAAATTGACGGGACTAACTTGATCGCTCAAGCGCGCCATTCGGGCCGCGGTTCCTGACAAGAGGACGTCTTATGCGATTCGCCGAAACTTGGCATTCCCCCACGCCGGGCCGGTCCCTATGGGACGATACGTCGACTCCCGACCACGACCAGCACGCCGCCCCTACCGGCAGCGCGCACACGCTGCCACGCCGCGCCATTACCGCCGCCGCGCTCGGCAACGCAACCGAGTGGTTCGACTATGGCATCTACGCCTATGGGCTCGCCTATATCTCCGCGGCATTGTTTCCGGGCAGCACGGCAAGCGCCACGCTGTTCGCGCTCGGCACGTTTGCCATTTCATTTTTGATTCGCCCGCTCGGCGGCCTGTTCTGGGGGCCGCTCGGCGACCGCTTCGGGCGCAAGAAAGTGCTCGCGCTGACGGTGCTGCTGATGTCGGGCGCCACGCTGCTCGTGGGCCTGCTGCCGACCTATGCGAAAGCCGGCTGGATCGCCCCGGCCGCGCTCATCGTCTTGCGCATGATCCAGGGCTTCTCCACCGGCGGCGAATATGGCGGGGCAGCGACCTTCATGGCCGAATACGCGCCCGACGCGCGGCGCGGCTTCTGCGGGAGTTTCCTCGAATTCGCCACGCTGGCCGGCTTTTCGCTGGGCGCCTTGCTGATGCTCGCGGCGTCGCTTACGCTCGGCAACGATGCGATGCATGCGTGGGGCTGGCGCCTGCCGTTCCTCGTCGCGGCGCCGCTGGGCTTGATCGGCTTCTATCTGCGTTCGCGCATCGAGGACACGCCCGTGTTCCGCGAGATGGAAGAGAAGTTCGAGCAACAGGAGCGGGAGCGCCCGGCCATTTCGCTGGGCACGCTGCTGCGCGAGCACCGCCTGCCGCTCGTGCTGCTGGGCGGGCTCGTGGTTGCGCTCAATGTCGTGAACTACGTGCTGCTCGCGTATATGCCGACGTATATGCACAAGGAACTGGGCGTGAGCGAGAACATGTCGCTGCTCATTCCGCTCATCGGCATGCTCACGATGATGGCCCTGCTGCCGTTCGCGGGCCGGCTCTCCGATCACGTGGGCCGCAAGACGCTCTGGTGGTTCTCGCTCGTCGGGCTGTTCGTTGCCGCCGTGCCGATGTTCATGCTGATGCGCCACGGCGTGGCCGGCGCGCTGATCGGCTTCGCCGTGCTCGGCCTGCTCTATGCGCCGCAGCTCGCGACCATCTCGGCGATGTTCCCTGCCATGTTCCCGACGCAAGTGCGTTACGCGGGGATGGCGATTGCCTACAACGTCTCGACCTCGCTGTTCGGCGGCACCGCGCCGATCGTGAGCGACTGGCTCGTGGACAAGACCGGCAGCCCGCTCGTACCGGCGTACTACATGATGGCCGCATGCGCGGTGGGCGCCGTCGCGCTCTTCTTCGTGATCGAGACGAAGGGCTGCTCGTTGCGCGGACAACAGGTGCCTGGCAAGGCGCAGCCGTAACGGCATGGCGGGCCGCTCGCGGCCGTCATGCTCCGCCTGAAATGCCCGACCGTGTGTCGGGCATTTTGCTTTGCGGCGACTAACGTTTGAAAATGACCTTCGTCGTCGCGGGATCGATCGGCGAGGACGAATGCTGGTGGAAGATCTTCCAGCCCTCGCCCGTCTGCCTGAGCGTCGCGGTGATGCGATTGTCCATCGAGCGCAATTCCTCGCCGTCCGCCGCCACCGCTTTGTAGCTCACGAAGGCGTGGACCACGGCGAGGTCCTGGGAGACGACGGTTTGCGCCTCGCTGAAATCCACGATCACGCGCTCGGCGCCCAGCGAGCCAAACCAGCCCTCCACCATGTTGCGCCATGACGCGATGCCCTCGTACGTCCACGCGCCCCACATGTCGAAGGCCAGGATGTCGGGGTCGTAGAGCGCGACGAACGCGTCGACGTCTTTGGCCAGTACCGCGGCTTTGTACTGGTGCAGCACCTGCAAGACCGGATCGGCGGCTTTGTCCACTGGGTTGTCTCCTGAACCAGGTTGCGTTGGCGAATGAACGGCTGCTTATTAAAGCAACGCCGCCTGGCCTCTGTCCAGTGAATTCGCCGCCCTGTCTTTCAGGTGCGCGAAGCGTTGGCGAGCACCCGGGCGGCCTTGCCCTGCGGACGCAGCAGCAAATAAAAGGCGGCGCCATGCGTAATCGCCAGCAGCGGCACGACGATCACGGGAATCACGTAGGTCGCGCCCAGTTCTCCCGCGTGTACAGGCACGCCGGCCTGGGTGGCGTGGTAGTAGGCGAAAGCCAGATCCACCGCGCCCACGAGATTGAACGCCACGACGAAGAACCAGAACACGGGACGCTTTCTTGCCGCGAGTAGCGCCAGCATGGCCAGCGCACCCGTTGCGAGGTCCCCATAGGCGGTGGGCACGGCGAAGCTCGCGGGCAGATCGGGACTCACGACGCCCGGCAGCATGAAGACCAGCCCGAAGAAGCGGAAGCTGTGCAGCGTGGCGATCGCGCGCTGTGCGTCGAATGGGTCCATCGACTTGAGCCGGGGCCAGACGTACACGGTAAAACAAAGGAGCCACGCGACATACCCTAGCGCGAGATGCAAACGAAAAATCGATTCCGGTGACATGCTGCCTCCTGCAAGGTGCGTTGCGATGAGTGGATAAAACCGGAGCGAGATCATGCGGCGCGACGCCGGAACAGTTGCCGCAGCGAAAGCGCATGCAACAGGATCGAACTGGGCACGACGAACGCGGGCGTCAGTACGTACGGCCAGGTGCCCGCGTTGAGGCTCGGCGGATCCGGCGCGATCAACTGGAACCGGCCGGGCGCCGTGATCATCCCCAGCGTCACGGCGACGGCGAAATCGGCGAGTCCGAACAGGTTCCAGGCGATGGCGGCCTTGCGCCCCTGCGCCGTCCCGCTCGCCACCGCGACGGCCGCCGGCACGGCAAACAGGCCGGTCAGCAGGTCGCCGGTGCCCGCCGGCAACGCGTCCACGCCGGCCATGGCGCCGTGCAGCCACGCTGCGATCGCCCAACTGCCGAACACGCGGTAAAACTGCAGCGCGATGAGCCAGGCCGCCGGCATCGCGTCGAGCACTTGCCCCACCCGCTTCGAGAGCAGCAATAGCGGCGCGCCGACGATCAGCGGCAGGAATATCGCCAACGGCAGCCATGGCAGCGGCGGCGGTACGGCGCTCAGCCGAAAGACACCATGGATCGCCGCGCTCCAGACGACTGCAAACCAAAGCGCGTGCGCCATGAGAATCGCTAGCCAGGTCGCGCGACGTTGGCTCAGCGTCAGGTCGGTGCGTTCGAGGCCGAGCCACAATCCGAGCGCCATGAACATCTGGGCCACGAGCTGGTGCGCCGTGGTTTGAAAACCGCTGCCCGGAATCGCGGGCAGCCAGTACATCACCGCAATCCACAGCAACGTGAGCGGCGCGATCCAGCGCAGGCTGCGCCAGGCCGGACGCGGCGGGATGATGCCAACGGGAACGGCGGGCGTGCTCATCGACGGTTCTCCAGATGAATGCCGGACTTCGCGGTGGATCCTGCCTGCGCGCGACGGGCTTTGCGTGCGTCATCGGCTGGCACGTTAGGTGTACCATCGTTTCCCGCGAGCGACTATTCATCACAATGTTGATGCGCTATGAAGCAGAACTTCACAGTCAGGCAAGGCGCGCTCGATGGCGTCGAAGCGTTCCTGAGCGTTGCCAGGCACCGCAGTTTTCGCAAGGCTGCAGCGGACCTCGGGGTGACGCCTTCGGCCATCAGCCAGGCGGTGCGTGTGCTCGAAGAACGCATCGGCGCGGCGCTTTTCGTGCGCACCACGCGCAGCGTCGGCCTGACCGAAGCCGGCGAACGGTTTCTCTCGCGCGCCAAGCCCGCCTTCGAGGAACTGGTCGCCGCGAGCGAAGTCGCGCGCGACCTCGGCCAGCGCCCTACGGGCTTGTTGCGGCTATCCGTGCCGCGCGCGGTCGTGCCGTTGCTGCTGGAGCCGCTGCTCGCTTCGTTCTGCCAGGCGTATCCCGAAGTGGAGGTGGAAATCGCCGTGAGCAAGGAGGTGGTCGATCTCGCGGCGGAAGGCTTCGACGCCGGCATCCGGCTCGGCCAGCTCGTGGCCGCCGACATGGTGGCGGTGCCGTTGACACCGCCGTTTCGTCTCGTCGTCGTCGGTAGTCCTGCCTATCTTTCCGCCAACAAACGGCCCCTCCACACGGACGATCTGCGCGAGCACGCCTGCCTGCGCTGGCGGCGCTCCAACGGCGCGCTGGCCTCATGGTCATTCGACGACCACGGACACGCCATGGAGATCGCCGTCTCCGGACCGCTGATCGCCAGTGATTTCCCGACCATGATGGGGGCGGCGCTGGAAGGCATAGGCCTCGCCCAGCTACCCGAGCCGATGGTCGCCGAAGCGGTGAAAGCGGGCAAACTCGTGCGTGTGCTCGACGCCTACGCACCGATGCTGCCGGGCGTGTTTCTCTGCTATCCGAGCCGCCGCCAGATCATGCCCAAGCTGCGCGCGTTCATCGACCATGTAAAGAGCCGCAAGGCGGGCGCGGGTCAAGCCAAAAACCACTGAACCCACCCGCGGCGCGTCGACGTCAAGCGATGCTTTCCCACGCGCCCGAGCGGGCCGAACGGAACACGGCGTCGATCACGCGCATGTTTGCGCTGGCGTCTTCCAGCGCAATCGCCTGGGGCGTGCCGTTCAAAATCGCCTCGGCAAACACCGCCGCTGCCACGCCGTACTGGTCGCATACCGGCAACTCCAGCCAGCGATCCGCTTCTCCCTGCTGGCTCAACAGCAGCCGCGTCGGCCGGTCGTTCGGCGCGTTGAATGGAATCTCGACCTCGACTCGCCCGGTCGTGCCGTGAAACTGCATGCGCTGGTAAGGATGAATCTGGGTGGAATAAAAGAAGCTCGCTTGCACGCCGTCGAAATCCATCAGCACGGAGCCAAGCCGGTCCACGTCGAACGACGGGTCGCGCTCCATCAGCGCGACCACGCGTTTCGGCTCACGCCCGAGAATGAGGCGCGACGTCGTGATGGGATAACAGCCGATATCGAGCAGGCCGCCGCCGCCCATTTCGCTATGGTTGCGAATGTCCTGCGCATTGGTGTTGTAGTAGGTAAAGCCGCCGGTCACCGCCCGCAATTCGCCTATGGCGCCCTCTTCGATCAACGCGCGCACCTTGAGCCACTGCGGATGCGTGCGCACCATGAAGGCTTCCTGGATGTACCGGCCGCTCTTGTCGCGCGCGGCGATCAATTGCTGCGCCTGCAGCGCATCGAGCCCGATCGGTTTTTCGCATAGCACATGCTTGCCGGCCTCGACGGCCTTGATCGTCCACTCCACGTGAAGATGATTGGGCAACGGTATATAGATCGCATCGATTTCGGGGTCGGCCAGCAGCGCCTCGTAACTGTCGTACGCGTGCGCGAGTCCGTACTTCGCCGCGGCCGCCTGGGCCTTCTGCGCTGAACGCGAAGCAATCGCTTTAACGCGGCACTTCGGTGCGTGGTGCATGGGCACGACGACCTTGTCGTTGATCTTCGACGTACCCAGGATACCCCAGACGATTTCATCCTTTGCCATGACGTTCCCTTTGAATTCGATGATGTGATGCCCGGAATGGACTGAATGGAACTCACTCTTGACGAGGGTTGCAAACGAGCGCTGCACAGTGAACGGCATACGCTCGAATGCAGGAGTTTACACCCGCGAAAACCCTCACCTCACGCGTTTGCGAACGCGTGTTGCAACAACTGATAACAACTGACGGCGAGATGAAAGCATGGCGTCACGAGAGATTCGCGGTCCACCCCCACATTGCTGGGGCTGTGCGCAAGTCCCTCGCAGTTCCCCACAATGCAAACCAAAAAACGAGGTGAAAGATGGAGAATACGACCCGGTGGTCGCGGTTAGGCGCAGTCGTTGGCGCGGGTGCCATGGCACTTGCGGGTGTGCACACAACGGCTTACGCAGGTGACATGAAGGATGTGAAGCACGTCCTGCTCATCAGTTTCGACGGCCTGCATGAACAGGACGTGGCGCGTTGCATCGGCAGCAATGCCTGCCCCAACCTCGCGCTGCTCGCGAAGTCGGGCGTCACCTACACGAACGCCCATACGCCGCATCTGTCCGACTCGTTCCCGGGCCTCACGGCGCTGGTGACGGGCGGCTCGCCGAAGAGCGCAGGCCTCTTTTATGACGTGTCATATGACCGTACGCTCTACGCACCGCTCGATTCCAAGTGCAAGGGCCCGCAAGGCTGGAACGTCGTGTTCGACGAGACGACCGGCATCGACGGCGAGAACGGCGGCGCGCTGACCCACCTCGACGGCGGTGGCGCGTTCAATCCGCAAGCCATTCCCTACGCAAAGGTCAACGGCGTTTGCACGCCCGTGTACCCGCACAATTACATCAAGACGAACACGGTCTTCGAAGTCATCAAGCAGAACATCCACGGCGCGCGCACCGCATGGGCGGACAAGCATGCGTGGGGCTACGACTGGGTCAACGGTCCTTCGGGCAAGGGCGTGGACGATCTGGCGCGCACCGAGATCAACTCGATCGACCCCAAGACGGGCACGTATTATCTGGACACCTACACGCATACCGAAGTCTTCGACAACATCCACGTGCAGGCGCTGATCAACGAGATCGACGGCCTCGACTCGACGGGCAAGACGAGCGCGCCGGTGCCCACGATGTTCGGCACGAACTTCCAGACGCTCAGCGTCGCGCAGAAGTCGCCGGTGGCAAAACAAGGCGGCTATCTCGACGCCGACTTCACGCCGGGCCCGCAGGTCGCGGCCGCCATCACGTACCTGGACAACTCGCTCGGCCGCGTGGTGCAGGAACTGAAGCAGCGCAACCTGTACTCGTCGACGCTCATCATCGTGACGGCCAAGCACGGCCAGTCGCCGACCGATCACTCGAAGCTGGTGAAGAACGGCGACACGCTCACGAAGCTGCTCGAGGCCAACAACTATCTGGACTCGACCGGCAACTTCGGTCAGAACAACACGAAAACGGGCAACCTGAACGACGGTTCGGGCCTCCCGGGCACGGGCATGGTGCAGACCGACGACGTGGGCCTGATCTGGCTGCGCGATCAGAGCCAGAAGGACGCCGTGGTGAAGACGCTGCAGGCGAACCTGAGCTGTAACGCGCCGGGCATTTGCGCGGACGGCCCGCAGGCGTACATCCTCACGGGTGACCGCCTCGCCGACTGGTTCGGCAATCCGTCGAACGGCCGCACGCCGGACATCATCGTGCAGCCGAACCCGGGCGTGATCTATACGTCGAGCACGGCGAAGGATGAAGAGCACGGCGGCAACGCGCCCGACGACAGCCATCTGGGTCTCGTCGTGTCGTTCCCCGGCATTCATCACGCCGGCCGTACGGACGACCACTACGTCTCCACGACCCAGGTTGCACCGACGATCCTGAGCGCGCTCGACCTCGATCCGCATCTGCTGCACGCGGTTCAGCTCGAAGGCACGCATCGCCTGCCGGGGCTGGGTCTCGACGAAAAGTAAGGAGAGTTGGAAGCCGCGCAAGGCGCGGCTGGCGGCGGCAGTCATCGGACGGTCCGATGGCTGCCGCGTCAGCGGCCCGCCTAGACCGTCTGCAGCCCTTCGATATTGCAGATGCGGATCAGCTTGCCCTGCGCATCAATCAGGCCGCGCTTCTGGAAGCGCGACAAGATCCGGCTCACGGTTTCGAGCGTGATGCCGAGGTAGCTGCCCATGTCCTCGCGCGACATGCGCAGACGGAACTCGGCCTGCGAATAACCGCGCTGCCAGTTGCGCGACGACACGTCGAGCAGGAAGGCGGCCACGCGTTCTTCGGCGGTGAGCGAGCCCAGCACCATCATCTGCGAGGCCTCCTGGTTGAACTGGTCGCCCATGAGCCGGTGCAGCCGGTCCTGCATCGTGCCGCTTTCGCGGCACAAGCCCTTGAGCGCGGCGTAGGGAAGCGTGCAAATCGAACTGTCTTCGAGCGCAACGGCGCTGAACGCGTGCACGTCGGTGGCGATGCCGTCGAGCCCCAGCGCGTCGCCCGCGAGACGCAGCCCGGTGATCTGCTCGCGGCCGTCGCGGTTGACGATCAGCGTCTTGAGCGAGCCGGAGCGCACGGCGTAGAGGCTGTCGAAGCGGTCGCCCGAGCGATACAGCGCCTCGCCGCGGCGCACCTTGCGCGCCCCGCAGATCAGCGCCTCGAGCTTCGGCAGGTCTTCCGCCGGCAGGCCTTGCGGCATGCAAAGATGGCGCATGGCGCACCCCGAACAGCGTGCGCTGGGCGGCGTTCCGGCGAGAGGAGCGCGGCTGCTTTGGCGCACGACGATAGCCGATCCTGCGACGGGTGAGAGCATCGAACGACTCCTTCTTTAACATTTTTTTAAGATTTCGACGCATTGTCACACCATGCGCGTGCGTCAATGTGGTGGCAAAATGCCGCGCACTAGAACCGCGGGCCTTTGAGCCTTGTCAGGCAACGGTTTCACGGCCCATTGCGCAAGCGCAAGCGACCGAAAAGCAACACCTGCGCAAGCCCAGCACAAACAAAAAAGCCGCCGTACTGGCGTACGGCGGCTCGCGACATTGAACCGTCAACAGTTGACGCGCGCCTGGCAGCTTACCCCGCTACCAGACTGTGCTCGGCCACCTCGTCCACGGCCTGCTTGACGATTCCGACGATCTCGTCGGCCTCGGCGCGCGTCATGACGAGCGGCGGCGCGAAGCCCAGGATGTCGCCATGCGGCATGGCGCGCGCGATCACGCCGCGCTGCAGCGCCGCCGCCGAGACCTTCGGCCCGATCTTCAGCGCCGGTTCGAACGGCTTGCGCGCTTCCTTGTCGGCCATGAATTCCAGCGCCGCCAGCATGCCCACGCTGCGCACCTCGCCCACGAGCGGATGCGCGCCGAATGCCTCGCGCAGCTTCGCGCCGAAGTACGAGCCGACCTGCCCGGCGTTCTCCACGAGCTTTTCACGCTCGAGGATCGCCAGATTGGCGAGCGCGGCGGCGGCACACACCGGGTGTCCCGAATAGGTCCAGCCGTGCCCCATCGGTCCGTGCTCCTGCGAGCCGCGCGCGATCACGTCCCAGACCTTCTCGCCCACGATCACGCCGGAAAGCGGCGCATACGCGCTCGTGAGGCCCTTCGCGACGGTGATGAGATCCGGCTCGATGCCGAAGTGCTGCGCGCCCATCTTCGAGCCCAGACGCCCGAAGCCGCACACCACCTCGTCGGAGATCAGCAGGATGTCGTGCTTGCGCAGCACCGCCTGGATGGCCGGCCAGTAGCCCTTGGGCGGCTCGATGATGCCGCCCGTGCCCATCACCGGCTCGGCGATGAATGCGGCGACCGTGTCCGCGCCTTCGCGTGCGATCAGCTTTTCGAGCTCTTCCACGCAGTACGCGACGAACTGCGCCTCGTTCATGCCCGTGGGTGCCTTGCGATACCAGTGCGGGCAGACCGTATGCTTCACGCGGTCGATCGGCAGATCGAAATGCTGATGGAAGCTCGGCAGGCCGGTGAGGCTGCCCGTGACGATGCCCGAGCCGTGATAGCCGCGGTCGCGCGAGATGATCTTCTTCTTGTTCGGGCGGCCCAGCACGTTGTTGTAGTACCAGACGATCTTGACCTGGGTTTCGTTCGCATCCGAACCGGACATGCCGTAATACACCTTTTTCATGCCGGCAGGCGACCAGTCGATGATGCGCGACGACAGCTCGATGATCGCATCCGACGAATGGCCCACATAGGTGTGGTAGTAGGCGAGCTGCTTCGCCTGCTCGTACATGGCGTCGGCGACTTCGGTGCGGCCATAGCCGATGTTCACGCAGTAGAGGCCCGCGAAGGCGTCGATATACTGCTTGCCCTCGTGGTCCTCGATGCGGATGCCCTTGCCGCCGCGCACGATCTTGCCCGGCAGCGCGCCGCTCTCGTGGTCGTAGGCGTGCGTGGACGGGTGCATGAAGTGCGCGCGGTCCTGCTCGAAGAGTGCGTCGATGCGTTGAGTCATGTAGTCCTCCTGATTCCGGTTCAGGCCATGGCCGCGAGCGGCAGGCCGAGATTGCCAAGACAAAAATATTTGGTTTCCACGAAGGGCTCGAAGCCCTCCGCACCACCTTCGCGGCCGAGGCCCGAGGCCTTCATGCCGCCGAATGGAATGGGCGCGCCCGTGAACTTCACGCCGTTCACCGAGACCATCGCGAAGTCGAGCCGCCGCACCAACTGGAAGATCGTGTCCATGCGCGTCGCGCACACGTAGGCCGCGAGGCCGTATTCCGTATCGTTCGCCCTGGCGATCACTTCGTCGAGCGTGTCGAACGCGCATACTGCCGAAATGGGCGCGAAGTTTTCCTCGTCGTACACGCGCATGCCGGGCGCGGCATCGGCGATCACGGTGGGCTCGTAGTACCAGCCGCCCAGTGCATGCGGCTGGCCGCCTGCCACGATGCGCGCGCCCTTCTCGCGCGCATCGGCCACGCGCGCGGCCGTGCTGTCGAACGCGGCCTGGTGCATGAGCGGGCCCACGTCCACCTCTTTCTCGAACGCGGGGCCGGTCTTGAGCGCGCGCACCGCGGCCGCATAGCGCTCGACGAACGCTTCGTAAAGCGGCCGCGCCACGAAAATACGGTTCGCCGCGCAGCAGTCCTGGCCCGAGGTCTGGAATTTCGCGCCCACGGCGATCCTGACGGACTGCTCGAGATCGGCGTCTTCCGTGACGATGAACGGCGCGTTGCCGCCCAGTTCCAGCGCGACCTTCTTGATGCCTGCACGCGCCGCCGTCTGGGTGACGAGCGAGCCCACGCGCGTCGAGCCCGTGAAGCTCACGGCACGCACGCGCGTGTCGCTCACGAGCGTTTCCATCGCCATTTGCGGCTCGCCCAGCACCACGTTGTAGACGCCCGCCGGAAAGCCGGCTTCCTCTGCGAGTTGCGCCAGGGCGAGCGCCGAATACGGCGTTTCGTGCGCGGGTTTCACGACGACCGTGCAGCCCGCGGCGAGCGCGGCGGCGGCCTTGCGCGTGATCATCGCCACCGGAAAATTCCATGGCGTGATGAGCGCCGCGACGCCCACCGGCTCCATCACCGTGCCCAGATGCGCACCGTCGATATGGGTGGGAATCGTACGGCCTGCCAGGCGTTTCGCCTCATGCGCGTACCACTCGACGAAGCTCGCCGCATAGCGGATTTCGCCGCGCGATTCGGCCAGCGGCTTGCCCTGCTCCAGCGAGAGCAGTGCCGCCAGATCCTCCTGATGCCGCACGATCCGTTCGTGCCAGCGCAGCAGTGCCGCGCTGCGTTGCGTTTGCGAGACCCAGCGCCACGATTCGAAGGCGCGCTGTGCGGCGTCGACTGCACCGGTGATCTGGGCGCGCACGAGCATGGGCACGTGGCCGATCACCGACTGGTCCGCGGGGTTCTGCACGGCCACGGTGGCCGCGCTGTCGCTATGGACCCAGCGGCCGTCCACGTAGCACAGCGATTTGAACAGAATGGGGTGTCCTGGCAGCATCTCGTCTACTCCTTGTCAGGTCTGTCGATATGCCATCCATTCTGGGGCAGGCGGCATCGCGAATTTTTTGGTTTTCGGCCCCGCGCACTTGCTTTTTTTTTGGAACCGCGGCGCGCGGGCGCGAAAAATTCACGCGCTTTCCAGGGCCCACGCAGGCGCGTGGCTGGGCGCGCACTTCACCACCTTCGTCACGATGTAGGTGAAGTAGCGCTCGATGCCGAGATCCTCCATCAGCAGCGCGTCGATAAAGCGCTGGTAGTGGTCGATATCGCGCGCCATCACGTGCAGCACGTAGTCCACTCCGCCGCCCGTCGCATAGCACTGCATGACTTCTTCTGCCGCGCTCACGCGTTCTTCGAAGCGCCGCATGTCGGGCGCGGTATGGCGCGATAGCGTCACTTCCATGACGATACGGCTGCCACGCATCGCGCCTACCCAGTCCACCTCGGCGTGATAGCCACGTATCACGCCGCTTTCCTCGAGCTTGCGCACGCGCTCCCAGGCCGGCGAAATCGAAAGATTGACCTCTTCGGCGAGCTTCGATTTCGTGATGCGGCCATCGCGTTCGAGGATGCGCAGGATGGCGAGGTCGTAACGGTCGAGCTTGATCACGGCGTGCTCACGCCGCCACGGGCAGGTTGCGTTCGACGACGTCGGCCACCACGGCCACGGTGTCGCCCGCCTGCACGAGCCCTGGGAAATGGCGCGCCGCGAGCAGCCCTCCGCGTTGCGCCCGATATTCCACAGGGCGCGCGCCGGTGCGATTGATGTCGTGCACGCGCGCGAGCAACTCGCCCGCCTCGACGGTATCGCCGAGATCGCGGCACATCTCCAGCATGCCGCGATGCTCGCTCGTGGTGTAGCAAGTGCCATCGGGCATGTCGAGCAAGGTGGTCGTGCGCGGGCCGGCGCCGCGCTCGCCGGCCTTGCGCTCGATGACGCCGGCGTGCGCAAGAAAGCCGCGCACGCCGCGATCCGCAATCGCCACGCTCTGCGCGGTGGAAGTGCCGCCGCCGCCCAGTTCCGTCGAAACGAACACCTTGCCCGCTTCCTCCACGGCGCTGTCGAACAGGCCGACGCTGTCGAGTTCCAGCATGCGCATCGAGTACGGCGCGCCGAAGGCCCGCATCGCACGCTCGCAGCGCGCCTGCTGATCGCCATCGGGCAGCACATGGATCGCCGCGAACGGCACGAAGTCGAGCGTGCGCCCGCCCGCGTGAATATCGAGCACGTAATCGGCACGCGCGAGCAACTCACGCTGGAAGTAATCGGCGATCTTTTCGGTCACGCTGCCGTCGGGGCGTCCCGGAAAGCTGCGGTTCAGATTGCCCGCATCGATCGGCGAGGTGCGCGTGCCCGCACGAAACGCGGGATAGTTCATGTACGGCACGACGATCACGCGGCCGTTCACGTCCGCGGCCTGCAGCGCGCCCGCCAGCTTGGCGAGCGCGATCGGCCCTTCGTATTCGTCGCCGTGATTGCCGCCCGTGAGCAGCACGGTCGGCCCCTCGCCGTGCTTGACGACGGTGAGCGGAATCATGATCGCGCCCCACGCGGAATCGTCGCGCGAATAAGGCAGCCTCAAAAAGCCGTGTTGCACGCCATTGGCGTCGTAA
Organism: Paraburkholderia sp. EG287B; assembly: GCF_040965595.1. NCBI lineage: Bacteria > Pseudomonadati > Pseudomonadota > Betaproteobacteria > Burkholderiales > Burkholderiaceae > Paraburkholderia > Paraburkholderia sp. EG287B. The sequence continues at coordinate 101,313 of NZ_JBFRCG010000020.1, forward strand.
TCGACGGTCGGCGTAATCGGTGACGCACGCATCGGCCCTACTCCTTCACGAACAGTTTGCGCGGCGTGGTGCAGAACGTCTCGACGCCGGTTTCGGTAATCAGGATGCTTTCGGTAATTTCGAGGCCCCAGTCGTCGAGCCACAGGCCCGGCATGAAGTGAAACGTCATGCCGGGCTCGAGCACCGTGCGGTCGCCCGGGCGCAGGCTCATGGTGCGCTCGCCCCAGTCCGGCGGAAAGCTCGCGCCGATGGGGTAGCCGCAGCGGCTGTTCTTCTCGATGCCCGATTTGCGCAGCACCGCAAAGAACGCATTGGCGATGTCCTCGCACACGTTGCCGGGCTTCGCGGCGGCGAGACCGGCCTCGATGCCTTCCACCACGGCCTTCTCCGCATCGAGAAAGTGCTTTGGCGGCTTGCCGAGATAGACGGTGCGCGACTGCGGGCAGTGATAGCGGTGGTAGCAGCCGGCGATCTCGAAGAACGTGCCCGCATTCGCCGTGAAGGCCGAGTCGTCCCACGTGAGGTGCGGCGCGGCGGCATCGGCGCCGGTGGGCAGGAGCGGCACGATGGCGGGATAGTCGCCGCCGTGGCCTTCCACGCCGGTAATGCCCGCCTCATAGATCTGCGCAACGAGGTCGCACTTCCTCATGCCCGGCTCGACCACGTCGAGAATGCGCGCGTGCATCTTCTCGACGATGCGCGCTGCAACGCGCATGTACTCGATCTCGCGCGGCGACTTCACCGCGCGCTGCCAGTTCACGAGCGCGGTGGCATCCACCCAGCGCGCCTTGGGCAAGTGACGCTGGAGCGACGCGTAGGCCGCCGCACTGAAGTAGTAGTTGTCCATCTCCACGCCAATGCGCAACGTGTCCCAGCCGCGCGCGGCGATGACTTCCGTGCTCAGGTAGTCCATGGGATGACGCACGGGCGACTGAACGTAATGGTCAGGATAGCCGATGATATTGCCGTGCGACATGAACGCCGTGCGCTTCGCGCCGTTCGCGTCCTGGCCGCGGCCGAACCAGACGGGTTCGCCGTCCATGGTCAGCAGCACGCATTGATGGACATAGAACGACCAGCCGTCGTAGCCGGTCAGCCAGTTCATGTTGGTCGGGTCCGTGACGATCAGCAGATCGATGCCTTCGTCCTGCATCGCGCGGCGCGTCTTCGCAATGCGCGCGTCGTATTCGCTGCGTGCGAACACGAGGCGCGGCGCCACCTCACTCTTTTCAGTTGCTGCGGACATCTTTCCCTCTCAAGGCGTGACTGCGTTGTGAAACACCGCGCCCGCACCGGCCGCGCGGGCGCGCTGCAAGGCGAGAACGGCAATGGCGGTGTCCTGCGCCCCGGTGCCGGTGAGGTCGCAGATCGTGATGTCGTCGGCGTGTACGCGGCCCTCGCGGCGGCCCGCGATCACTTCGCCCAGCTCCGCGAAACCGCGATCGGGCGCGACCTTGTGCGCTTCGATCGCGTGCCTGAGTTCGCCGAGCACGCGCGTTTGCTGCAAGCGGTCGCAGACATAGCGCGCCGCTTCGAACACCGAAGGCGCGAGTTCGTTCTTGTACTCGGCGTCGGAGCCCATGGCCGTGAGGTGCAAGCCGTCATGCAGGTCCGCCGCGTGAACGAGCGGCGCGCGGCTGGGCGTGGTCGTCACGGCCACGTCGGCCTGCGCGAGCGCGTCGTGCACCGAAGCGGCAACGCGCGCGCGTACGCCGTGGCGGCGTTCGGTTTCGGCGGCGAAGTCGGCAGCACGCGCCGCATCGCGGGCCCAAACGCTCACGCTGTCGATCATGCGCACCAGCATGAGCGCATCGAGTTGCAGGCGCGCCTGCTCGCCCGCGCCGATGATCGCCGCATGGCGCGCGTCGGGACGCGCAAGCCAGCGCGCGGCCACCGCGCCCGCCGCGGCGGTGCGCACGGCAGTCAGATAACCGTTGTCGAGCAGCACGGCTTCGGTAAGACCTGTGCGCGCAGAGAGCACCAGCATCAGCCCGTTCAGGCTCGGCAGGCCGAGCGAGGGATTGTCGAAGAAGCCTGGGCTGATCTTGATGGCGAACTGCTCGAAGCGCGGCAGATACGCCGTCTTCACATCGACCTCGCCATGCCGCTCTGGCAGCGCGAGGTTCAGAATGGGCGGCATGACGACGGCTTCGGTTGCGAGTGAAACGAAAGCGGATTCGACCTGATCGATGGCCGCAAGGTCGAGCGGAACCAGTTCACGCAGTTGCTGGGCGCCCAGCAACGCAACCGGCGGCAACTCAGGTGGCAACTCAGATGACAATTCGGAATGCATTTCAAACCTCCGTCACGAGACGGCGGTGCACCGTCATGTCGATGTTCGCGCCGCTCACGACGATCACGAGCGGGCCTTGGCTGCGCTCGATCTGCCCGTCGAGCAACGCCGCCATGCCCACCGCGCCCGCGCCTTCCACCACGAGACGCTCTTCGCGGTACGCATGGGCCACGCCGCGCCCGATTGAGGGCTCGCCGAGCAGGATGACTTCGTCGGCCAGCGCGCGGGTCAGCGCAAAGGTGTGGCGATTGTCGAGACCGATGCCGCCGCCCAGCGAATCGGCCAATGTTTCGCTTTCCTCAACGTCGACGGGATGGCCCGCCGCGAGGCTCGCATGCATGGCCGCGCCGCGCGCCATCGACACGCCGATGGCGCGCACGTCCGGCCGGATCTGCTTGGCCGCAAACGCCACGCCGCTGAAGAGTCCGCCGCCCGACAGCGGCACCACGAGGGTCGCGGTGTCGGGCAGCGCTTCGAGAATTTCGAGGCCGATGGTGGCCTGTCCGGCGATCACGCGCAGGTCGTCGAACGGCGGCACGAACGCATAGCCCTCTTCGCGCATGAGACGCTGCGCTTCGATCTGCGCTTCGTCCTGGCTCTTGCCCGCGATCACCACGCGCGCGCCCAGCGCGGCCACGGCTTCGACCTTGTTGGGCGGCACGAGCGACGACATGCAGACTGCCGACTCCATGCCGAGCGCGTGGGCCGCATACGCGAGCGCACGGCCATGATTGCCGGTGGATGCGGTGACGACGCGCTTCACGCCCGACTCGGCGAGATGCGCCACGGCGTTGGTCGCGCCGCGCAACTTGAAGCTGCCCGTGGGCTGCACGGTTTCGAGCTTGAAGTAGACCGCCACGCCCACGCGCGCCGACAAGGTGGGAGACGCCACGAGCGGGGTGTGCGCTACGCGGCCTTCGAGGCGCTGGCGCGCGCGGTAGACATCGGCAAGCGAGAGTGACGAATGCGAAAGCGACGACATGAAATGCACGTTCCTTGCAGTGAATCTGTGCAATCCAGTCTAATGAGCCAAAACGGCCTTTCTAATGTCCTGGTACAATCCGCGCGCCCGGCCGGCGGTCGCCATCGTCTAGTTGAAATCGTGCACGTGCGGATACTGCTCGAACACACCCGCCATGGTCTGCAGCGCGTTGCGGCACGCGGTGTCCGACGCTTCCGCGCCAAGGCTGATGCGCACCGCATTGGGACGCGGTGTGCCGCCCACGAGAAATGGGTCCGGCGACGTCACGGCAATCTGGCGATTGCGCAATTCGCGCACGAGGCGGTCCGCCTGCCAGTAATCGGGCACGCGCAACCAGGCAGACAGCGCATTGGGATGCGCGCCGAGCACATAGTCGCCCAACGCGGCGCGCACCATCGCCTGGCGCGCCGCGAGCCGCTCGCGCTGCAGCTCCACGAGGCGCCGCGCGGTGCCGTCCATGATCCAGCGCGTGGCGATCTCCGCAATCGGCGAGGTCGCCATCCAGCTGCTCACGCGCAGCACGCTTTCCACGCGCAGCGCAAGGCGGCGCGGCATGGCGAGATAGCCCGTGCGCAGGCCGGTGAGCACCGATTTGGTCATGCTCGTGCAATAGAACGCCAGCTCGGGAATCAGGCTCGCGATCGGCGTATTGGCTTTCGCGGGCAGCGCGCCATACACATCGTCCTCGATGACGTACACGCCATAGCGCTCCGCAATGCGCGCAATCGCGCGGCGGCGCGAATCGGGCAGGACGGCCATGGTGGGATTGTTGAAGGTCGGCGTGCACACGAGCGCGCTCACGCGCTCGCTGTCGCACATCTCCTCGAAATGCTCGGGACGGATGCCGTATTCGTCGATTTCGAGCCCCTTGAGCGTGAAGCCCAGCACGTTTGCCGAGCCGATCACGCCGTGGTCCGTAAGGCTTTCGCAGAGCACGGTGTCGCCGGGACCGACCGTGGAGGCGAGCGCGAGGAAAATGCCGTGCGCCGCGCCATTGGTGATGAGGAGCGACTCGGGTTTCACCGGCATGTTGAGCGAGGCGAGCCACGCCGCGCCCGCCTGGCGATGATGCTCGAAGCCCGCGATGGGGCGAAACGAACGGATCCACGGTTGATCGTCGAGCGTGGCGAGCGTGGCGCACACGTCGCGCCACGCGGCGTCGTGCTGCGGCGTGTGGACGATGCGTGCAATGGAAAAGTCGACGATCTCGCGCTCGGCCGTGTCGAGAATGTAGTTCGACATCGACTCGGTCACGCGCGCGGCGACGAAGCTGCCGCGTCCCACCTCGCAGCGAATCAGGCCCTGCCTTTCGAGTTCCTTGTAGGCATTGGTGACCGTCTGCACGCTCACGCCCAGTTCCGCGGCCACCTCGCGCTGCGGCGCGAGGCGCACGCCGGATACGAGCGCGCCGCGCTCGATGTCCTGTGCAATCGCCTTGACCAGCCGTTTGTATTTGGACTCCGCGCCGTGCGCGGCCCCGACCGCGTCACGCCACTCGCCCGAAATCGTCGCCCACGCCATCTCGATCCGCTCCTCGGTAAGCGTTCATGGTCGCTCAGAAACGGGGCGAAAAATAATTGTCTCAGGACAATTGCAGGTAAAAAAAGGACAATCGGGTCCGGAAAATCGGCCTTCGTCAATCTGACGATATGCTTTCACTTCCCGCCGAGTTGTTTCCACATGGAGGCCGTGATGCGTTGGCGCGCCTTTTCGTAGCCGCTCCACGGATCGGCGCGCAGCGCGTCGAGCCGCTCGCGCACGTTCGCGACGTTCCACTGGTCGCCGCTGGTGAGCGCGTGCAGCTCTTCCCAGTCCACCGGCACCGACACGCCGAGACCGGGCCGCGCCCGCGGCGCATAAGCCGCGGCCGTGCTCGCGCCGCGGTTGTTGCGCAGATAGTCGACGAAAATGCGGCCCTTGCGGTTTTGCGGCCCCATCTTCGCGCTGAAGCGCTCGGGCAGCGTCGCCGCCATGTGGCTCGCCACCGCGCGCGCGAAGTCCTTCGCCTCGTCCCAGCCGGCATGGCGCGTGAGCGGCACCACCACGTGCAGGCCCCGCCCGCCACTCGTTTTGCACCATGCCCGCAGGCCCAGCGCGTCGAGCAGTTCGCGCGTGAGCTGCGCGGCCTCGAGCATGCGCTCCCATGCGAGCGAGGGATCGGGGTCCAGGTCGAAGACGATGCGGTCGGGCTTTTCGATGCTAGCCGCGAGCGCATTCCAGGTGTGCAGTTCGATCGTGTCCATCTGCGCTGCGCCGACCAGCGCCTCGGTGGTATCGAGCGTGAGCAGCGGCGCATGGCCCGGATCGAGGCCGGCGTGCTGCGTGGCATGCGGAATCTGCAGCGCGTTGGCGTGTTTCTGGAAAAACAGCTCGCCGCCCACGCCCTTGGGGGCGCGCGCAAGCGCGACGGGCCGCCCCTGCACGTGCGGCAGCAGCCGTTCAGCAATCGCTTCGAAGTACTCAACGAGATCGATCTTGCGCAGTCCGCTTTGCGCGTCGATCACGCGTTCGGGATGCGTGACGCGCACGCCGGCGACCTCGGCTTCGTTGCGGGCGGCGCGGCGCGTACGGCTCGCCGTACCTGGCGCGCTCGTCGAAGCCTGCTTTGCGGCCTTCTTTTCACGCTGGTTCGCCGCCGCTTGCACGGGCGGCGATTGCGCTTCGCGCACGATGTCCTTCGCAGGCTTGTCCGCGCGCAGTCCGACGAACGACGCCTGACGCACCACGCCCGCGCTCGTCCATGTCTTGAAGCGCACCTCCGCCACGAGTTCGGGATGCACCCAGTGCACGCTCGCGCGACGCTCGGCCGCCGGCACCGCTTCGAACGGCGACGTTTTGCGCTCGCGCGCACGCAATTCGCCCGCAATCGCTTCGAGCCGCGCCGCGTCGAAACCCGTTCCCACCCTGCCGGCATATTGCAGCGCGCCATCGTCGCCATGCACACCGAGCAACAGCGCGCCGAACCCCTCGCGGCTGCCCTTCGGCTCCGTAAAGCCGCCGATCACGAATTCCTGGCGCCGTGAGCAGCGCAGCTTGAGCCACGCGGCGCTGCGCGTGGACGTGTAAGGGCTGTCGCGGCGCTTGGCGACGAGCCCTTCGAGATTCGCCTCGCACGCGGCTTCGAGCAGGGCCTGCGGCTCGCCCTCGAAGGCCTCCGAAAAACGCAGCGCGTCATCGGGCTTGCGGGCAAGCAGCGCCGAGAGTTTTTCGCGCCGCGCCTCGAGCGCCACACCGCGCAAGTCCACGCCGTCGAGCCAGGGCAGATCAAAGAGCCAGAACGTGATGTCGCCGGCACGGCCCGCGTCGAACGCATTCTGCAGCGACTGGAAGTTGGGCACGCCGGCAGCGTCGAGCACCACGGCCTCGCCGTCCAGCCACGCCGATTCGACCTTCAGCGCGCGCAGCGCCTGCACCTGGCGCGGGAACTTCGCGGTCCAGTCGTTGCCGGTGCGCGTGAAGATGCGCACATCGCCCTTACCGCGCGCGTGCCGGTCGATGCGTGCCAGCACACGGTAGCCGTCGAATTTCATTTCGTAGAGCCAGGTGTTGCCGCCCGGGAGGGCGTCGGCGGGCGTCGCGAGTTCGGGGGCGAGTGTGTCCGGCAGCGGCGCGCGCATCGCGCCTTCCAGGGCGGTCGATGCCCCCTGCGTTGCGGCCCCGTCGCCCGCCCGGGTGCGTTGTTTCGACACTTTCGATGCTTTAGACACTTTCGGCGCGGCGGGTTCGTCCTCGACGACGTGAAATTCGTCTTCGGGCACGGCCTCGTCGTCGCGCTGCTTGATGAGCAGCCAGCTCTCCTGTTTGCCGTCGTGCATGGGACTGCGCACGAGCGTCCAGCCGCCGTGCAGCCGCTCGCCCTCCAGCGTGAACCTGAGCTTGCCTTGCGCATAGCCTTCGCGCGCGCCGCGCAAGCCGTCCTCGGGGCGCCACACGCCGTGGTCCCAGATCGCCACCGTGCCGGCGCCATAGCTGCCTTCGGGAATGCGCCCTTCGAACGAGCCATATTCGAGCGGATGATCCTCCACATGCACGGCGAGCCGTTTCACCGTCGGGTCGAGGCTCGGGCCCTTGGGAATGGCCCACGACTTGAGCGTGCCGTCCAGTTCGAGGCGAAAGTCGTAGTGCAGGCGCCGCGCGTCGTGACGCTGGATCACGAACGCCCCATCACCGTCTCGTGGCCGCGCGCTTTGGCGAGCGGCCCTGCCGCGCGGCTCCGGCGTTTCATCGAAGCGGCGCTTCTGTTCGTAGACTTCGAGCTTGTGCTTCATCGTTCGCCCCTCGTTAGTGCGCGATCTGAGCCGCACGCGCGTTCATCACGCCGCGCGCCGTCCGCGCTTCGGCGCCGGTTTCCCGGGCGGCGCACTCGCGCCACCCTCGCCGCGCTTGCCGAGACTGCGCTTGAGCAGTTCGGAAAGGTCGACGATCTCCGCGCCGCGCCGCCCGGCCGCAGGCGCCTCGACGTGCGTGAGTTCGTGCGCCTTGCCTTCGCGCGCCTTGCGCCCGGCCAGTTCGAGAATCGCGTCGCGGTAGGTGTCGCGATACGTTTCGGGGTCCCAGTCCGTACTCATGTCGTCGATGAGCTTGCGCGCCATTTGCAATTCATGCGCGCTCACACCCGTGGCTTTTGCACCCTTGGGCAGGCGCTTCACCGCGTCGAACTCGCGCACCTCGGTCGCCCACCGCAGCGTTTGCAGCGCAAGCGCGGGGCCCGCCGCCACAAGGGCCGCCAAATGCTGCCGGCTGTGCAGCACGACGCTCGCAATGCCGATCTTGCCGCTCGCCGCAAGCGCGTCGCGCAACAGCGCATAGGTCTTGCCCGCGCGCTTGTCGGGGGCGAGCCAGTACGGCGTGTCGAGGTAGAGGAAGGAGACTTGAGACGCCTCTACGAATGCGAGCAACTCGACCGTCTGCGTCGATTCGGGGCTCGCGGCCTTGATCTCCTCCTCGGACATCACCACGTAGGCGCCCTTTTCATATTCGTAGCCGCGCACGATGTCGGCGTGCTGGATTGGCTTGCCCGTGCGCTTGTTGATCTGCTGGTAGCCGACCGGGTCCAGCGTGCGCCGGTCGAGCAGGTTGAAGCCGGTACGCTCGCTCTGCGTAGCCGGGAACACTTCGACCGGCACATACACGAGCCCAAAGGTGATGGCACCTTTCCATATCGCGCGTGGCATGCTCGCTTCCTCCTCGTCTTTCGCATTGTGCCGGTTTCAAGCAAACGCAGTGCCCACCTTGCTTTGCGCTCACCCCGCGCGATGCGGCGTTCAAAGGGCCGCAACAAATGCACCGGCCTCTCGCGGTTTTCATCTACGGGAATACGCGATGCGCACCTCCGAACACAATGGGCGCCGTCGGCGTTCGCACCTTGCACCCAGGATGCGAATGCAGGCGCGGCGGACGACTAAAGCGGAGGCAGCATGCAAGAGAACGGCGCACCTGCGCTCACGGTCGAGGAAACGCTGATCACCGAAGCACTGGTGAACCGCCCGAACCGACTGCCCGATTACCAGGGCGAGAGCCGTGCGCTTGCTGCGCTCACGCAGGAAATGGCGAGCAATCCCTCAGGTGTATTGCCTATGCTTGCGCGGCTCGCCCTCGCGCTTTGTCGCGCCGGGTCGGCCGGCGTGAGCGTGCCCGAGCGCGACGGACCCACGGCCCGGTTCCGCTGGGACGCGGTGGCCGGCGAACTGGCCGGCAACGTGGACCGCACGCTTCCCGGCGACGACTGCGCGAGCGGCGTGACCGAGGGGCGCAATACCATGCTTCTGTTCGACCGCCCGGCACGCTGCTTTGCTTCGTACCGTTCGATCGCCCCGCCCATCCGCGAGGCGCTGCACGTGCCCTGGCGCGTCAACGGCACGGCAGTCGGGACCGTCTGGGCCGTGACGCACGGCGAAGAAAGACATTTCGACGCCGAGGACGCGCGGTTGCTGCAAAGCCTCGCCTCCTGCGCGAGCGCCGCACACCAGTTGACGAGCGCGCTGAGCGACGCCCAGGACGCGGGCCGCAATCTCGCGCAGCAGGTGGCCGAGCGCACGCGCACGCTGCAGGACATCAACACGAAGCTCCGCGACGAAGCCGGGCACCGCAAGCAGGTCGAAGACGCGCTGCGCGAGAGCGAGGCGCGCCTGCAGGCCGCCATCTCCATCGAAACCGTGGGCGTGCTGTTCTTCGATCTCGACGGCGGCATGGCCGACGCCAACGGCGCATTCGAACAGATGAGCGGCTATAGCCGCGAGGACTTGCGCGCCGCGGCGCACTGGGACCGGCTCGTGCCGCTCGAATTTCTCGGCGTCACGACGCGCGCGGTCACCGACCTCGCCACCTCCGGACGCACCCAGCCTTATGAACGGCAGCTGATCCGCAAGGACGGCACGCGCTGGTGGGGCCTTTTCGCGCCCACGCGCATCTCGGGCACGGGCATGGCCTCGAAGTGCGCCGAATTCGCGCTGGACATTACAGAGCGCAAGCGCGTGGAAACCGAATGCGTGGATAGCGAAGAGCGCTTTCGCGCACTGGTGGAAGGCTTCGCGCAGGCCGTCTGGGAAGCCGATGCCCTGGGTCAGGCCGAGTCGGTCTCGCCGGGCTGGTCGGACTATACCGGCCAGCCCGGTGAAGAGTGGCTCGGCGAAGGCTGGGCCAACGCCGTTCATCCCGACGACCGCGCCTACGCGCTGGGCCAATGGAAGGACGCGATCGCGGCGCGACGTGTGGTGAACGCGGAATACCGCCTGCGCGTCGCCACGGGCGGCTGGCGCTGGACCAACGTGCGCGCCGCGCCGATCTGGAATCCCGACGGCACGGTGCGCAAGTGGGTGGGCATGAATATCGACGTCGACGACCGCCGCAGCGCCCAGGAAGCGCTGCGCGAGAGCGAGGCGCGCTTTCGCGCGCTAGCCGAAGCGTCGCCCGCACTGATCTGGCAAATCGACACGCAAGGCAACACCGTCTATCTGAACCAGCGCTATCTCACGGCGATCGGCCTCACGCCCGGACAACTGCTCGAAACCGGCTGGCACGCCATCGTGCATCCGCGCGATCTGCCCGGTTTTCTGTCGCGCGTCCAGGCCGCGCAGCTCGACCATTGCGCGTTCCAGAGCCGGCTGCGCGTGAAAATCAAGGATGCGGGCTGGCACTGGTTCGAGACCTGCTGCGCGCCGTGGTTTTCCGCGAACGGCGAGTTTCGCGGCCACGTGTGTGTCTCGATCGACGTGACCGAAGCCGTGAACGCCGAAGACGCGCTCAAGGAAGCCGACCGGCGCAAGGACGAATTCCTCGCCACGCTCGCGCACGAGCTGCGCAATCCGCTCGCGCCGATTGCCAATGCGCTGCACCTCATCAGGCACAGTGCGTTTCCCGCGGACTCCGCGCCGATTCTCGACATGCTCGATCGCCAGGTCCATCACATGGTGCGGCTGATCGACGACCTGATGGAAGTGTCGCGCATCACGCGCGGCAAGATCGGCCTCGTGAAGGCGCCGGTGGCGCTCGCGGAAATCATCGAGAATGCCGTCGAAACGAGCCGCCCCGCCGTCGATCAGGCGCACCATGAACTGAGCATCACGCTGCCCGACACGCCGCTCGTGCTCGACGCCGACCGCGTGCGGCTCACGCAGGTCTTCGCGAACATGCTCAACAATGCGGCGCGCTACACCGACACGGGCGGCCAGATCCGGCTCGACGCCACGCGCGAAGGCGAGTGGGTCGTGATCGCGCTGAGCGATACGGGCATCGGCATGTCGGCGGGGCAGATCGATCAGGTGTTCGAAATGTTCACCCAGGTCAGCCGCCCCGCCGATCGCAACCAGGGCGGCCTGGGCATCGGCCTCACCATGGTGCGCCATCTCGTGCGCATGCACGGCGGCACGGTCGAGGCGGCGAGCGCCGGGCCCGGCAAAGGCAGCACCTTCACCGTACGCCTGCCGCTCTCGCAGCAGACGCCCGCCGAAGCGCGCGAGACCCCGGCGAACGTGGCCCGCGCCGCGAAGCCGCTCGCGGGCAAGCGCATTCTCGTGGTCGACGACAACCGCGACGCCGCCGATTCGCTCGCCATGGTGCTCTCGGGCGAAGGCGCGCAAGTGCGCGTGGTCTATGACGGCGCCGCAGCGCTCGGTGCGCTGGCGCAGTCGGTGCCACATGCGGTCGTGCTCGACATCGGCATGCCCGGCATGGACGGCTACGAAATCGCGCGGCAGATCCGTCAAAGCCCGCGCTACGCCGGCCTGCAGATCATCGCGCTGACGGGTTGGGGCCAGCACGCCGACCGGCTGCGCTCGCGCATGAGCGGAATCGATTCGCATCTCACGAAGCCAGTCGACTTCCACACGCTGTTCGAGCTGCTGGTCGCGCGCTGAACGGCCCCCGCGCGCGCTTCACGCGCCATTGCCTCCGAGCGTCTTGAGGCTCTTCCACTGGCCCTGCTGGACCTCGAAGAGCGTATAAGGCGGCTTGATCAGGTCGCCGTGCGGATCGAACGCGATATTGCCCGTCACGCCCACCACCGTCACCTTCGGGAAGCTCGCGACGATCTTTGCGCGGTCGAGCGAATCGGCGTCGCGAATCGCCTTGATCATCGCGAGCGCGGCATCATAGGCGAACGGCGCATACAGTTCGACATCCTGATTGAAGCGCGCCTTGTAGCGCTTCGCGAACGCCTGCGCCGAAGGCAGCTTGTCGAGCGCCGGCCCCGGTTCGAGGTCCTGCGTGCCCTCGCCCGCCGGGCCCGCGATCTGCAGGAAGGCATTGCTCTTCAATGCGCCCGCGCCGAACAGGCGCGCCGGCATGCCGAGCGTGCGCATCTGCTTGGCGAGCATCGCGCCCTGTTCGTCAAGGCCGCCAAAGAAAATCACGTCGACGTTCTTCTGCTTGAGCGAGGTAAGAATGGCGCGAAAATCGACGGCTTTGTCATTGGTGAACTCGCGGTCGACGATATTGCCGTTGGCCTCCTTCGCGCCTTTCTCGAACGCGTCGGCGAGCCCCTGGCCAAAGGCCGTGCGGTCGTCGATGATGCCGATGCGCTTCGCCTTCAACTGCTCCACCGCGAACTTGCCGGCGATCACGCCGCCAATGCCGTCGTTGCCCATGGTGCGAAACACGTTCGCGTAGCCCTGCTGGGTCAGCGCCGGGTTGGTCGAGCCCGGCGTGATCATCGCGACGTTCGCATTGTGATACACCGTCGAGGCGGGGATGCTGCAGCCCGAGTTGTAGTGGCCGATCACGCCGACCACGCCGTCGTCCACGAGCTTTTGCGCCACCTGTACGGCCACGTGCGGATCGGCCTGGTCGTCCTGCACGTCGAGCACGTACTTCACCGGCTTGCCCGCGATCACGGGATGTTTGGCGTTCTCCTCGTCGATCGCGAGCTGCGCGCCGTACTGCAAGTCCTTGCCGACACGCGCCACCGGGCCGGTGAGCGGACCGGCAAAGCCGATCTTCACAACCTCGGGGTCGGCCGCCTGCGCGGGGCCGTGCAAGCCCATCAGCCCGAGGGCCATCGTTAGTACGAGAGTGCGGCGGTTCATGATGCTCATCCTCGCTGGGAGACTGTTGCGGTGGGTGTTACGTGGCGGTTGGCTGGAAAGTGGCTTGAATCAGGGGTTAAAAGCGTCGCGGACTATACGGCGCGAGATCGAGAGGAGGCGCACGCCTGGCAACGAGATCGGCGACCACGCTGCCCGTCACGCCGCCGAGCGTCACGCCCAGATGCTGGTGCCCGAACGCGTAGATCACGCGCGGCGAGCGGCTCGACGCGCCCACCACGGGCAGCGCGTCGGGCAGGCTCGGCCTGAAGCCGAGCCAGTCGCTGTCCGGCTCCGGCAGGCCGGGCAGCGCCTCCTGCGCGGAGCGCGTCAACAGGCGCAGCAGATCCGCGTTCTTGCCCGCGCCGTTGGCCGCCAGCTCGACGGTGCCCGCCGCGCGGATACCGCCGTCCATCGGCGTCATGTAGAAGCCGCGCTCGGCCCAGCCGCACGGGCGCGAAATCCGGTTAGCGGTGCCAGGAAAGCGCACGTGATAGCCGCGCTCGACGCCGAGCGGCACCGCGTCGCCGCATTGGCGCGCGAGGCGTCCCGAAAACGCGCCCGCGCACACAATGACCTGCTCCGCGTCATGCGCCTCGCCCGCCGTATCGATCAGCTTCACCGCGCTCGGCGCGGGTTCCAGCGTCTCGACGGCCACGCGCCGGTGCACCAGACCGCGCTGCGTCAACATCGCATGCAGGGCCTGCAGAAAGCCGCGCGGATCGCTCAGAAACCAGCTGCCCTTGAAGAGCGTGCCTTGCGAGAAGAGCGGCGCGAGGCCGGGCTCCAGTTGGGCGATCTCGCTGCGCGCGAGCGTTTCGAACGCCACGCCGAGCGAGCGCCGCAGCTCGAGCGCCGGCTGCGCGGCCTCGAACGACGCAGCGCTCGAATACAGGTAAAGGCATTCGCGTTCGCGCACGAAAGCCGCGAGCGTGTCCACGGCCAGCATTTCGCGGTAGCCTTCGAAGGCGCGCGAGAGCAGTTGCGCGAGCGCGTTCACGCTGCCCGCGTAGCGGCGCGGCGTGGCGCTCAGCAGGAAACGCGTGAGCCATGGCGCGAGCCCCGGCACGTCGCCCCAGCGGATACGCAGCGGGCTCGTCGACGAGAACAGAAAGCGCGGGATGTTGCGGAACACGTCCGGGTTGTTCACGGGAATGCACGCATAGTTCGCGAACGTGCCCGCGTTGCCGTAGGAGGCGCCCTCGCCCGGCCCCTGCGCGTCGTACAGCGTCACGCTGTGCCCGTCGCGCATGAGCCAGTACGCGCACGACAACCCCACGAAACCCGCGCCGATGACAGCCACTTGCGCCATTACTTCTTCCAGTTGGTTGCGGGCTCACGGAACTCCTGCACGTGAGTCCTCTTGCGTGTGACCAGGTATGCCGCCGACACCACCGCCAGGCTCGCGAGACTCGCCATCAGCTGGCCCGAGAGCGCGTGGTCGAAGCCCATCGCGCAGAGCACGCCGGCAATGGCGGCCACCACGGCCCACGAAAGCCAGGGAAAGAGCCACATCCTGAACGTGAGCCGTTCGGGCGCCGTTGCCTCCAGGCGCCGGCGAATCACGATCTGCGAAACGGCGATGGAGAGATACACGAACAGCATGATCGCGCCCGATGCACTGACGAGATAGAGGAACACGCCCTGGGGCGAAACGATCGCCGCGACGATGGCCACGTAGCCGACGATGCTGCTCGCGAGCACGGCGAGGCGCGGCACGCGGCTCTTCGAGAGCGTGAGCAGCGCGCGCGGGGCGTCGCGCGCTCGGCGAGCCGGAACACGATGCGCGAGGACACATAGAGCCCGGAGTTCAGCGCCGACAACACCGCCACCAGAACGATTGCATTCATGGTGTCCGCAGCGCCCGGAATATGCATGGTTTCGAGCGCGGCCACGAACGGCGAGTAGCCCACCTTGATGCTCGCCCACGGCACTCCTTGATCGACGCGAACCAGTACTCGAATTCTCCATACGATTTCACCGAGAGCAGGTTAACGGCCGTCATGAGCGACAGGAGCACGAGCCCGATCACCCAGACCGGTGCGGGAATCCAGCGCTGCAGGATGCCCGCGCCCGCCACCGCCTCCACGGCGACCACGATTACCCAGAAGTACCAGTAGAGCCAGCCGTTCGTGAATCCGGCCCAGTCGCCGAGACCGATGCGCGTGAACTCCGTGAACGAGCCGACGCCCGGATGCGCGAGCGCCATCTCGCCAAGCATGCGCATGACGAACAGCACGACGATGCCCGCCAGCAGATAGCTCAGGCAGGCCGCCGGCCCCATCGCACTGATGGTGGCGCTGCTGCCGACAAAGAGCCCCGCACCGATGATCCCGCCGAGCGAATCATCGTGACGTGGCGCTTGCGCAGCGAGTGGCCAAGGGGGGTGGATGTTGCGCCTGAAGCGGGTGTGGGTTGCCGGGTTGCCACGAGCCTGTCCTCCTGTAATACAGTGCGTGTTGCGCCGAACTGCCGACCGAACAAAACCTTGAATTCATACTCACACAATAATTTTTTGTGTGCAATTAAAAAGGCTTTGTGTGGAGACCAGGATCTTCCCTGGAGAATGCTCTCCCGGCCCATGGCGCAGGCAGCCAGGTTCTTGCCAGATATCGTATTATTGGGTTAAAGCTGCGGAGAGCGGCACTGGTGACGCATCTCACATCAGCATGGCAATGTGGCAGACGATCGAGTTTTGTATGGAGTTACTACCTGCATGAAAGCCGACGATTACCAGACAAAATCGGGTGACGATATCCAGACAAAAGGTCGTCAAGCCACGTATCTGGAGGTCTCCCGCAATCTCGAGGAGCAGGTGCGCAGCGGTCAGTACCCGCCGGGCAGCCGCCTGCCGCCGCAGCGCGATCTGGCCGTCGAACTGGGCATCAACGTCTCCACGGTATCGCGCGCGTACAAGGAGTTGCAGGCGCGCGGGCTGATCGTGGCGAGCAAGCGGCGCGGCTCGATCGTCACCGGCGGGGCCATGCCTGCCGTCGGCGCGGCGGCGCAGCGCGGCAGCCAGGCGAGCGGCGCTGAAGCAAATGGCGTGGTGGACCTCACCGTCAACCGGCCGGCGACCGGAGAATTTCTCGCGCAGCTCGCCCGCACGATGGCATCGATCTCGCGCGACCCGCGCTTTGCCGAAACCCAGGAATACCAGCCGCCCCAGGGCGCCGAATGGGCGCGCGCCGCGGGCGCGCAATGGATCGCCGCACCGGGCTTCACGCCCTCGCCCGAGAATCTCGTGGTGACGAGCGGCGCGCAGCACGGCCTCTATGCGGTCCTGAGCAGCCTGATGGGACACGAAGGCGTGATCCTTTCGGACAAGCTGACCTACTACGGCCTCAAGGCGCTCGCGCCCGTGTTCCAGTTCGAGCTGGTCGGGATCCCGAGCGATGGCGAAGGCCTCCTGCCCGATCAGCTCGAAGACGCCTGCCGCCGCATGCCGGTGAAGGCGATCTTCACCGTGCCGAACCTGCAGAACCCCAGCGTGGTCACGATGAGCCTCGAGCGGCGCCTCGCGCTCGTGGAGATCGCGCGGCGCCATCACGTTGCGATCATCGAGGACGACGTGTACGGGCCGTTGCTGCGCAAGCGGCTGCCGACCATCGCGAGCCTGTGCCCCGAGCTGACCTTCCACGTGGCCTCCACCTCGAAGGTGCTCGCGCCGGGGCTGCGCATCGGCTATCTGCTCACGCCGCCGCACGGTGCGCCGCTCGCGGCCGAAGCGGTGCGTACGACGGCGTGGATGCCCGCGCCGCTCACCACGCTCATCACCACGCGCTGGATCGAGGACGGCACCGCGCAGCTCATCCTCGAAGCGCAGCGTGCGGAGCTGCAGGCGCGGCAGGAACTCGCGCTCGAGATCCTGCCGCGCGAACTGCTCAACAGCGACCCGGCGTGCATGTTCGTCTGGCTGCGCGTACCTGCGCCCTGGCGCTCCGACGACTTCGCCGCCAACGCACTCGCGCGCGGTGTAAACACCATGCCCGCCTCGGCGTTCGCGGTGGACCGCTCGACACTCGAGCACGGCGTGCGCATCAACCTCGCGTGTGCAACCTCACGGGAGCAACTGGCGCGCGCGCTGAAGGTTCTCGCGCGCACGCTGCAGGACCGCCCGCGCGCCCTCTTCGGCACGATCTAGGCCGCACCCGGATTTTCCCCAATGAGCCGGTGTCGACGGGCTCGCCTGCGGCGCGAGCCCATCGACCATGCGCACGTCCATGCGCAATTTCTTCCGCTGCGAGTGCGCCTCGCGCAGCCCGAATCGGTCATAACGTCCGCGATGTTAGGCAACGACGTGGCGTGCCGTTCGCGCTCTGGTGGACTTCACATCCATCTGCATCACGTGCGCACACATTCGGCTAGCAGGAAGCAAATGAGGTACTAGAATGCATTGGTGCAAGTGATGCAAAGGCAGTCTGTTCGGCAGGAACGTTCGACAGTTTGATGTTTCGAGTTCGTCATTGGAGGCATGCTCATGACGTGCCTGAACGAAAAGATTGTCGGTGCAGCCTTTTTGATGCTGAGCGGTTATGCATTCGCTCAGAGCACCGGTGTGAACATTCCCGAAACCATGACGGTGGCCAATATCCCGTCCATGCCGATGGAAGTGGTTCCAGCGCTGCCACCGGAACCCCTGGCGTACCTCCACCGGTACGAATTGGAATATCAGGCGAATCAGTCAAAGCCGTTTTACGCGGAAGTCGAGAGTTTTTATAGCGCGCCGGTGGCACAGGACAAATATCATTACGACTTCGTGAAGTCGGCGCCCGGCAGCAGTTACGGTGCGCAGCAGGCTGCGCGGCCAACTTCAGATTATTTGCAGATGGGCCCTTCCACGGCGCCGCAAATCTCGATTCTGCAGGTGCCGGACAGCACGCTGAACATCGGCGCCCAGCCTCAGCGCAGGCTTTCGCTGACCGTAGACGAGTGGGTGTTTTCCGCCACCGCGCGCGTCGCCATTCTTCATTCGCATAGCACTGGCGCGACAGTTACGGTGCGGCGCGGCTTCTAGATCCGCGTATTTTAATTTGCCGTCGAGTCGAGAATTAGCGCAACCGGAATCAAGTGTGCTTTTTGAGGCAATTTTAGGTAAGGATTGCAGACCTCCCGTAAGCCGGCATTTCGCAACCGCTTACGGGATTCGTCATTCACGACAAGCTCGCACCTGTTCGCGCTAGCGCAACGGCGACGACACCGCGTAACGCACGAGGCTCGCGTCACGCTGCATTTCCGTAATGCTCGCAGCCGAGCCCGGCCGCCGGTAGAAATACCCTTGCGCGTAGCGAATGCCCAGTCGCTGCAACAACTCGTGCTGCGCCTCGGTCTCCACCCCCTCCGCAATGATCTCCATGTCGAAGTGGCTGGCCAGCGCCACGATCCCCTTGACGAGTTGGTCGCCGCGCGCCTTCAGCGTCTCGAACACCGCCTCGGTGCGGGCGCGCTGTTCGAGCAGGAAACGCGGGTGACGTGCAGGGAGCCCATGCCCGGATCATGTCCGGAACGGGGCGCGCCATCCATGCACAGGTGCTTTTGTATGAACAGATGATACGTTACGTCAGCCAGTTTCCTCACAGGCTGATTTTTCTGTTTTCGCGCGCGCCCGCATTCCAGGAACGGCGCATGCTACAAGGCATCGCGTGCTGAACCGCGCCCTACCCGATGAATCCTCCCAATACGACCGAGACGACTGATAAGCCTCCCATCGTCGAAACCAGGCTGCCCGCGCGCCTCGATCGCTTGCCGTGGGGCCGCTTTCATGTGCTCATCGTCGTGGCGCTGGGCGTCACCTGGCTGCTCGACGGTCTCGAAGTCACGCTGGCCGGTGCGGTAGCAAGTGCGCTGAAAACGAGCCCGGTGCTGCATCTCGACAATGCGCAGGTGGGCCTGGCCGGCAGCGCGTATATTGCCGGCGCGGTATGCGGCGCGCTCGGTTTCGGCTGGCTCACGGATCGGCTGGGCCGCCGCAAGCTCTTTTTCATCACGCTCGCCGTTTATCTGCTGGCCACCGCCGCGACAGCGTTTTCATGGAGCTTCGCGAGCTTCGTGGTGTTTCGCGCGATCACGGGCGCGGGCATCGGCGGCGAGTACGCCGCCATCAATTCGACGATCCAGGAGTTCACGCCCGCGCGCGTGCGCGGCTGGACCGACCTCAGCATCAACGGCACGTTCTGGGTGGGCGCGGCCATCGGCGCAGCGGGCTCGCTCGTGCTGCTCGACCCACACCTGCTGCCCGCGGACTGGGGCTGGCGCGTGTGCTTTTTCATCGGCGCAGTACTCGCGCTCATCATCTTGCCCATGCGCCGCTGGATTCCCGAAAGCCCGCGGTGGCTGCTCACGCACGGCGAGCACGACGAGGCGAAGCGCATCGTGGAGGGCATCGAAACGCGCTTCCGCGATGTGGGCCACACGCTGGAAGACCCGCCAGGCGACCCGCTGCGTCTGCATGCGCGCAGCCATACCCCGCTGGGCGCGGTGTTTCATGCCATATTCGTACGGCACCGCCGTCGCGCGCTGGTGGGTCTATCGCTCATGACCGCGCAGGCCTTCTTCTACAACGCGATTTTCTTCACCTACGCGCTCGTGCTCACCGAGTTCTATCACGTGCCGGGCGGCGACGTTGGCCTCTATCTGCTGCCGTTCGCGCTCGGCAACTTCCTCGGTCCGATCGTGCTGGGGCGGCTCTTCGACGTGATTGGCCGGCGCACGATGATCGCCGCGACCTATGCGCTCTCGGGCGTGCTGCTCACGGTGAGCGGCTGGTTGTTCGAGCAAGGCATGCTCACTGCGACGATGCAAACCGGCGCGTGGATGGTGATTTTCTTTTTCGCCTCGGCGGCGGCGAGTTCCGCCTATTTGACCGTGAGCGAATCGTTTCCGCTGGAGATCCGGGCGCTTGCCATCGCCGTGTTCTATGCGTTCGGCACGGCGCTGGGCGGCATCATCGGCCCGGCGTTCTTCGGACGACTGATCGATACACACCAGCGCAGCGAAGTGTTCACGGGCTATGTGGTGGGATCGGCGCTCATGATCGCGGCTGCACTCGTGGCCGCGATCTGGGGCGTGGACGCGGAGCGCAAGTCGCTCGAACATGTGGCCGCGCCGCTTTCGGCTGTGGGGGAGGAGTGAGCTGGCTGCGTTACTGCGTTGCCTTCTGTGAAGGTGCGTCGGCCGCGAGCAGCAGCTGGTTCACGAGTTCGAGCTTGAGCGGTTTGTCCGGATCGAGCTTCTTCTTTTCGATCACGTACTTCCACCCATTGCCACTACCAGGATTGCGATAAAACGCGACGATCGCCACGTATTGCGTATCGCCCTTCATCGCCTGTGTCAGGCTTGCGGAAGCCCCGGGGTTGAGCGCGGCCGCCATGCTGTCCTGCAGGTCCTGCGCGAGAACGGTGCGATCGTTCTTCAGCAGATCGTCGTAAGAGGCGCCATCGAAGAGCTTGCGGTCCTTGAGTTGATAGACGCGCACGGCGACCGAAGTCGGACGACCGGCATCATCCGGATTCAATGCCTGACGCGCGGCGAGATCGACGTTGAGCACCTTGACCTTCTTGTAGAAGACCGCGTGAAAAGCATTCGACGTGGTGTCGGAAACAGCCTGCCACGCTCCGCAACCCGACAGCAGGAAGACAGATGCGGCGGTGGTAACGGCCAGACGGATAAACATGAGAGATGCCCGGTTATGCACGTTGCGGACTCAGGTAAGGGTTCGGCGCCGGAGTGGGAAACGCCGCGACGACCCCGAGTGGAATAGTGATCATGCGTTCTTCTTCGGAGGGCAGGACCGTTGTCCAGCCAAGCCGCGGCGCGGGTTCGGCGGCGGCCGAGCCGATTGCCGGCAGTGGCGCAATCCTTGAGGACACCTGCATACGCAGATGGATGTCGGCCTTCACGCCCACATACAGTTGCACGAAAGCCATCAGTTCGCGGTTGAGCCACGCTCCGGGCAACAGGGCGTGCGCCTGCTGTGCGTTGCCCGGACGCAGCGTGGCCCGCGCGGCACGACTGCGATAGGTCAGTCGCTGGCCCAGCACGTAGCCTCCCCCTAGCCCTTTCTGCGCGCCGGCCATCACGGGTTCCGGTGGTGTCGTCGGGCATGAAGTCAGCGGCCGCGGCTTGCCGGTTCCCGTGATCGCCGGAAAAAACTCGTCGACGCGCACGTCCACACCCGGCAAGGCCAGTGCAATGACGCCCGCGAGCCCTTCTGGCGTACGTGTTTTCTGGGTCAGCAGGCCCAGCAGCGCGAGCATGCGTGCATCAGGCAGCCCGGCGCGTTTGGGCTTGTCACCCCAGCCGAACCCAACCAGACACAACAGATTGAGCGAATGCGGGTCGGTTGCGCCCGGACGAAAACTCTCCACATAGCGGTACTTTTTCCACGCACGGTAGAGCATCGTGACGAAGCGGTGATTGAAGCAGTCGAGAAATGACTCGACGGCCTCATGCCCCTCTTCGCGCAAAACGATGTCGTCGATCGGGTGTGACGGCATCGCCGCGTCGACGCCGTAGAGGCCCATGAACGTCGTGCGCACAACAGGCGTCTGATGCCGTCTGGACTCGTCCCATGCATCGCCGAAGTCGACTGTGGCGACTTCGCTCGCGGGAAACCCGGCGCGCGGCCACGAGCCGAAACGCACCGGCTCATGCTCCGGCGTATCGCGGGTTCCGAACCCGGGACGATCTGTGGCGCCGACCTCCAGCAGGCGGCACAGTTGCATGAAACTCATCTGCGGCGCACGGGCCAGCAGGGACGCGACCAGCGGTTCGAGATTGGGAGGATCCTGAGGCTTCATAGCGGTGCGCGTTGTGCCTTGCTGCGCGGCCAGACAGTGCGGGTCTGCGACGGCAGGCTCACGATCGAGAGCTTCGTGAATAAATTGATTTCCGCATACAGCGCGAAGAACTGGTGCAGTAGTTCACCAAAGAGCATGACGTCGCCCTCGCCAGCGAACGCCTGCGCATCGAGCGTCACTTCGATCAGCACCCCGCGCTCGACCACGCCGCCCGACACTTCCTCGAGCAGTTCCTGCGAAACCCGGAGAATGGCGGCAAGGCGCCGGCGGTTCAGCTCATCGTCAGTCCAGTCGTAAAGCGCGAGCGCGCCGCGCAGCACCTCCGCGTTCATCATCGAGAGGAAGTTCGGAGCGAGATGCGAAAGCACGCGCCACTGGAACCGGTCGCCCGTGGGCGGATACAGCGGCAGCGTGGGCGCGACGAGATTGCGCACGCCCGTGACGTTCGGCGTGCTCGCGGCGAGTTCGCTGATGCTCGCCTCGCGCAATCCCTTGCGCGGCAGCATGCCGTTGGTGCCCGTCACGCGCAGCGAGAGGCTTTCTTCAGGTAGCGTCTCCAGCGTTTCCCACGCATGACCGCCAAGGATCACCCAGGTCTCGTGCAGCCCGGAGACCCCGAGCCGTACGCGGCCATGGAAGTACCGCTCCGGCGCCTCATGCCGGAGCATGCCCCCGCGATGCCTGAACGTGGCAAAGGGGACGTACTCGTAGCGCTCGGCCGTCTCGTGATCGAACGTCTCGATCGCATCGACCGAATAGGTTTCGACGTGCTCCCCGTGATGACCGGCTGGCACGACGCGATACTCGGTTTCGTGATGGTCGATTTCGATCGGTTCCGCGTCGAGTTCGAAGAGGTTGATCACCGGTGCGCAGAACAGTCGAATGTTCTCGCTGGTGAAACGCTGGTCTGATGGGTAAGCCTCATTGAGCACGAATTCCAGCTCGAAGCGGGTCGCTTCCGGGGGGAGCTTCGCGACGTCCAGGCCGCACAGCTCGACGAACAGAAACTTCTCGCGAAAGGAAAAATATTCGAGCAGGAGCTGAAATCCAGAAAAGGCAGCATCGGCTTTGGGCCACAGCCGTTCCTCTGTCGAGAAACCCGCGGGCTCGATCGTGATGCCGGGCAGCGGCACAGGCTCGCCGTCGCGCACCTGTGGAATGCGCCAGAGAATCGTGTCGACCTGGCGCGTGAGTGCGAGGTGCATGGAGAACGCCACCGGCAGATCGGCGTTCAGATGCAAGCGCACGCGCGAAAGGTCGGTTTCCTCGCGGCGCGCCGAATGCTGCAACTCGAAGCCCAGCCGAATGACCGAGCGGCCGTCATGGCGCACGGCAGGTCCCGCGTGCGTGATGGCAAGCGGCTGCAGCATGACCGCCTGGGTGGTCCGGTATAGACATTGCACGGTGCGTGCCGTCGTGCCCTCGCTGCCCGCGGGCGGCACGCTGATCGGCGCCGAACGCACCGGTACGCCGGCCGGCACGACCTCAGTGCGCTGGAGTTTCTCCCGCAGGGGAATGAGTTCAGCGATCGAAAGCGATGGAATCATGCGCAGATAGTGCGGCCACAGCAGGCTCACGAGCCCTTCAGTGAGCTCCGGCAGTTCGTCATCGAGCTTCTGCTGAAGCCGCCCTGCCAGAAACGCGAAGCCCTCGTGGAGCCGCTCGACATAAGGATCGCGGTCGCCGACGCGGTCGAGGTTGAGCATGCGCGCGCGGTCGGGATGGGCCTTGGCGAACTCTTTGCCGGATTCACGCAGGTAGCGCATCTCGGCTTCGTAGTAGCGCAGGATGGGATCGTCGTTGTTCATCTATTTTTTCCGGAGCAGATTCACGCGATCGCCAGCGCGCGGGCCGGATCGAGCTGGATCAGTTCGGCCTGCAATTCACCGATACGGCGGGCGAGAACGGGTTTGTCGGCATCCTTGCGGTTGGTTGCCGCTTTGAGCGCACGCAGCAACTGGGACTTGACCTCGAACACGAGAGAAGGCTCCCAGCGCATGAGCGGCAACGATTGTGCGGCCGTGTCCAGTTCGACAAGCAGCGCAACTGCCGTATCCGCGCGACCGGCATGATCGGCGAGACGCGCCATCACGAATCGCTGAAGATAGCGGTGCCGTTCGGTCCGCATCCCTGGTAGCGCTTCGAGCCACGCAAACGCTGCTTCTATACCGTCGTGCCCGGCCAGATCCCGCGCCTGCGCCTCGATCTCCGGCCAGTCGCCAGCGCTCTCCTCGTCGCCGTCTGCGGATACCGGCAGCGGTGCCATGCCCTCGCCCGCTTCGAGGTCGCGCACCACGGCGTGGCGCGCAATCCATTCGAGCGTCGTATCGTCGGCGAACGGTGTGCCGTCGCTGAACGACAATCGCTCAATCCCGGGAAGTCGTTCGAGAAACAGGGCGAAGTCCGCGCGCAGCAGCTCGCGCCATGCGTTGTAGGGCGCGCCGAGGTGGTCGAGAGCGGTATGCTGGAAAAACTGCAGATCGAACCAGAGATGATTCACGCCTTCCATGAACGTACCCTCGACACGTTCCAGCAGTTCATGCCACTGCTTTTGCAGCACGAGCCGCTTCATCTGCTGACGCAACTCCGCACGTGGGGCCGTGAGGCGCGTGTGCGAAGCGGCATTCGATGGTGGCACCTCGTGCAACGTGTCCCAGCGCACGGCGCGCACGAGGCGCACCGATGACAGATAGCCGTTTTCCTGGTCGTGCAGCCATGCCGCCATCGTGCGGGCCTGATCGAGAAGGTCACGCGTCGAAGTGATCGGTCCGGTTGATGGACTTGCCGTGGCGGGCAACGGGGGTGCAGAAATCGCCTCTTCTCTGGAATCCGAACCGTTCTTGCGCTCGAAGCGTGAGACAAGCGGGTGCAGGTTGGGTCGTGCGGTCTCCGGCCAGACGCCGATGAGCGTCACCAGTACGTCGAGTGCCGCGAGCGCCCGCTCGAGGTCGCCAGGTGCAAATTCGCCGCGGCTATCGAGGAGTTCCATCACGCGCGTGGTGGCCAGCATTTCAAGCGCGCCCTTCTTCGCTTCGGCACGCGCGGGCAGCACGGCTTCGCCAAAACGATCGACGAGCGCGGCGGCGAGTTCCAGACCGTCAGCGAAGCCCGCAGGTCCATCCTCGCGCAGCCGCGCAAACGCATAGTAGCCCGCAAGACGCAGATCCTTGCCGGTCTCCTTCAAAAGCTGCTCGCAGGAACGCACGATCAAACTCTCGTCGATGTCCGAAAGTTTGCTCGCCTCATCCTTGAGGGCGAAGAACGCATCCTCGTAACCGGGATCGCGGCCAACGCCCGCCTCGCCCGCGAGCGGCTGCAGCCAGGGCGCCCACGCATCCAGACGCGCGCGGACAAGTTCCCCGGCATCTTCACGCGCCGGCAACAGGCTTCTGAACAGTTCTCCGAGCTTCATTGGACCTCCGGCGCGGAACCACGGGGCAACGGCATGGCCGCCTGTTTCGCCGCGGCCAATGCGGCCGGCGGCAACGGCGACGGACTGCTCGTGGCGATCCTCGGACCTGCCTTCGCGCCGCCGCCTGCAAAGATCCTGGTGGGCAACGTGAAGTGACGGAGTTGCAGCACGCCGAGCGGTCCCGCACCGCCGTCGCTGCGTAACTGGACCTTGAGCGGGATGCCCTGACTCGAGTCTGGCGTCCATGTCAGCAGATAGCGCGCGTTGTCCTGCTGGGACGCCTTTGCACGCTCCAGCAAACGGATCGGCCCGAACCGCCCCTGTGCGTCGAGGGCCGAGCGCAGGCCGCCCTGCTCCGTCTGCCATTCGATGTGCGACAGGTTATCCAGCGACTGGCCCGGCCACTCGAACGGCACCCATTCTTCCTGCTGGTTGAAGTAGTGCAGATCGTTGTTCGAGAACACGATTCGCATATCCGTAATGCCCGGTGTCGCGACGCCGCGCAGATCAAAGCAGATATGGGCATCGCCGGACGGGAACAGCACGATCCCGACGCGTAACAGCCGGTTCAAACCGTCGAGGAAGCCCGGATCGAGCATGAGCGCGCCGTGATCCGCACCTTGCGCGGCCACCCACCTGTCTCCCTGACGCTCGACGATGCCGGCCAGCTGCGTCGCGACGAACTGCGCGATCACGCCGCTGTCGGGGCGCATGAAACGAACCATGTCGGGTATCGAAGCGTCGTTATCCGAGTCCGCGAACGGATAACGGCCCCCGAAGGCCTGATTCCAGTCGGCCACGATTGAATTGCGCCAGATGTCGTTCAGACTGGCCGCCGCCGGCTGCACGACCGCCTGCCAGGTCTGATTCAACGGCGCCTGCAGCATCTGGCCGAAACCCGCCCATTGCTCGCCGAGACTGGCGGCCACACGGCTCGCGTAGTCACGGCTGTCCGCGATGTCGGACGTCTTGCCCTGCAACACGGACTGCGCGGCCACCCGCGCCATCGCCTCAGTGTCGGCGCTGTTTGCCATTTGTTGCAGCTTCAAGCGCATCGACGTCACGCGTTCGAGATAACGGGCGAGACTCAGGTCCGAAGTGGACGCGATCTGCGCGGCGGTCTTGCCGGTTTGCGCCGGCGCGCCGGTTACGAGGTCGCTGCCCGTCAGACGCAGGATCGGCCCGAACGCGTCCGCGAGCGGGACGAGTTGGGGCTGCGCCCGCTTCGACGGATCCTTTTCGTCGTTGCCGACCAGCTGCTGCGCCTTGCTGATCAGGGAATCCGAGAGCGATTGCGTCGCTGCGCCCGCGCCCGCCTGATACACGACTGCGTTCATGAGCGCGACCAGCGGGGAGCGTTGCGGGTCGCCGAGAAGCGTGAGCTGATCGGCAGTTGCCGACAGTGTCGGGGCGGACTGCCAGCGCAGGCTGTTGAGGAACAGCTCCCATACACGCGCGTAGTCGTCGAAGTACCGTTGTCGCAGTTCGCCTTTCAGGGTCGACGACGCCTGGCTTCCGGACTTCGCATCCGAAAGCACCCAGTCGCCGGCAACGCTGCCCTGCTCGCTCGCTTCGTCGATCGCCTTCGAGATACGTTGTTCCCACGCGTCGCGCGTGAAGATGCCCGGGATCGTCTGCGTCGTGTTGAAGAGGCCGCGTCCGGTGGTATCTCCGAGCAGTGTGGGCAGAGAGACCGGTGGGTATTTCGGTTTCGCGTCGTCAAGGATCTGTTGATAGACCGCATCCGTCGAGTTCTGGATGCCGCGCACGCTGATGATCGTCTGACGGGTGGCCGCGACGAGGCTGCTATCTGCCGCAATGGCAAGCGCGCGGCTACCGGTCGACGCTTGCGTCCCGATGTGACTCGCCAGGAACGCAATGGTGTGCTGACGCAGATCGTCCCATGTCCCCGATGTGACCGATGAGTCGAACGGGCGTGCCGGAACGGCGGTCGCAAGGAGTTGCGGAGTCAGGAACGATGCCGCGGCACGCTCGGGCTTCGCGAGCATCAGATAGGCTTTGAGCGTGTCGTAGGCGGCCTGCGCCTGCGCGTTGCCGCCGCTCGCGATTTCTTCATCGGACATGGAGGCGAGTTGGCGCAGACGGTCCTCGAACTTCTGGCGGATCGGGCTGACGAGGATGCGGCCGGCGGCATCGGCATAACTGGGCCGGAGGGCGGCTAACAGCGTGCGGTCCTGATTCAGGCCAAAGCGAGTCATCAACGGTGCGCCTTCGCGCTGGCGCACTTCGAGCGTATCGATTTGCTTGTCGAGGCTGTCCAGTGTCTGCATTGCCTGCGTGGGACTCTGGGTGCTCGCAAGTCTTGCGATCGTGTCATTGGCGGCGCTGATCGTTGCGCGGTTCGTGAAACCCGACACCATGGTGCCCACGGTCCAGAGGCCAACGGCTGCCGTGGCGATCCATGCGGTTGTCGTCGAAAATGAAAACCCGACGCGCCGGCCGTGCACCTTGCGGCTGTGGTCCGCGATGGTTTGCCAGATCGAGTGGTGCTGAGGGGACGCGCTCTCCTCTTCGGACTCGCCGTCTCCTTTATTGCTTTCGGTTGGTGGGGCTAGCTCGCGCTCCTTGAACAGCGGCGCGAACAGGAGACCGTGCACGGCGTGGCGCCAATGCTGCGCAGTGCGCAAGACGAGTCCCGACAATGCGCTGCCCACCCCTTCGATATGTTGCGAAAGCTCGGCCGGATAGCGGTCCCGATTGTCCTGGGCTAGGCGTGCAACGCCAACGTCGGCCAGCGTGCGGGTGAGACTATCGAGAGAGGTATCAATATCGCTGGCGTTGACACGAGCGTTTGACCAAGTAAGGCCGATGGCTTCATCCGGGCCCGCTGTTTCGGTGCCGAAGTCTGTGACGTTGAGCAGGTAGGCGGGTGCTGCCCAGCGCAGGGCCCGGGCGTGGCGCGCGAGGCGCTGGCCGGGTTCGTCGTAGTCAAACGGCGCCTTGCTCGCGATGCGATTACGCGTGACTGCGACGAGCGCGTCAACCGGGCGACGAGAGCGAAGGCGGCGAATGTGGTCAAGCCAGTCCATGTCGATCTTAGTGCTAGTCTGCTTTGCATAGAGCAGGACGGTATCACCGGTGATCACGTACCCCGAGCTGACAAGCTCAGGTGCCAGCCGTTTGACCAGTGGCTCATCGCCAGCCACAAGAATCCAGCGTTCGCGAAAACGCCAGAACATGCCGTGCCGCGCTTTCAACGCAACATGCAACGCGTTCCGTCGTGCCAAGGCAAATTGCGGTCCGTTTCCAGCCGCTGATTCCTCCCGCGCGAGTGGGTCCCGCCTATACGCGTCGCGACGACGTAGTGGACTATGACGCGCTACGGCACCCCAACCGTTGGTCAACGGTGCGCGCGCCAGGATCAGAATGACACCGAGTCCGCACACCCAAAGTACTCGTCGTACGGGCGACGGATCGAAAGTCGCACCGTGGTCCACAGCATACAGTGCTCCACCTGCTGTGAGGGTTACGACGGTGATCCAATATCCGGAGAATTTCGGCCATTTCATGCTTCAGTACCCGCGTGATCCTGCTCATTTTCATCTTGTTGAACAACCGAAAACCGAAGCGTCCCTTCGCGGGACGCAACAAGTTGCGGGCACTTCGCATGAAGTGCGTTCTCTATACCGAGTGCAATAGCGAGCCATGCAGATACCTCGCCAACATCGCCGAGGAAACTGCTTATGTCGCGAATCGCTTCAACATCACCTCCCTTACGACGGGTCGCCGCTTGCGGTTCGATGTATTTTGCAATCGCGACTTTCTCCCTACCACCTATGCCACTTAGCCATACGTCCTCAACCCTATCCAGACTTGCCTCCCCCCACAGTAACGCGCGTGCTATCGCAGATTCGAAGTCTTGTGGGGGGCTCTCTACAGGGCGATGCAACAGCGCTATCGGGCGAATTCCATGCCGCCGCGCGAGAGGGGCCCAGCCGAGCAAAATTGCAGTGGCTGCTTCAGCGCCTTGGCCCGTCGGACCTTCACGCAAACGTGCGCTCACATACAGCGTACAGCGTTCGAGTGTTGGGCCGCCACGAATGTCTAGCCATTCGTCTAGCTCCATCACCCCCCTATCGGGAAAAACTAGCGAAATGATTGCGGGCCGCAGCTTTGCTGAGGACCAAATTCCTCTCCAAGCTTCTAACAATGCATCCCGATTGACGTTCTCCGGCAACTGCAATCGGATCGAAAGCGGAATTTCCGAAGGGAGTAGTCTGATAGCTCGTGCGATTGAGGACGTGAGTTCCTTGAAGCAAGCCTGATAGCGGGTAGGATCCTCATCGTCACCGGCGAGCCCAAGCGAGTCATATTGACTTCGCTCACCCCCACTATCCTTCGTTGATGAACCGTTCCCATATTTATTGCACAAGAGCGTGCTGACTCCATTCGTCCCAGCGCCCGTCAGATATGAATAACCTAGAACCGCCAGAGGTTCACCGGCAAATTTGATGCCTTCACGCCTGTCCTCCTGCCGCGCGGTATTGCCTGCTTCGATACGCGCACATTCCTGCTCCCAATACAGGGTTCTCAGGCCAAACGATCCAGCCCATGCCAAAAATGGCCATCCGAACAGTTGAATCCAGAACCTCGCGGTGTTGGCAGGATCGCCAGGAGGCCATGTCGTCAACGTGTAGACGGCGCCAACGACAATCGTAATGACGAGAAGGGCCAACCAATTGACGACGTTCGGAGGTGACGGCTCATGTTCATCACCCTTCTCTCGAGGGAGTTCCACCGGCATCCGTGACCTTTCAGATCAGGCTGGAAAGGAGACGGCACCCGCACATGGCACGATGCCCATGTCGTGCGATCGGCACGCCGTCATCCGTGATTGTTTCGTCACCTTCAATAATTAGGTTGGGACTGATATCGTGGAGCGGACAAGTCACTTCATCGCCTTTTCTCGCGACCCTGCGCCCTTCGAACTCCATAGAGTTCGAAGCGCTCACGACCCGACCGCCGTGATCTGTGTCGTCTCCCAATCTGATAATATTGATCACTCTGAATTCTCCAATGTTAAAGAATCAAAACTACAGCCGCTCTCTTTAACAATGCCTTTATGGATTCGCCACGCGTACCTATGCGGTCGCGCCCGTACTTTCGTTGGTTCGCTCCTCCTTCGCAAGGTTCCAGTCGTTTTCTGGCTCATAACCTTGGTCACCGAAATACATCATTCTCCAGTTTTGCAGTTTTGACATATCGGCTCCGAATCCCGCCACTGAGTCATGGACGAGGTAGTCAAAAAAATCAAGCAAGGACTGGCGCGTAGAACTCGATCCTGTAATCAACGAAACATCTTCGTACGCGCGCGCAAGCATTGCTTCACGTAAACTCAGAGACTTCCCGTTCAGTTTCTTTGTCTCAGCATCGCCCGACGCTCGATTGACGGCATTTCCGCCGGCGGTGATCTTGGCCAGTTCAGCCTCGACGTCCTTCACGAGATCGTTGTTTCCCGTTTGCGCAAGCACCTGCTTCGCAGCCGGAACACGTGCACGAGCGGCTTCGTCGTTCGTCAATTTGGACAAGTAACTCCGCGCTAAATACAGTGGATAAAGGTGCTGCGCAACGACCTTCTCGACCGGGCCGGATGCGTGAGCCCGTGCTTGGTAAGCATCGAAGAGCGCGACTGTCCTTTGCGACAGTGCGAATGTGCTTTTCGTATCCACGTCCATTTCATTGAAAGCTCGAAAGGGAACACCTGCCGCCAGCGCCGCTCGATACATATGCAATAACGGAACCTGACTTAGCTTTTCGTCATCGGTGAGTGACCGCGTCTGCTCACCAGGCGCATATCCACCGCCGATGTCGGAGTGAACACCGGGGTAAATTACTTCAATACAGTTCGGAGGGTAGTGATTTCCGTCACGCACCGAATCGAGCGGGAACGAATCTCGCACCTCGTGCGCAGCTACGTAGTGAACGCATTGCTCAACCATCGCAGGGATCTTCAGATTCTTTGCCCAAGCATAGTGTCCGTCCTTCGGAACAAACGTGAGGGCTGAGCTCAGCGATGGAAAAAAGCTTTCGGTCGCAATCTTAACAATTGGGCTGCGATCCAGATATTTTGCACTAGACGGCAAGCCAGCCGAAGCTACAGTATCCATTAATCCCATGAAATACAGTCGAATAGGATAACCTTGGTATTGCCAACCATCACCCACTTTTTTGCAATCCTT
Source organism: Paraburkholderia sp. EG287B (assembly GCF_040965595.1). NCBI lineage: Bacteria > Pseudomonadati > Pseudomonadota > Betaproteobacteria > Burkholderiales > Burkholderiaceae > Paraburkholderia > Paraburkholderia sp. EG287B. The sequence goes on from NZ_JBFRCG010000020.1 coordinate 132,516, forward strand.
GGCGATTCGAACAGCAAACGCACGTGCAAGCGCTGCTCCTCGGGAAAAGCCAAACAACGATGCGTTGATTGTCCGGATCGGCTGCCTCGGGTTTCTTGCTCGTGCCTTCGCTTTCCGAATTCGATCGTCAAACTGTTGACGAGCCCACTTCAGGCGCTTCTCGCCACCGACTCCGACCGCGAGTCCTAGGTCGGAGTATGTACGCTCGCCTATTTCCGGAAATGGCGTTCCCAAACCAGGAATATAGATCGGATATCTTCCCGTTTCGTCGTTTTCTAGTTGATGCGAAGAGAACAACCTGGAAACGTTACTTTGTTTCAACTTCGGTGTGTCGTAATCGAAATTGTTCCCAGTGCCGTCGAAGAATAGCGATAGCCAGATCGATTGCGAGCAATCTGCGGTGCCAGGTTTCCTCTTCGGATCGGTGCAGTGCATCGCCGCGGCTCGCTGCTCCCGATCAAGTAACGTAAGCGACCTTAAGCCCGCCGCCAGGGGAATTTCGGCATTGTCAAGCATCATCTTCGTCCTTTATCGAACATAGGGAAGCCTTCTCTCAAGCTTCAACCGAGGCGGCGAAGGTCCATCACGCCCAGAAATGGCACCTTCGATGTGCCCATCCGGATAGAAGTGAATCTCAAGATAGCTGGGGTCCTTGGGGATAGGACCGGTTACCTCCACCTTTGCTGACTTATATGGCTGGGACGGTTCAATCATCTTCCTGGGCGGATAAGATTCGAGAGCACTCATTTTGTACTTTACTTCTACCCAGAACGGTGTCACGGTGTCGCGGTCCATCACGACACAACACATCGTTTTTCCTCCGCCGGCCGTTGGCGTGCTCAATTCCACATTCCCTCCCCCTGCACCATTAACGGAGAAGTACGCAACCGCTCGATCGGTATAGTTATAACCGAATACGCCGAGCATGTAGGGCTCTCTTTTGCAGCCCATCAGCGTCGCGGTTGACAATAAACAGAGCAAGACGGTGATTACGCGATCTTTCCGAATTCTCTTCATTTTTTCAACCTTTATCGAACATAGGGAAGTCGACTCTCGTTTCACACAGAGGTCCGTTTCATTTCATCGAATTCTTAACGAACATAGGGAAGTCGTCTCTCAAGCTTCAACCGAGCCGGCGAAGGTCCATCACGCCCAGAAATGGCACCTTCAATGTGCCCATCCGGATAGAAGTGAATCTCAGGATAGCTGGGATCCTTGGGGAGAAGTACGCAATTGCTCGATCAGTATAGTCATATCCGAATACGCCGAGCATGTATGGCTCTCTTTTGCATCCCATCAATGGCACCGCTGACAATTCGCAAAGTAAGACAGTGATTTGCTTAATTCTCGTTGAAATTGTCATCATCTATTCGCCTCGCGTCGACCAAAATGGGCGTAGTTACCATACGCTACCCATACTGCATGACCGTCCCCATCAGGCAGAGTCATCACTTGAATCACCCATAGCTCTCGTCAGTGAGGCTCGCACACGGTTTGCCAACAGGAGTGTGCTGTTCTTCTCATTTTCGCTCGCATCAACCAAGGATCGCTCGCAAATTCGATATCGGGTTGCGGAATCGAATTCGTCTAAAAGGTCGCTATCGGTCAAACGAAGTGTGTAAAGCACTGAATCCGGTAAGCTCGCATCAATGAAAGCCTTCGCCTGCTGCTCACTCAAGCTCAACGGCGCGCGATAGCGATCGACTTCTCCTGAACTGCCCTCAACGCGTCGCAATTGAAGATTTCTGTCAAGGAACCACCATTCTCGGGTCATCGCGAAAAACGGCGTTCGCTGCTCATCGGAGAGAGCTCTATCCAGAACGTCGAGTGACCGCGTATCAAAATACTTCAAATGCCATTCGCTATGGTCTTCAAAGACAACATCAAGGCGCTCGCGCAGTGCGTCGGCGAGTGGCTCGAACTCGAGAGAGGAGAAAAGAAATGAGACACTTCTGAAATCACCGAGACAGCATTCTGCGAGTCTTTCGAGCGATCTCGACGGATGCTCGGTTCCCTGAGAAAGTCGCACCAGAAATGGACCGTATTGGTCGTTTCCAGTCTCGCGTCTCGCATCAAAGATCAATGCGAGACGTGAGTCCGCCACTTCCGGTCCAAACCACTGGGTGAGTTCTGCGTACAGTGCCGGCTGCCCAACCCCATAGACAAGTGCGCACGCCAGGAGCTCAGAATTGGCACGCTGGAATTCATGCACGGCGTTGGAAAGCAGTTCTATATTCATTTGTTACCCAACAATGCGCCTTGATTGTATTCAGCAAGAAGGCACGGAATGCACACCGATTTCGGCAGGAGGGGGAGAACGGGTTGCATACTTTCAGCGCCTGACTTGTTCCACGAGGCGCATTTCTCGAGAATGCTTCCCGGGGTGCCATTTTCAATACCGCCTGCGGAAATGCGGATGTAGGATCCTCCGGCGCCGATCCACACTTCCTTTTTGGCCGAGAGAACAAGCCGCCCGTTCGTGCTTGCTACAGCGAGATCCTTCAGAGCAGCGACTAGCATTTCGTCGCTATGCGCCATTATTTCGCCCTTCCCCTTGGCGGCCAGAACTTTGAAGCCATCGTTCAACGCGAGCAGAGACACCGAATCACCAGCCGCTACCGCAAAATGATTTTTTGCTCCGATGTCCACATTACCGCCGGCGGTTGCAATCAAATTTCCAGCCGCACTCATCTGCAGGTGGGTTCCTGAGGTCAGGCCCATGCCATCTGGTGCACTTGCAAGTATTCCGGCCTGCCGCAAATCGTCTAGCGTTCCGTTCAGCAGCGCTTTTTGTGCTTCATAGTCTGCTGCAACCGCATTTGCAGCTCTTGCTGCCTCGGCGAGAACCTGCATTTGCTCCAAAGCGCGATCGAGCAACTCCTTGGCTGGCTGCATGTCGAGTTGCTTACCCTGCGCATCGAGCTTTTTATCTGCCGACAGGAGCAGTCCCTTTGCACCTCGGACCGCTACATGGCCGTCCGATCGCAGCTCCGCGCCCCGCCCCCGCTCCTTGCGATCCCCATCAACCATATGCCCGAGATTCAATTCGCTGGTCTGAAACGGCGTGGTCAGGTGGATATGCTCAATACCTTCCTTGTCCTCCATCCGCAATTCGTTCTGCGCGGCCGTGCGGATGAGGTTTCGGGTGTTGTTGAGGTTATTGACGAGATCAGGATGCAAACTATCGTGCATCGCGCCGATGATGATCGGACGATTAGGATCGCCCGCCGTGAACTCCAGCGCGACCTCCGCCGAATCGATCAACGGGAAGTGATGACCATAGTTGTCGCCGCTATACGGCTTGGCAAGGCGCACAGGCCGGCTTGTGCCGCCGGGGCTCCACTCGTCCAGGTCGAACGGCAGCTTGATGACATACCAGCCTTGCTCGGTCAAGTACGAGTATTTGTAATCTCCGGGCGACGTAATGCGGGCCGGGAGAATGCCCGTGATGACCTTTGGTTTGACGTCAGTCATCGAGGTCCGCCAGACGCGGTCTGACGGAATGCCCTCGAACGTCACCCGATACGACTTATTGCGCGCGCCGTGCGAGCGCACCGATGTGATGAAGATCCCATGTTTTGCGTCAACCTGAACCGGGTCGACCTTCATGACTTCACCGGCCTCCAGCCAGAATGGATTGCCCATCCCCGTGAAGATCACCTGGCCGGCGAGATGCGCCTCATGACGCAAACGCGCGATGCGCTGACCTTCCTCGGGCGTTTCATAGTGTTCGCCCCAGTGATAGTCGACCGCGTTCGTCGTCGTGTCGCCGCGTGCCGCGTTTTCCTCGACCAGCAGCGATACATCGGCCTGGCGGTGGTTGTAGTCATGCAGCCGCACTGCTTCCGGCACGCGGTGGGTACGGCGCGTGAGCGTCTTGATCGAGTCAGCCCCGACATTTGCAAGGCCCGAATGGCGACGATAAGGCACCGTACGCTGCTTGCGCGAATACGCGTCGAGATCGTCGCCGAACACCACGACGGCGTAATCTTTTCTCTGCTCCCAGCGAAACCAGATGCCCTCTTCCGCGCAGATGCGCTGGATAAACGCGAATGTGGTCTCGTGGTACTGGGTGACGTACTCGTGCCGCTTGTATTGGCCCCGCAGCTTGAACACAAAGTCGACACCCGCCCGATACCCATAGTGACGCAGCGTAGCGGTAATGACCTCCTCGACTGACTGCTTCTGGAACAAACGACTCGTCACGCCGCGATTGAGGTCAGCCAGCTTCGGTTCGAGGCGCACGCGGTAACGCGTTTCATCGGCGGACGTCTCAAGCTCGTCGAACTTCGTGATGATGCCGTGAATGGTGTACGCCGGCGGCTTCTTGCTAAAATTATCCGCATTGTCTCCGTACATCCGGTGAAGGTCCCCGAGGTTCGGATCAATGGGATCGATCATGAATCTGGCCGGGCGCCCCAGCACCTGGTCCATCGGAATACCCGCCGTCGGGCTCGTGAATTGAATCTCGTACCAGTACAACCGGCTGACCTTATCCTCGCCAGCGAATTTCAGGATCGAGAACGGCGCGGGATGCGGCGCCAGCTTCAATTCATAAGCCTGCAGAGGCATGACCATCGACATCGAATCTCTCCCGGATACACAATGACGGCAAAAAACTGCCGGGGCGCCCGGCGCGCCCCGGCAGCGACTACTTGAAACGTCAGATCAACTCTTGGCCTTCGGCATCTGCGACACCAGCGACAGGCCGATGTCCATGCCCTCGACCTGAAAGTGCGGGATGATGAAAAGCTTGATGCGGAAGAACCCCGGGTTGTCCTCGATGTCCTCGACCGTGACCTTTGCCTCGCGCAGCGGGTGCGACGCCTGCAGTTCGTCGCCCGGGTCCTTCATCTCGGTCACCAGACCCTTGATCCAGTTGTTCAGCTCCAGCTCGAGCAGCCGGCGATCCTTCGTCGTCCCGATGTTTTCGCGCTGGATGAGCTTCAGGTAGTGCGCAATGCGCGATAGCAGGAAGATGTACGGCAGGCGCGAGTTGATGCGGCTGTTGGCAGTCGCTTCTTTTGTTTCGTAGAGCGCTGGCTTTTGCGCCGAGTTCGCCGAGAAGAAGCAGGCGAAGTCGTGGTTCTTGTAGAACGACAGCGGGATGAAACCCAGGTTCGCGAACTCGAACTCACGTGTTTCCGGAATGAGCACCTCGGTGGGAATTTTCGGCTGGGCGCCGGTCCCGAGGTCATACAGATGGACCGGCAGGTCTTCGACCTTGCCGCCCGCCTGCGGACCGCGGATCTGGACACACCAGCCGTTGTTCACGAAGCTGCGCGTCATGTTGGCTGCAAACGCGAAGGAAGCGTTCACCCAGAGATACCGGTTGTGATCCGGGCCCTTCACCGCTTCTTCATAGTTGAAGGCGCGCACCGGCACCGTATCCTTGCCGTACGGCAGGCGGCCGAGCACGCGCGGCATGGTCAAGCCTACGTAGCGGGCGTCATCGGTGTCGCGGAAGCTCTTCCACTTGATGTACTCGGCGCGGTCGAAGTAGTTGCCGATGTCCTGGATGGCAGCGACTTCTTCCATCGTCTTCTTGCCGAAGAACGCGGGGCCCACCGAGCCTATGAACGGCATGTGGGCAGCCGCCGCGACCTTCGAGACGTTGCGCAGCAGGGCGATGTCCTGCGGCGAGTTATCGAACTCGAAGTCGCTGATCATCGCGCTCACTGGCTGGCCGCCAGGCGTGTCGTATTCCTCAATGTACGTGAGGCGATAGAGGCCGCTCTGGATGAGTTCGGACGCGTCCTCGAAATCGCGTTGCAGCGCCTCTTTCGAGACGTCGAGCAGTTCGATGCGTGCATTGCGGCGGAAGTCGGTGCGCGAGACCAGCATCTTCACGCCGCGCCAGCGACCTTCGAGCGCCTGGAATTCGGGCGCGTGCATCACCGCATCAAGCTGGCGACTGATCTGGCGATCGAGCTGCCCGATATGGAAGTCGAGCAGCGACTTGTCGAGGCGATCGACCGGCTGGTTCGACTTCGCCACCAGTTCGAGAAACGCGCCCATGCCGCGCGCGATGCGCTCATCGGCCGAGGCTTCGGAAAGCGTGTCGCCGTCGCGGAACGCTTCGAGCGGGCGTGCCTCGGCGACGGGTTTGAGATTGATCCTGCTACACAGCGCGGCGTACACGCTGTCTCCCTCGAGCACAACGGTCTCGGTTGCACCCGTGGCGGCTTTGTTCTGGCTCATTGCGGTTCCTGTCTGCGTTTGAAACACAAGCTGATTGCGAAAAGCGGTGAATGCCGCCTTGGCGCGGCGCCGCTCAGGCATGCCCTTCTGGCTGGGTCGCAGCCGTCGCGAGTTGCGCCAGTTCGCCGCGCAGTTTGTCGGACAGACGCTTGTCCTTCAGGACCTTCTCGAATTCGCGGCGGAATGTCCCGTTATCCAGCAGATTCGATTTGAGGTCGCGCAGCAGGTTGCGCATGGCGAGCAGCGCCTGGAGTTCGGGAATCTGTCGGGCCACCTGCTCCGGATCGAAGTCCTTCAATGAACGGAACGAGAGGTTCACGGGCAATTCGCCGCCATCTCCAGCCAGCGTATTTTCAACGCCAAACTTCAAATTCGGCGCATAATCGCCGAGCACGGCATCGAAATTGTTTTTATCGATGTTGACCTTCTTTCTGGCGGCGAGCGGTGCATTTTCCGCGCCCGCGCTAAAATTAGCGGCAACAAGCAACTTGAGCGGCAGTTCAACTTTCTTCCGGGCTCCGCCCGTGTGAAGATCCAGGGTAATCGATACGCGGCTTTTTGGGATTTCTCTCTGAAAGCTATCCATAGTATGCCTAATTAATTAATGTTCACGATTGCGCAGAACTGGACGGTCGCGATGCGGTGTCGCGCGCTGCATGCGCGGTCCTTCGCCACATGCATGCTCGTAGGGATCTAGTACCGAAGGCACCCCATGGCGTGGTCTCCATTCGTGCGACCTGTTTGCGACGGCCCATTAAATCTGATTATGCACATGCCGTCAATTGGAATTTCTTTTCGACCTTATCTCTAAATACTCAATTGTTAAATTTTTGAATCAGATTCTTGAATATTTCACGATAACCAAAACAATCAATATCAACATTCGAGATTGACATCCATCATGTTATTTTTCAGAAACAAATATCGAGATACGCGATCAGCATATTATTTTTATGCGAGTTGTTATCGTTTGTCAGAACTCAAATCCAATTCGATACAAACTCCGGTTTACCTTGTATAAAGCCGTTCGACTTCCTCGATTGAAGTCACCGTAATGAAAGAAGAAAAGTACGAACCACAAGAGACCATCGCCTATGCGTATCCATAAACCTCTCTGGCACGACGGCCTGATCCTTTCGCAGCAACACTTCCAGCAGATGGAGCGCGCGACCGAATTCGCCGTACAGCAGTTCGTGGCCGCGGCTTTTGCCGAGCCGTGGGGCACGCTGGGTGTCGTCGTGGATGAAGAAGCGCTCAAGACGGGCCGGCTGAAACTCGAGCAACTCAAGCTGCGCCTGCCCGACGGTACCCCTTTCGACTCGACAGTCAGCGACGCGATACCCGGAGGACGCGATCTGACGCAGGGTATCCCGGCGGACCGCCAGAGCTTGATCGTCTATGCCGCGCTCGCGCTGCCCGACGCCAATGGCAACAACTGTCGTTTTGACGAAACAGCGCTCGCGCGGCCGCGACGCTCCTATCGCGAGTTCGTGAAGGTCGTGGATCTGAATGGCACAGCCGAGACCGAGATCGCGGTCGAGCGCCATGCGCTGCGCCTGCTCTTCGATTTCGAGCCGCATGCCGATGACACTGTCTGCGCTATTGCGCGCCTCACGCGCGCAGCGAACGGCCAGTTCCAGGTCGATCACCGCTTTGTGCCGCCGTGTCTCACGCTGGGCAGTCATCCGCTGCACATGGAGCGACTCAACCGCCTCGCGGACATCCTGCAGGCAAAGAGTCTCGTACTTGGCGCGCGTCGCAGCGAACGCGTCGAGCAAGTTACCGAATACGGCGTTGCCGACGTGCAGCTGTTCTGGCTGCTGCACTGCATCCATACGGCGTGGCCGCAAATACGGCTCTTCCTGTCACATCCCGCGCGGCCACCTGAGCAGCTTTATGTCACGCTCGCCCAACTGGTCAGCGCCCTGACGACATTCTCCACCGCCGTGCAGCTTGCCGACATTCCCGTGTGGGACCACGCCTATGCCGACGATGTGTTCGCAAAGCTGGAATCGATGATCCGGGAGCTGCTCGATGCAATCATTCCGTCCCGCGTGATCCCAATTGGTCTCACGCGCAAAACCCCGACGACATGGGCTGGACAGTTCCTTGACGAGCGCATAGTCGATGGTGTGTCCGACTGGTACCTGTCTGTCAACGCGCGCATGACTGCATTCGATCTGGTCGAACAGTTTCCGCGTCTGTGCAAGATCGGCGCACCGGATGATGTCGAGCACATCGTCAATTCTGCATTGCCTGGCATTCCTCTCAAGGCGGTCCAACGTGTGCCCGGCGCCATCCCCGTGCGACTGGACAACCAGTATTTTTCGCTGGACTCCATCGGTCCCGCATACGAGAGGATGCTCGCTGCGAGAGCCTGCCAGATCTATCTGCCGGGGTCGGTCGCTGATGCCTCGCTTGAACTTTACGCGGTGCTGCGCTCATGAAAGTCCTGAACGATCGCCACGACGCGTCCGCGCGACTTGCCTCGGAGCCCGACTTTGGCCGCGCGAGCACACCCGGCATCCGGGACCTGCTGCGTGACACCGGACTGCTCGTCACCTCACTCGGCGACGACGGAACCGTAAAGGATGCGGAGAAGTTCCGCAACGACTGCCGCAAGCTGATCCAGAGGTTCTCGGACGCCCTCACGCAATACGGCTATCCCGAAGACGTCAAGCGCGAAGTCTCGCTCGCGCAGTGCGGCCTGATCGATGAAACGGCGCTGCGGAATCTCCCTGAAGGCAGCCGGGCAGCGTGGGCACTCAACCCGTTTCAGGTCGAGCGGTTCAAGGTGCACGACGCAGGCGAGTTCGTCATTGACCGGATCGAGGCGCGCCTGCGAGAAGCGGCACCGCATGCTGACCTGCTCGAAGGTTACGCCGCGATCCTCGGCATGGGCTTTAGGGGGCGCTATGCGCTCGATGGGGAAAGCAAGCTCGTCGAACTCATGGGCGCGCTCAACGCACGTCTGAAGACGCTTCGACCGCATGAGGCGCAGTCGTTTATCTCAGACCGAGCGGGACGCCCGCTTTCCGACTGGTTCCATCGGCTTTCGCCATGGGTTATAGCCGCGGTCGTCTGCATGGTTGCCGCAATCATCTGGAGTACGTGGGCCGTCGCACTCAACGGGCAGGTCACACACATTCCGTCGGTAAAGGTTGCGCAGCCGTGAAGTCAGACCTGCCCCTGCTGACTTCGGCCCCCAACGATGCGCAGCTTCGCGGCCACGAAGGACTCGACTACCCGTTCCGGCTGCAGGTTCTTGTTGGGACGGCTCTGGCGCTCATCCTGGTCTGGTGCGTGGCGCGAGTCGGCCCGGTGCTTGCGTGGATGTTCTCCGGCGCGGTCGTGCTTGTCGCCATGCTGCTCGTGGTCATGTATACCCGGCGAATCGCCATCGCGCGCAGGCTGGGCGCGCAGGTTCTTTCCGCACTTGGGCAAGCAACGGCCGGCATACCCGTCGACCTCCGTACCCGAATGCCACTCGTGCTGGTGACGGGCGATGATCTGCCCGCACTGTTCAACAGGAATGAAGGCGAGCGTTTCACCTATGTCGGGGAAGGCGCAATCTGGCTACGCGTGGACAGCCCCAAAGATCTGGCGCGTCTGGCCATCGCGGTGAAGCAGTGGCGTGACGGGCGCGCCCCCGATGGCGTCGTGATCTCGGTTGTGCCGGCAAGATATACGGATGTCGATCTTCTAACCCAGTCATTGCGCGCGGCACGTCAGGCACTCGCCGACGCCGCGCGCTTGCTCGGCGCGCGCGTTCTTCCCGGCTATGTCGCGGTGTATCAGCGACTGACGACCGAAGCCGCGGGGCTTGCCGGGCCGCAATGGCACGGTGTTTCGTCGGCCTCCCGCATGATTGACGCGCAGCGATTCGAGACCGTGATACGGGCCGCAGAAGACGAGATCATGGGCGCGCCTAACCGCAATGTGGCGGCCACGCGGGCCGCGGCACTTGCGTCGCTCATCGGCTGGACACAGCGCGTCGTGCTGCACGCGCTTACAGACCCGCGGCAGCCGGCCATGCCCCTGGCGCTGTTCGGTGCCGGCTGGATCGACTGCGGCCCCGCGTGCCGTGCAGGCAACCCATGGAGCGTGGATGTGGAAATGCAGACGAGCGTGCTGCGCAACACGGCGCCGGCGTCACCTGCGCCATGGCCACTACCGCAGCCGCTTATCGAGGCCCTGCCCGTGCGGCACTGGAGATCGCCCCGGCTCGTGGCGCTGATCCATGCCCTTGCGATGTTCGCGTGCGCGGCCGGCATTGCGTTTTACTGTGCCGGAAAAAACAATCAAACGCTGCTCTCGCGTATTCAAGCCGATCTTGGGCGTTACTCGATGATTCCGGCCGACCACGACGTGGCACGGCGCGAAGCGCTTAAGACTCTCGTGAGTGATCGCGACGAACTCGACCGCTACGCACGAACGGGGGTCCCGCTCGATCTGTCGTTCGGACTGTACCGCGGCGCGAAACTAATCCCGGCGCTCAACAACGCGATTGCCTCCTATCAGCCGCCCCCGCCGCCGCCAACGGTTATTACGCTTGACAGCATGTCGCTGTTCGACAGCGGCAAGGCCCAACTCAAAGACGGCTCGACACGGTTCATGGTCAACGCGCTCGAGCTGATCAAGGCGCATCCGGACAAGCGGATTCTCGTGGCGGGCCACACCGACAACGTCGGCAAGCCCGATAGCAATCTGCTGCTTTCAACCGCGCGCGCCCAGTCCGTGCGCGACTGGCTGGTTGATGCCTCCCGCATCCCGGCGACGCAATTCGCGATCCAGGGCTACGGTGACACCCGGCCACTTGCGGAGAACGACACGGACGCCGGGCGTGCGAAAAATCGACGTGTAGAAATCACCCTCGTACCTGACGCGGTGCAGACCGCGCCGGCGGCTGCCGCCACGCAAACGGTAACGCCCGGAGCGGGGCCCAGGTAGGGAGCGTTTGCCCCCGAAGCCCAGGCTTCGGGTTTCGCGGGCCCGGTCACTGTTTCCGGGCAATTCGTAGTACGAAAAGAATGGAGTTAAGCAATGGCAATCCCGTCATACATGTGGCTCAAGGACGATGGTGGCGCTGACATCAAGGGGTCGGTGACTGTTCAGGGGCGCGAGGGCAGCATCGAGATCACGCAGTTCAACCACGACCTGCACATTCCGACCGATGGCAACACCGGCAAGCTGACCGGCACGCGCGTGCACGCGCCGATCACGCTCGTGAAGGAAACCGACGCGTCGACGCCGTATCTCTACAAGGCGGTAACGAGCGGCCAGACGCTCAAGTCGGCCGAGATCAAGTGGTACAAGATCGACGACGCCGGCAAGGAGAAGGAATACTTCAACACGAAGCTCGAAAACGTGAAGGTCGTGGCGGTCCGGCCGAAGATGCTCGACATCAAGATCCCCGACTACGAAAAGCACAACCACCTCGAGGAAGTCGAGCTGCGTTACGAGACCATCACGTGGTCCTACAAGGACGGCAACATCATCCACAAGGACACCTGGAACGAGCGCTCCTGAACCTTGCTTCCCGACGCTGGTCCGGCGGTCGTCACGGCATGACGGCCCCCATTTCGCCAGTCCGCGCACGCGGACTGGTGCTTTTTGCTGCATCGGACGGCCACTTCCAGAGGCCGCCCCCTTGCCCTCTGCGCCCGCACAGGCAGCCACGACATGACCCTGTACAACGATCGAAGCACACATTCCCGCGATATCAGCCAGCTTCTGCGCAGGCTCAATCCGCATTGCACGGCGGCGCTCGAGGCAGCAGCAAGTCTGTGCCAGACACGGCTTGCTGATGAAATCACGGTCGAGCACTGGCTACTCAAACTGCTCGAAGCCGGCGACGGCGATGTTCCCGCTATCCTTGACCACTACGATCTGGACGTGGACCCCATATGGAACGCGTTGCTCGGCGCCATCGAGCACACCCCGCGCAACCTGCGCGGCCGGCCGGGCCTCTCTCCGCAACTGGCCGCCGTCCTGCAGGACGCCTGGTCCCATGCGCTCAACGCCCGCGATGCACATGAAACGACGATCCGCTCGGGACATGTTCTGCAAGCCATCGTCGAGGCGCCGCACGTGCTGCGCACACGCTCCACCTGGCCGCTGCTATCCGTAAGCAGCGCGCAGATCCAGCGCCTGCTGCCTCGTCTGGGATCGCGCACGAGCGAAAACCCGCCCGAACTGCCGGAACTGCAAACGACCGCTGTCACCACGGCGCCAGCGGCCGGTAGCGCGAATCTCGCGGAGCCGACAAACGCAACGCCGGCGATCGTACGCAGCGTCGACGGTGACGCCCTCGCCCGCTTTGCGATCGACATCACCGGCAAGGCGCGCGACGGCCAGATCGATCCGGTCTTTGGCCGCGATCGCGAGATCCAGCAGATGGTCGACGTGCTCGCGCGCCGGCGCAAGAACAATCCCATCCTCGTCGGTGAGCCGGGTGTGGGAAAAACAGCGCTCGTCGAGGGCCTTGCGCTTCGTGTGGCCGAAGGCACGGTGCCCAATGTGATCCGCGACGTGCGTATCCTCACGCTCGACCTCGGCCTGCTCCAGGCGGGTGCCGGCGTGAAAGGCGAATTCGAGCAACGTCTGAAGAATGTGATCGACGAGGTGCAGGCATCGAGCGTGCCGATCCTGCTCTTCATCGACGAGGCGCATACGCTCATCGGCGCCGGCAATGCCGCCGGCGGCGCCGATGCGGCCAACCTGCTCAAACCCGCGCTCGCGCGCGGCGAGTTGCGCACGATCGCGGCCACCACCTGGTCGGAATACAAGGAATACTTCGAGCGCGACGCCGCGCTCGAGCGGCGCTTCCAGCTGATCAAGGTGGAGGAGCCCGATGACGACGCAGCGTGCCTGATGCTGCGCGGGCTCAAGAGTCGTTATGCGCAGTACCACAACGTGCACATTCGCGATGACGCGCTCGTGGCCGCAGTCAAGCTATCGCGCCGTTACATCCCGGCGCGCCAATTGCCGGACAAGGCGGTCGACCTGATCGACACGGCTGCGGCACGCGTACGGATGGGGCTCGAATCGCCCCCAGCCGACCTGGAGCGCGCACGCGCGGCCGTCTCAGCGCTGGAACTGGAACGCTCGACGGTGGAAGACGACGCTCGGGCGGGCATCGCGGAGATGAAGACGCGTCAGGCGGAACTTCGCGCGGCACTCGTCGAGGCGCAGGCCGCGCTTGAGACGTTGCAGCAGCGCTATGACCAGGAACTTGCGTCCGTGCGTGCACTGCATGAACAACGAGCGTCTGCATCGGGTGGCGAGCCCGGCTCCCTCGCGCAGGCACAGCAAGCGCTCCAGCGCATCCAGGGCAAGGCACCCCTCATTTTCGCAGACGTGGACGCCCAGGCAGTTGCGCGCGTGGTCGCCGAATGGACCGGCGTGCCCGTTGGGAGTCTCGTCGAGGACGAACTGCAGAGCCTTCTCACGCTCGAGGCGCAGCTCGCGAAACGGGTCGTCGCCCAGGACGACGCACTTGTCGCGCTCGCGGAAAGCCTGCGTACCGCCAAGGTCGGATTAAAGAACGAGCATGCACCGCTCGGCGTGTTTTTGCTCGCGGGTCCTTCCGGTGTGGGCAAGACCGAGACCGCACTCGCATTGACCGATCTGCTGTTCGGCGGCGCGGCGGCGCTCACCACGATCAACATGTCGGAGTATCAGGAAGCCCACACGGTTTCGCAGCTCAAGGGCTCGCCGCCGGGTTATGTCGGTTATGGCCGCGGCGGTGTGCTCACGGAGGCCGTGCGACAACGCCCGTACAGCGTCGTGCTGCTCGACGAAGTCGAAAAGGCCCATCGCGACGTGCTGGACCTGTTCTACCAGGTATTCGATCGAGGCGCGATGCGTGACGGCGAAGGACGCGAGATTGATTTTCGCAACTGCGTGATCCTGATGACCTCCAACCTCGGCAGTGCGCAGATCGACGAGTTGACTGCCGACCATCCGGACAGCGCGCAACCTGCGCTACTCGAGGCCATCCGTCCACAGCTCGTTGCCCACTTCCAGCCGGCGCTGCTCGCGCGTTTCCAGACGCTGGTGTACAAGCCGCTCGACGCCATCGCACTCGGCGCCGTCGTGCGCCTGAAGCTCGACAAGGTGGCCGGGCGTCTGAATCGTCAGCACGGTGTCGAACTGGTTTGCCACGATTCCCTGATTGATGCGATCGCCGAGCTTTGCCTTGCCCGTGATTCTGGCGCACGCAACGTCGATGCCTTCCTCAACCAGCACGTACTCCCGGCGGTGTCGCGTGAGCTGCTCACGCGCATGGCGAGCGGCACATCCCCGGCGCAGATCGTCCTGTCGAGCTCGGCTGAAGGCGGCCTCGCGATTGATTTCGTGGATCAGGCCGAGCCGGTCGCAGCCACGAACGAAACCACGTCCGGCTAACGGAGACCTCACCATGCCGACAGGCCCGTCCCTCTACGACATGCTGCTTGGCCACATCAATGGAGAGACACTCGAAAACCACGATGACAACACGCTCGAAATCCTGAGCATCCAGGCAAACATCGGGCGAATCCTGAATACACGGGCGGGTGCGCTCAAGCATGTGCCCGACTTTGGATTGCCGGACCTGACCGACGTCTACAAGAACCTGCCGGCGTCAGTCCACGATTTGCGCAATCAGATGGAAAACACGCTGCTCAAGTTCGAGCCGCGTCTGCGTTCGATCGACATCGAGATCAGCGACAAGCCCGATCCCGGGCTCCTCGCGAGCTTCACGATGGTCTGCCATCTCAGAAAGGCCGGGCTGGTCCGGTTCGGAACCTATTTCGAGCCGCCCGGGCGTATGCGTGTCGAGCGGCTCGTCAATCGCGAGCGTGAGCGCTAGTGCGTTGGCAACCGTTCTTGCGCGACTGGGTCTCCGAATCCGCAATGGTACTGCGATATTTACAGAAACCTCTCACATTAATCGCCCGATCGAGGCCCACGAGACGCACCGCAGCCGGCTCCCTGGGTACGCGCAGTGCCAGGACCCGCGCCTGCTCGCGCGCATTCGCCTGGGCGAAATAGCGGGCGCCGCCGACTAGTTCGAGCTGCCTAACGCCCCGATCGGCTAAGATACGGCTCCACAAAAGCCATCTATCGAACCAACGGAGTGTTTTCAGTGATTCAAGCAATTCAACCGGGCGCCGCCTTCAAGGACAATCTCGCACTGCTGCCGGGCATCGACGGCATCGAGCGCATCGATCTCGTGGACGCTCAGGGCAACATCGCCGCGAGCATCGAAAACATGCCCGGCAAGCAGGGCTCGCTCGCGGTCTACCACTATCTGCGCGAAGCCTTCGGCACGCTCGACTCCAACGCCGCCGAGCATGGCCTCGCCGTGTTCGCCGAGCACACCGCTGACGCGCGCAACCGTCCGGGCGCACATCCGAACGTCGATCGTCTGCTCGAAATCGCGGCGGGCGGCCCGACGCTGCGCATCGACGTGATCGCCGCGGCCTGAGCGTTGCCTTCGCAGGCGTGCCAGCCGGCACGCCTCCTTCCCTGACAACTCAAGCCGAAAGTTCTTCGAGCCGCACGCCATTCGTGCGCGGTCCAAATCCGCCGATCGAAATCATCACCGCGAGCATGCACACGGTGATCCCGGCGAACACGCCGCTCACGCCAAAGTCGCGCAGCAACGCGGCAATGATGAAGCCCGACATCATCGCGCCCACGCGGCTCGCGGAATAGACGATGCCGTTGGCGCTGCAACGCACCGCCGTGGGGAAAAGCTCGGCCTGGTAAGCGTGATAGCACACGGATATGGTCTGCCCCGCAAGGCTGATCAGGACACCGAGCGAAATCAGCGCGAGCGGTCCGCGCGCCTGCGAGAACATCAACCCGAACACGATCACCGCGAACTCCGAGCTGACGATGAGCCACTTGCGCTCGATGCGATCGGCCACGAGCATCGCGAGCAGCGGCCCGCACGGCAGCGCAATGGCGATCACGACCGCGTAGAGCTGGCTCTTCGTGACGGTCACGCCCTGCCCGATCAGGAGCGTGGGCACCCAGTTCGCGAAGCCGTAATAGCCCACGGCCTGGCAGAGGTTGAACGCGATCAGCATGATGAGGCGCGCCCGATACGGCGGCTTCCAGAGTTCCGCGAGCGAGGCGCGCCGGTGCGCGGGCAGCACGAGCGTAGGCGAAGGCTCGGGCAGGAGCTTGCCGCTTTCGCGCACGGCGCGTTGCTCCATCTGCGCGATCACCCGTTCGGCCGCCCCGGTTTGCCCGTGTGTGACGAGCCAGCGCGGACTCTCCGGCACGGCGCGGCGCACGAACCACACGATCGCCGCTCCGAGCGAGCCGGCGAGCACGACCCAGCGCCAGCCGTCGAGACCGAGCGGCGCCTGCGGCACGAGCCACCACGAAAGCAACGCCGAAATGGGCGCCGCGGCGAACATGATCGCCTGATTCAGCGCCATGGCGCGCCCGCGCATCTGCTGCGGGACCATTTCCGTGACATAGCTGTCGATGGTGACGATCTCGATGCCCACACCGATGCCGGTGATGAAGCGCCACAGGATCAGCCCCTGCGAGGTATGCTGAAACGCCATCGCCACCGAGCCCACCGAATACCAGAGCAACGAGAAGGTGAATACGCTTCGTCGTCCGAAGCGGTCGGGCAGCCAGCCGAAGCAGAATGTGCCGATGAACAGACCCGCGAAGGTCGCGGCCACGAAGGCCCCGATGCCGTTGAAGCCGAAGAATGCATGCGTGGTGGTTTGCAGCATGCCGCTTTTTGCCATGCCCGGCGCGATATAGCCCGTAAAGATGAGATCGTAGACCTCGAAGAAGCCGCCCAGCGAGATCAACATGACCAGCATCCAGAGCTGGCGCGTGGCGGGCAGGCGGTCGAGCCGCGCGGAAAGCGCTGCCGCTGCGCGATTGCCTGCGGGTGGGGCCGTGACGGCGTCGAGCGGGGCGTCCGCGCCGAGGGTTCGTTGCATGCTTGTCTCCGTGACGACGCCTCGCCGGGCGTCATTCTTGTGAACGCCGGTCCGCGAGCGCGCGGCACGTGCGAGCTTCTGATGGCTCGTGGCACGCGCAACCGTATGGCAGACCAGCGAGGGAACCGCGAACGTGCTGCTGTTACTGCGTCTGCCCTCGGCTCAGGGCGCTGCGTGTGACTTCAGGGCCGCCAGCACCGCTTCGGTATGCTCGCCCACCTTTGCCAGCGGCTGGCGCACGCCGGGACGGCGGCCGCCCATCATGAGCGGCAGCAGCACGACTTCGGTCGTGCCGCCGTCGTCGGTCTGCATCGGCACGAGTCCGCCGCTCGCCTTCAGGTGCGGATCGTCGAGCAACTGGTCCGGGCGCACGATCGGCGCGTACGGAATGCCGGCCGCTTCGAGACGCGGCATGAGTTCGGCCACCTGCTGCGTGGCGAGCACGGCGCCGAGGCGTTCGAGCAGTTCGGGCCGCACCGTCACGCGCAGCGCGTTGTTCGCGAAGTGCGGCTCGTCGGCGAGCTGCGGACAGCCGATCACGTCGCACAGCGTCACGAACTGCTTGTCGCTCACCGCGCCGATGAAAAGCTGTTCGCCCTCGGCGAGCGTGAACACGTCGTACACACTCCAGGCCGACACGCGCGAAGGCATGGGCGGCGGCGCTTCGTGCGTCATGGCGTACTGCTGCATGTGCTGCGCGCTCAGGAACACGCAGTTCTCGAACAACGCGCTCTGCACCTCCTGGCCGCGCCCGGTCGCGTCGCGCTCGCGCAGCGCGGCCAGCACGCCGATCGCGCCGAACATGCCGCCCATGATGTCGTTCACCGAGGTTCCGGCGCGCAGCGGCCGCCCCGCAGGCCCGGTCATGTACGAGAGGCCGCCCATCATCTGCACGACTTCGTCGAGCGCGAGACGCTTTTCATAGGGGCCCGGCAAAAAGCCCTTGTGCGAGACGTAAATGAGGCGCGGATAGCGCTGCGAGAGCGTGGCGTAATCGAGTCCGAGCTTTTCCATCAGGCCGGGCCGGAAGTTTTCCAGCATCACGTCGCACTCGCCGATCAGCTCGACGGCTGCCGCACGGCCCGACTCGGTGTTGATGTCGAGCACCACGCTCTTCTTGTTGCGGTTGAACGAGCGGAAAAAGCCGATGCCGAGGCCCGGCAAATTGCGCGTCTTGTCGCCGCCGGGCGGTTCGATCTTGATGACTTCGGCGCCGAGGTCCGCGAGGATCATCCCGCAGGTGGGGCCCATGACCATGTGCGTGAATTCGACGACACGCACGCCCTCTAGCGGCAAACGGTTTTGCGTATTCATAAGTACCTCAAACTAATCAGGCGTGGTGCGCGATTGCGCCAAAGGTCTTCGGCAGTCCGGCGCGCCAGAGCGTGCCGTGCAGCGTTTCGCCCTCCAGCCACTGGGCCACGCGCGCGCGCAGCGCCAGCAGCCGTTTGATGTCGATGCCGGTGTCGATGCCCATGTCGGCGAGCATGAACGCGAGGTCTTCGCTCGACGCATTGCCGCTCGCGCCCGGCGCATGCGGACAGCCGCCGATGCCGCCGAGCGTAGCGTCGAAGCGCGTGACGCCCGCCCCCAGCGCCGCGTAGACGTTGGCGAGCGCGAGGCCGCGCGTGTCGTGAAAGTGCGCGCAGCACAGCCGCTCGCCCGCAATCTCGCGTGCGGCCTCGAAGAGTTCGCGCACGGCGGCGGGGTTGGCGTAGCCCACGGTGTCGGCGAGACTCACGCGGTCCGCGCCCGCGTCGAGCAACGCCTGCATGCAGCGCAGCACCTCGGCTGGCTCGACGCGCCCTTGCAGCGTGCAGCCGAACGCCGTGCCGATGCCGCCTTCGATAAGCGTCTTCGCGCCGCTCGCGTCGCGCGCGGCGCGGATGCGCGCCACTTCGGCCACGACTTCATCGGGCGTCTTGCGCAGATTCGCGAGGCTATGCGCCTCACTCGCGGAAAGGGGCACGAGCAGCAGGTCCGCTTGCGCCTCCAGCGCGCGCTCGGCGCCTTTCAGGTTCGGCACCAGCACCGAGACGAAGAGGTCCGGCAGCGTCTTTGCGTAAGCGACGAGTTCCGCTGTATCGGCGAGTTGCGGCAGGAGGCGTGCAGGCACGAACGAACCCACTTCGATCTCGCGCTGGCCGGCTTCGTGCGCGGCACGGATCCATTCGATCTTGTGTTCGGTCGGCAGCACCGTCTGGATGCTCTGCAGGCCGTCGCGCAGGCCGACTTCGCGTATGACGGCGCGCGTCCGGGCCCACTGAGGTAATGGGGGCATGAAGGTGTCTCCGGTTTTGTCTCCAGCGATGTGCTAACTTTAGGCATTCCGCAAAATACATAAAGCGGTATTTTGGAAGCTTCAAGATTCCAATCTGGAAACACACGGAAACGCAGTCAGGAGATGGTATGGACGCCTCCCTCCCGCGTCGGAACGGAGAGGCAGTAGGAACGGCGGAGCCCTCGCTGTACCCGACGGCATCAGAGTGCCAAAGTGGTGGTGTCAAAACGACCACTGAGGGTAAG